>CAIRQL010000114.1 GCA_903880675.1 uncultured Holophagaceae bacterium | reverse complement strand
TTACCGTCCTCCCAGGTGACCGTGAGGACGGCCTTCTCGGCTGTTCCTTCCACCTTCACCAGCACCCCGGAGGAGGGCTCGCCG
Source organism: uncultured Holophagaceae bacterium (assembly GCA_903880675.1). GTDB lineage: Bacteria > Acidobacteriota > Holophagae > Holophagales > Holophagaceae > Geothrix. Next base: position 3,642 of record CAIRQL010000114.1, on the reverse strand, counting down.
CCTCGGCGGAGCAGGCCCTCGCGGACCACCTGGATAACCTCGGCGCCGGTCAGTTCCACCACCACCAGCTCGTTCTCGAAGGGCATCAGCTCGAAGATGTCACCCACCTTCAGCTGGCCGGCCCGCAGGTTGGAGCGCAGGCCCCCGGAGTTGGTGATGGCGAAGCGCACCGGCGCGCCGATGGCCCCCTGGGCGGCTTGGCGCATGACATCGGCGACCCAGTAGCCCAGCAGGTTCTCCTCGCCTCGGCGGCCTCTGAAGACGCCCTGGGGGGCGTTCACCAGGGGCTGCCCGAAGCTGGCCTTGATCTCCTCGGCCAGAGGGGCGATGACCTTCTGGATGGCGGCATCCTCGGCGATGAGGGGACCAATGGGGATGACCTCGGCCTTGACGGTAGCCTGGGCCCCGAGAGGCAGGACGACCAGGAGGGCGGCGAGCAGGAAGGGGGCGGACCTAGGCTTCATCAGCAACTTCCTCGAAGGTGGTGCGGGCGCCCCGCACGGTGCGATCGTGCCGCCAGTAGAGGGCGGCCGCGCGCAGCAGCCAGCCCATGATCCAGCCGTTCAGCAGGGTGACCAGCACCTGAAGGAGAAGGAAGGTCCAGACTCTCAGGGAAGTGCCACCGCCCATGCGCCAGGCCAGGAGGAGCACCAGGAACGGAGGAATGGCGCGGCCCGCCGCACCGCCCAGGGCCACGGCACCCCACTGGACGGGGTGGGACCAGAGGGTCAGGAAGGCGTCCTTCAGGTGGCGGCGCCAGCCGGCGTGCAGGCCCTCGGTCCAGCCCAGGCGGCAGAGCCACCACTGGATATTCAACGCGGCGATGAAGGCCATCCACACCAGAGGGCGGCCGATGAAGGCCGTCCAGCCCAGGCCGGTGATGCCGAGGCGACCCAGCCAGGCGAGGCTGGCGTCCAGGCCCCAGGCCACCAGGCCCAGGGGCAGGACGCCGATGAGCAGCGTGTCCAAAGCCCCCAGCAGCCAGGGGCCCAGGGTGGCGCGGGTGCCAGCGGTCTCGGCCTGGAGGCGCCACCCGCACCACAGCACGATGATGAGGCCCATGCCGAGGAGGTGGACGGTCGGAGAGTTGGTCAGCCGGTGCTGGATGCCCCCGTTTTGCCAGAGCTCCCAGATGTCCCGGGCGCTCAGCTGCTCACCCCAATGGGAGGGCAGGGCGCTCCAGCCCGCGGCCTTGCGGAGGTGGCCGGCCCAGCCCAGCGCCGGGCCCGTGACCACCAGGACCCAGCCCAGCATCAGGCCCCAGCCCCAGCGACCGAAGCCCCCAGTCAGGGCAGCCCGGAGAAAGGACCAGGGCGCGCGGGGCGCCAGGGGGTCCTCCGTGTGGATGCTGGTGGGGCGGGCCTCGGGATCCATGGGTCGTCCAAAAAAGCGATGTCCCATCAAACCACACTTCCCCGCCCCTCACTTGACAGGAACCGGCCCCTCAGGCTTTCATCGAAGGCATGGCGCTGCTCTCCCTGACCCCCTGCCGTGGCCCCCAAGTCGGGGCTTGGTGGTGGCGTGTCGGCTTGGACGGCTCCCTGCGCGCGGCCTAGCGGCCATCGCCCCCCTGGACCTTCCAAGCCCGACCCCACGGTCGGGCTTTTTTGTATCTGGATACCCCATGACCTCCGACGCCCTGCACCTGATTCGCCACCCGCTCCCCGCGGACCTGCTGACACCTCTGGCGGCCTATCTGGCCCTGCGCCCGGCCGGCGCGAGCCTCCTGCTGGAGTCCTGTGACCAGGGGGAGCGGGTCGGCCGCCACAGCTTCGTCCTGCTCGAAGGCGAAGCCCAGTGCCGCCTGGAGGCCCCCGCCACCGGGTGGGTGCCCGCCCTGCGGGAGCTGGCGGGACCGCCCCCCATGGACACCCTCCACGATCCGGGCGCCGCCCTGCCAGCCCGCCGCGAACCGCTCCCCGTCGGTGTGGGCTGCGCCGGGTACCTGGGCTTCGAGGCCATGGGCGCCGCCGAGCCCACCCTGCGCCTGCCCGCCAAGAACAGCCTGGGCCTACCAGGGCTGTGGGTCCGCCGCTTCGATACCGCATTGGTCTTCGACAACCTGCACCAGGTGGCGGAGCTGCAGACCCTGGATGCGGACCCCGAGCGGGGCTACGCTCGGCTGCGCAAGCTGCGGGCCCTGCTCCTGGCGGGGGTGGGGGATCCCGGCCCCTCCGAGGCCCGGCCCGCCGCCATCCCCCAGATCACCCAGGAAACCTTTGAGGCCACCGTCCGCCAGGCCCAGGAGCTGATCCTCGACGGCGATGTCTATCAGCTGGTACCCAGCCAGCGCTTCCGCATCGAGGACCCGCCCACGCCCCTGGAGGCCTACCGCCGCCTCCGCCGGCTGAATCCCAGCCCCTATGGCTTCCTTCTGGAGTGGGAGGACTTCGCCCTGGTGGGGGCCTCGCCGGAGATGCTGGTGCGGGTCAACGGCAATGAGGCCGAGACCCTGCCCATCGCTGGGACCGTGCCCCGGGGCGCCAGCGCCGAGGAGGACGCCGAGCGCTTCCAGGCCCTAAAGCGAGATCCCAAGGAGCTGGCCGAGCACCAGATGCTGGTGGACCTGGCGCGCAATGACCTGGGCCGGGTGGCCGTGCCGGGCGGGGTGCGCGTGGAGCTGCCCCTGGCCCTCCAGCGCACCAGCCATGTGCTGCACCTGACCACCACCGTGAAGGCCGTGCTCAAGCCCGGGGTGGATGCCCTGGATGTGCTGGAGGCGGCCTTCCCCGCCGGTACGGTGAGCGGCGCCCCCAAGCTCCGCGCCTGCCAGCGCATCGCCGAGATGGAAGGGGAGGAGCGCGGCCCCTACGGCGGCGTGCTGCTGCGCCTGGGAGCGGACGGGGTGCTGGACACGGCACTGATTCTGCGTACCGCCGTCTACACCGGTGGCGCTGCCCACATCCAGGCCGGTGCCGGGGTGGTCCGCGCCTCCAACCCCACCTCCGAGTTCTTCGAAACCCTGCACAAGCTCGGCGCCATTGCCCAGGCCCTGGGCGTGCGTCTCCCCGGAGCCGCCCGATGATCCTGCTGATCGACGCCCTCGACTCCTTTACCTACAACCTGGTCCAGGCCTTCGAGACCCTGGGCACGCCCGTGCGGGTGGTGCGCCACGATGCCATCACCCTGGCGGAAGCCATGGCCCTGGCCCCGCTGGCGGTGGTGCTCTCGCCCGGTCCCGGCCATCCCACGGAGAGCCCGGCCCACATGGCCCTGGGCGCGTCCGAGTGGGCGGTGCCCATGCTGGGTGTCTGCCTGGGCCACCAGGCCCTCGCCGCCGCCTCCGGGGGCAAGGTGGTGCGGGCCCGGGAGCCCCTCCATGGCGAGGCGACCCCCCTGGACCATGACGGCACGGGCCTCTTCCGGGGCCTCCCCCCGGGCCTGCCCGTGGGCCGCTACCACAGCCTCATCGCCGATGCGGACACGCTGCCCCCCTGCTGGCGCATCACCGGCCGCAGCAGCGGTGGCGAGGTGATGGCCATGGTGCATCGCAGCCTGCCCCGCTGGGGCGTGCAGTTCCATCCCGAGAGCATCCTCACCCCTGACGGCCCCGCCATGCTTGCCAACTTCCTCCGCCTCGCCAAGGACGCCCAGCCATGACCCTGCTGACCACCCACAACCCCATCCGCCCCCTGCCGGAGG
>CAIRQL010000113.1 GCA_903880675.1 uncultured Holophagaceae bacterium | reverse complement strand
GCCTACAGCCACTGCATCGCCCACGGCTACGACATGGCCAACGGCTGCGACCAGCAGAAGCTCGCGGTGGACTCCGGCCACTGGCCGCTGTTCCGCTTCGATCCCCGCCGCGCCGACCAGGGCCTGAATCCGCTCCAGATGGACTCCGGCGCCCCCAAGGTCACCCTCGGCGAGTATGTCCGTAACGAGACCCGCTACCGGATGATCGAGCAGCAGAACCCCGAGCACTTCAAGAAGCTGCTGGCCCAGTCCCAGCACGAGATCTCCAACCGATACTCCGTCTACGAGCAGCTCTCCAAGCTGACCGTGACCCCCAAGGAAAGCTGAGGCAGCCATGGATCTCAAGACTTCCTACCTGGGACTTCAGCTGGCCCATCCCCTGATGGCGGGGGCCTCCCCGCTCGTCGATGACATGGGCATGGTCAAGCGCCTCGAAGATGCCGGCGCCGCGGCCATCGTCATGCACTCGCTGTTCGAGGAGCAGATCACCCGCGAAGAGCAGGGCACGCTCATGGACCTGGAGCTGCACGCCAACGCCAACGCCGAGGCCATCTCCTACTTCCCTCAGGCCGAGGACTACCGCCTCGGTCCTGAGCACTACCTCGAGCAGATCCGGCGCATCAAGGCCGCCGTGGCCGTTCCCGTCATCGCATCCCTGAATGGCACCACCGCCGCGGGCTGGCTGCACTACGCCGGCCTCATGGAGCAGGCCGGGGCCGATGCCCTTGAGCTGAACGTCTACTACATCGCAACGGACGCCAAGGAGTCCGCCGCCGATGTGGAGAAGCGCACCCTCGACGTGGTCCGCACCGTCAAGGCCCAGGTGAAGATCCCCGTCGCCGTGAAGCTCTCCCCGTTCTTCAGCTCCCTGGCCCACTTTGCCGTGGAACTGGAAGCTGCGGGCGCCGATGGGCTGGTGCTCTTCAACCGCTTCTTCCAGCCCGACATCAACGTCGAGGAACTTCTCGCCGAGCCCACCCTGCAGCTGTCGGGTCCCTCCGACCTGCTGCTTCGCCTGCGCTGGCTGGCGGTCCTGCACGGCCATGTGAAGGGCAGCCTCGCCGTCACCGGCGGCGTGCACGATGGGATGGGCGCACTGAAGGCCGTCATGGCCGGGGCCGATGCGGTGCAGATGGTCTCCGCCCTGCTCATCCACGGACCGGAGCGGATCGCCCAGACCCGCGCCACCCTGGCCGAGTGGCTGGAGGAGCACGAGTACGAGTCTCTGGCCCAGGCCCGAGGCAGCATGAGCCTGCTCAAGTCCCCCAACCCCCAGGCCTTCACCCGCGCCAACTACATGCGGATCCTGAACGGCTGGAAGGCTTAATTCCCCGCCTCACTAAAGGAACCCCCGGGCCTCCGGGGGTTCTTTGCGTTGTGCAATAAATCACAGGGTTTCGGGGTGATTGACCTCATTATCGTCTATTATCTAAGTCGACCCATTCATCTGCGAAGGTGACCATGCTACCTCTTTCCCAGTCTTCTGGTTATGCAGTCCTGGCTATGAGTTGCCTCCAGGACCCCGGCGGCAAGCCCACCCTCGTGGTGGACGTGGCGGCGCGCACCGGTTTCCCCCGACCCTACCTCTCCAAGATGATCCACAAGCTCGCCAAGGTGGGCCTGGTGATGGCGAAGCGCGGCAACAAGGGCGGCGTGGTCCTGGCGCTCGCCGCCAAGGAGATCACCCTTGATCTCATCGCCGAGGCCGTGGACGGCTCCGAGTGGCGCAACCAGTGCCTCCTGGGCTTCAAGGACTGCTCCGACGAGCGGGCCTGCCCCAGCCACACCTTCTGGAAGTCCGAGCGCGACCACATCCATCGCTGCCTGAAGGACATCTCCCTCGAAGAGATCCGCACCTTCGAGCAGGCGAGCCGAACCTGGCGCCTGGCCGATGCCCTGCCCGAGAAGAAGGCCAAGCCCCGGGTGAAGAAAGCCGCCAAGCCCGGAGTCAAGCCCGCCGCCAAGAAGGTCGGTCGCCCCGCCCTGAAGAAGGCCCCCGCCAAGAAGGTCTGACCTCTGCCGTGGGATGCCCCGCAGTGGCCCTAGAAGGGGCCACGGCGGGGCCCAGGCTAGGCCCTGCCCCGAGCATCCAGATGAACAGGGAGTCCGGCCTGGGTTGGGGCTGCGAGCCAGTGCTTGGCCCGGAACCGCTCCACCCCTGCATCATGGTACTGGTCCAGGTCTGCCAGGCTGACGGAGCGCAGCTTGGCCAGGATCTGAGCCAGGGTCACTTCCCAGAAGGCGTGCATGTTGCAAGGAGTCTGGCCGGTGCACCCCACCATGCCCATGACGCAACGCTGCTGCCAGGCCGTCCCTTCGACCGCCTCGGAGAGGTCCTCCAGGGTGATCTCAGCCGAGCGCTTGGCCAGCACCACCCCGCCGTGGTGCCCCCGGCGGGCCACCACCAAGCCCTTCTTGGCGAGCCGGTGAATCAACTTGGAAAGGTAGGAGCGCGGGATGCTGGTGGCATCGGCAATGTCTTCCACCAGGACGGGGTACCCCCCGGGTTCCTGAAGGCAGCGGAGGGCCCGCACGGCATAGCCCGTTGTCTGGGATAAGGGAAGCATGGCTACCTCGGGTAAAAGCCTATCTTTTCAAGGCCTTATACTGAGGATCAGCCGGTCGGTTGAACAATCAACCGCCCTTGTGATCCACATCACCAATGGCGAGCTATTTTCCTTAAATGTCTAGCTTCCAGCGCATTCCAAGTGGGGGGGGGCCTACTTGGCAGCGACCCACTTCTTCAGGCCCTCATAGACACCGGCGGGAACGACGCCCTTGGTCACCAGATCCAGCTTCGAGGTGTAGGGGCGCTTGGCGATGATGGCCCCTGCTAACTCGTCCGTGATCCCAGGTAGCTTCTTGAGCTCTTCCTTGGAGGCCCGGTTGATATCCACGGCCTTGGCTTTGGAGTCAGCGTCGGCCTTGGCCTTGGCCTGCCGCTTCTTCTCGGCGGCCTTGGCCCGGGCAGCCTTGAGATCCTTGGTGGCCTTGGAGACGGGCTTCTTGCGGGTGTCCGGTTCTTCCTGGGCAGGGCTCCAGAGGGCAGAGGCACCCACCACAAGCAGCGCAATAGCGACCTTAACTATCTTTTTAATCATGTATTACCTCGCAACGAGTTCTATTTTGGAACCTGCCTGGTGACCTGTCAAGACAGGCCCCAAGGAAAGGACCCGGTGGCCTCACGGCGACCGGGTCCTTTGGAAAAGCATGGAGTGATCTGCGGGGCCCGGCGGACCGGGCCCCTGGGATCGGGCTGTTAGAAGGTCATGTGCACGGAACGGATGTCAGCAATCTTGCCGCTGCCGTGGCAGATGAGGCACTGCTCGACCTTGGCAAGAGCGGTGCTGCGGGCCTCGTAGAAGGACCCGCCGTTGCCCTTGAAGTGGGCGATGGCAACCGGCGTGTCATGGCAGGCGCCACAAGCCGAAGTGACGGGGCTGCTCACCAGGGTGGTAGCAGCGGCGGCGGTAATGGCGTTGGTGGCGAAGCTGTAGCCGTAGCCGCTGCCGAGGGCCTGACCGGCAGAGGGAACCAGGAACGGGCTGTAGTAGGTACCGGGCAGGGTCTCGGCCCCGGTCACAACGACAGGCACGGTGGCGGGAACGGTCCCGGTGGCCACGGTCGTCCAGAGGAGGT
>CAIRQL010000112.1 GCA_903880675.1 uncultured Holophagaceae bacterium | reverse complement strand
CAAGCTCAAGGAAGGGCGGCCCCTGCGCATCAAGGCCGGCTTCGATCCCACCGCCCCCGACCTCCACCTGGGCCACGGCGTGCTCATCCGCAAGATGGCCCAGTTCCAGAAGCTTGGGCACGAGGTGACCTTCCTCATCGGGGACTTCACCGGGCTCATCGGCGACCCCACGGGCAAGAAGGCCACCCGGCCCCCCCTCTCCCGCGAGGAAGTCCTGGCCAATGCGGAGACCTACAAGACCCAAGTCTTCCGCATCCTGGACCCCGAAAAAACCATCATCCGCTTCAACAGCGAGTGGTTTGGGGACTTCCGGGGTGAGCAGTGGATCCGCCTGGCCTCCCGCTTCACCCTGGCCCAGATGCTTGAGCGCAACGACTTCCAGAAGCGCATGAACGCCCAGGAGCCCATCTCGATCCACGAGCTCATGTACCCCATGAGCCAGGCCTATGACAGCGTGGCCCTGGAGGCCGACGTGGAGCTGGGCGGCAACGACCAGCTGTTCAACCTCATGCAGGGCCGCATCCTGCAGGAAGCCATGGGCCAGAAGCCCCAGATCGTGCTGACGGTGCCCCTGCTGGTGGGCCTGGACGGCGTGGAGAAGATGTCCAAGTCCCTGGGCAACTACATCGGGTTCATGGAGGATGCGGACACCCAGTTCGGCAAAGCCATGAGCGTCAGCGACACCCTCATGTGGGACTGGTACCTGCTCCTCACGGACCTTCTGCCCGTCCAGATCGAGGAACTCAAGCAGGGCCATCCCATGGACGCAAAGAAGGGCCTGGCCCGGCAGATCGTCGCGGACTTCCACGGCGTCGCTGCTGGCCGGGAGGCTGAGGACCGCTGGACCCGGCGCTTCAGCGAGCGCAGCCAAGAGGAGGCCCCCGAGGTCGCCGTGGCCGCCACCGAAGGCGAGGTCCCCCTCTCCCGCCTGCTGGTGGACCGGGGCCTGGCCGCCAGCCGCAAGGAGGCCGAGCGCCTCATCACCCAGGGGGCCGTCAGCCTGGATGGGCAGAAGGCCATGGACCCCGCATCCCGCTTGGCCCTGCACCCGGGTCAGTCCCTCCTGGTGAAGGTGGGCAAGCTGAAGCTCGAGCGCTGGATGGTGATGACATGAGCCTCCCTGCCCTCCGCGACTTCTTTAGCCACCACCGGGAAAAGGCCACCGGCGTCTGGCGGGTGGGCCAGGACCTGACCCGCACCATCTACCTGGACATGGGCGACATCGTGTACGCCGCCAGCACCCATCCCCAGGATCGCCTCACCCACCTGCTGGTGGAGCGGCGGAAGGTCACCCAGGCCCAGCTGGACTACGCCCTGGCCAACCTGAACCCCGGCATGTCCGTGGGAAAGAACCTCATCGAGATGGGCTTCATCACCCAGCGCGACCTCCTGGAGGTGGCCCGGGCCCAGGTGGAGCGCGTGGTCTGGGCCTGCCTGGCTATTCAGGAGACCCCCACCTTCGACGCCCGACCCCTGGACGCCACCGTCGTGCGCCTGCCCTTTGACACCCCCGCCCTGCTCCTGGGGGGCGTCATGAGCCTGGCGGACCGGGAGGCCGTGCTGGACGAGCTGGGCGCCCTCAACCAGGTCGTGGTACTGGAAGGGCGGCGGCTGCTGGAGATGCCGCTCCCCGTTGACCTCGCCCGGGCCACGGGCATGCTGGACGGCACCCGGACCCTCCTGGAACTGGGCCGCGAGGCCAGCATCGAGCCCTTCCGGCTGGGGGCCTTTGCCCTCTTCCTCCGGGAGATGGGCTGGGGCCGCCTCCATCAGCTCCCCCCCCTGGACCGGCACGCCTTGGAGATGGCCCTCGAGCAGCCGGAGCCCGTCATCACGGGCCCCCTGCCCATCCGCCACGAAGATCTGGAGCCGACCCTCATGGAGGAGGTCCGGCCAGAGCCCGAACCCGAGTACCTGCCCGAGCCTCTTCCCGAACCCGAGCTCGAGACCCTGTCTGAGCCCCTGCCACCCTGGGACGCCCCCGAGCCCGAGGCCCCGCCCCCGCCCCCAGAGGTCCCCATGAGCGCCACCCCCGATCCCACTCCCGAGCCCGCCCCCGAGCCCGCCCTGACCATCCAGCGGGAAGCCCTCCCCGAAGCCGAGCCGGCCGCCCCTGAGGCGGAGGAAACGGCTGCGGATGCCCCCCCCTCCCGCCGGCCCTGGTGGGTCCTGGGCGGGGTCATCCTTCTCAGCACCCTGCTGGTGCTGGGCTACAGCCTGACCGCCCGGAAGCGGGTCCCACCGCCGGCCACCCCGGCACCCGCACCGGCAGCGACCCCGGCACCTGCCCCCATCCCGGCCCCGGCTGCGACAACGGTGCCCGAGCCTGCCCAGACGGCAGCCCCCGCCGCCGAGCCGTCCAAGCCTCCGGCCGAAGCCCCCAAGGCAGCGGCCCCGGCCGCCCCCGCGGGTCCCGCCTCCCGGACTGACCGGCTGAAGGCCATCGCCAAGGGCGACTGGCCTCTGGTGCTGCGCCAAGGCGAAGAGCAGCGGAAGGCCCTGGAGAGCCGCTGGACCCTGCGCCTGGAGATTGCCTGCCAGGTGGACACCGTCCAGCACGCAGCCGACCTCCTGAAGGACCAGGAGCCGGACATCTTCGTACTGCCCATGGCCATGCGGGACGGCCGGACCTGCTACCAGGTGTTTCTGGGCTCTTTTGCTTCGGAACCCGTGGCCCGGGATGCCGCCAAGCACCTGCCCGCCCCGTTCCTCGCCGAGGGGAATCGGCCCAAGCCCTTCCGGGTGGGCCAGATACCGGATAAGCAGTAAGTCGCCAGCCCCCATCCATATATCGCAAATGATTTACCGGTCCTTTACAAGTGGGCTCTCTTTACGTATACTGAAATTCGAATATGAGGCAGGTTCGTCATCATGAACCGCCCGATCTTTGCGGAGTCCGATGCTGTCCCTCTTCCATCCATCCAACTGGAGTCAGGCGTGCGTGTCGTGGATCCACGAGATCCAGGTCGCCTTCGACCCTCCAGTTCCGGTGGTGCCTGGCAGAGGGGGCTTCCTCCGCATCATGAGGTGGCGCGCCCCAGGCTTGGCAGGGCTGGTGCTCCTCAGCTTTACCCTGCACTGCACCCGCCCACCGGCCTCCCTGGCCCTGGCACCGGTGGGCTCCCACGGCCGCGGCAGCGCCCTGGAGGGGCAGCCCTATATTGAAGAGGGCACGGCCAGCTGGTACGGCGGCGACGGCGACGGCTTCTCCGGTCGGCCCACGGCCAACGGCGACACCTTTGACCCGGATCAGTTCACCTGTGCCCATCGGACCCTTCCCCTCGGCGCCTTCGTGGAGGTCGAGAACCTGGATAACCGGAAGCGGGTGGTCCTGCGGGTCAATGACCGGGGGCCCTTCCTCAAGAATCGGGTGCTGGACGTCTCCCGCCGGGGGGCCAAGGAGCTGGGCTTCCAGGGCCAGGGTACCGCCCGGGTCCGCCTGCGCACCGTGGACGCCATGGGCCTGCCGGTGGCACTGGATCCGGCCTTCGACCGGGCGAACCCCTATGTGGTGCAGGTGGCATCGCTGACCAATCCCAAGAATATCGAAGCACTTACACGCGAACTTGAGAACACCTTCGGCGTGGTCACCCTGCAGTCGGCCACCACCAAAGGGGGGCTCTCCGTGAAGCGGGTGCGCGTCGGCAGCTACACCAGTCGCCAGGACGCCGAGCAGACCGCCCAGCAGCTGGCCAAGATCCTCAAGGACCGCGGTGTCGAGCCCTTCATCACCCGCCAGCGCTGACGGCCTGCGCCCCTTCCTGGTGATTCCCGCCGGGGGCCGCGGTGTGCGCATGGGGGGAGGCGTCCCCAAGCAGTTCCGTGACTGGGACGGCCGTCCCCTGCTCCAGGCCACCGTGGAAGCCTTCCTGGCGAAGGGCATGCCCACCCTGGCCGGCATCGCCCTGGCCGTGCCCGAGTCCCACTTGGCGGAGGCCCAAAGCTGGGCTTTCGGTGTGCCCTGTGTGGTGGTGATAGGGGGAGATACCCGCCAGCAGTCGGTGCTGGCTGCCCTCCAGGCCCTGCCCCTGCAGCCCCTGGCTCCGGTAATGATCCACGACGCCGTCCGCCCCTTCCCGCCCCCCGGGCCCCTGCGCGCGGCTCTCGCCGCCCTGGCCCACTGTGATGGCGCCCTGCTGGGGGAGCCCTCCACGGACACCCTCAAGCGGGTGGACGTCCGCGGCCGGGTCCTGGGCACCGAACCCCGGGACGTCCTCTTCCGGGCCCAGACCCCCCAGATCGCCTCCCTGGGGACCTGGCTTCGGGCCTTTGCCGCCGCCGAGGCAGACGGCTTCACGGGCACGGACGATGTGGCCCTGCTGGAGCGCCTGGGCCTGAGCGTGCAGCTCATCGAGAGCCCAAGCACCAACCTGAAGCTCACCACCCCCGAAGACTGGGAGCGGGCCCGGCCGAGGTAGTCGCACTCGGGCTGACCACACTGTGTGGTTTAGAACCCACAATTCTTCTTTTCTATATCTAAATTAAATCATGCAATGATTTAATTTAGATAATGGCACAACATTCGCTTTGGAACCCCCAGAGGTTCCCATGCCCCGCAGTGCCACACCCCAGACCCTGAGCCGCGAGATCACCCTCGCCGGCCATGGCCTGCATGGCAACCGGCCCTGCACCGTGCGCCTCGTCCCCGTTACCGCGGCCACGGGCCTGGTGTTCGTCCACACCCCCACCGGTATCGAGATCCCTGCGAAGGCGGCCCTGGCCGGCGACCTGGTCCTGTCCACCACCCTGGTGAAGGACGGCGTGCGCCTCCAGACCATCGAGCACCTGCTGTCGGCCCTGAGCGGCCTCGAGGTCGAGCACCTCCGCATTGAGGTGGATGGCGAAGAGCTCCCCATCCTGGACGGCAGCGCCTCCCCCTGGGTCGAGGCCATCCTGCAGGCTGGCACCCGTAGCCTGGATGGCCGCCGCCGCTTCATGAAGATCACCCGCCCCATCGAGGTGAGGAACGGCGACCGCTGGATCCGCGCCCTCCCCTACGATGGCCTCCGCCTGCGCTACACCATCGACTTCCCCATCCCCGCCCTGGGTCGGCAGAGCCGCGAGCTCACCCTGACCCCCGAGAAGTACCGTCGCGAGCTGGGCGCCGCCCGCACCTTCTGCCTGGCACAGGAAGTGGAGCTCATGCGGTCCCGCGGTCTGGCCCTGGGAGGCAGCCTGGACAACGCCGTCGTCTTCGGCGCCGACGGGCCCTTGAACGACTCCCTCCGCTACGAGGACGAAGCCGTCCGCCACAAGATGCTCGACCTGGTGGGTGATCTGGCCCTCCTGGGTGCGCCCCTGCTGGGCCTGGTAGAGGCTCACGCCGCCGGCCACGCCCTCCATGTGGCCCTGACCCAGGCCATCCTGTCCTCCCCCGACAGCTGGGAGTGGACCGAGTTCCCCGCCCCCACCAAGATCCGCCGCTTCTTCCCCGCCCTGGTGGCCCAGCCCGCCTGAAGCTGAGCATCAGCGCCACAGAACAAGGCCTCCCGGGGCCTTTTCCTTTGTTCCCCAATTTCCCCGTTTCAAGTGCTTTTGACGGGGATAAGAGGGCTGGACGGGGACAACAGCAAAGGCCAATAGGAACGCTGAGGATTGCCGAGGAGCGGAGGGGCGGGGTGTTGCGGGGGAAAAACGTCGCCACCGATTTGGGGATTTAGGGGATAAAGCGGAGCCGCAGTGCGCACAGATGCGCGCCGACCCACTCCCCGCAGGGGCCCGCCGGAGGCGGCTTCCGGCGCTGCCGGAAGTCAGCCATATACGGGATGCGCCAAGTGCCCTATCCCCGCCTTCCCCGTCCATCCCCGGCTAAGGCTTTTTGCTTTACCGCTTTATCCGTGAAATCCCCAAATCTGTGGCTAAGCCCTTTTTGCTTTTTGCAGTTATCCCCGGTTATCTGCTCTTATCCCCGTCAACAGCATTTGTCCTTGAACGAAGCCGCTTCGCGGCAGGGTGACGGACGTCTGTCCAGCCCGATCGCCCGTTAGGGCTTGCGGAAGCAACGGTTTGCAGTCTCCTTGGTTGTGGCGGTGTTAGAGCACCGGCCCCACAACCAAGGAGGTACT
>CAIRQL010000111.1 GCA_903880675.1 uncultured Holophagaceae bacterium | reverse complement strand
CAAAACTGACCCCCTGCGTCAAAACTACTGACCCCCTAGAGGCGAGGCGGGCGACCGACCGATGGGGTGCCCTCCGCGTCGGCCTACGGCCTCCGCTCCAGGCACCCCATCGGTGTTACCCCACTCATGGGGAATCCTAATTGTCGTTGAGGGGGAAATCTAGTTGACGCCAAGGACTGAGGCCGCAAGGCACGGCTACCTAGTCGAAATTGTCCCGGGTAAGTTCAGCCCTGACCACCCTCATGGGGCGAAGGTGACCTGCCCGGATGGCTCGGTAATCCTTCCTGGTTCCCTTCCTCGCATCCAGGGTGCCTTGGTGCACGCGCGGCGGGCACTCTGGCTGCAGCTTGGCTCTGCCCCCCTGACCGCAAAGGAATTGCCCCTGGTGCTGGCTCAGGAGGGCCAGTTCCCCGTGGCAGCTGCTGGTGGAAACCGGCAGGAAGTCCTCGTCCGAAAGTTGGGGCAGCTTCACCTCCTGGACCAGGACGGGCGCCTTTTAAAGGACCTGGTTCCAGCCCTGGCGGAGATCGATGCCTCCATGGCGATCGTTCAGGCCTGCCTTCGCGACCTTCCCTTCCGCGACCCCGCGCTAGCATCTTCCGCAGTGCGAGCCCGTCGGGAGGAGCTGCACAGCCATATTGATGAGATCAATACGGATGAGTGGCATGCTCGTCTGGCCTGGACGATCCGCTATGACGCCCTACTGGAACTGCTCGGAAACGAACCGTACGACTGGCGGCAGTTGCCGCAGACAACCCGGAACGACCTGTACCTCTTGGCCCAAGCTGGGGTGGCCAAGAAGCACTGGGATTACGGCCTGCCTGCGTTCCGCTTGACCGCGAAGGGGGAGGCTCGGCGCTCGCAGGGCCTCCAGGAGGTCGAAGAAATCAAAGCCGCTGTTCCTCACTTGTTCGCCGAGGTCTCCATTGGCGAGCCTTCGCCTGAAGTGATGCTCGGCCGGCTTCACAGCGCCGGCGTGCGAGTCCGGGGGACCAGCCTGGAGTTCCGGAGGCTTGGCCGGGCCGCGGAGGCCCAGGCAGATATCGAAAACGCTGGGATCACGGAATCCACGAAGGCCTTATCGGACATCGGGTGGTGGCAGCACTACTGGCGGCGCCGCAGGGAGCTGCCGGAGGTCCTTGCCAAGGTGATGCTGCGCCCCGAGGAAGTCCCGCCTGACTGGTTTCCTGGAATGAAGGGCGCCCCCAAAAAGCCAGCTACTGCGCCGAGGGAAAACGAAGGGCCTCGGTTCCAGGACGACAGCTGGGCCTACCGCGAAAGCCGCCAGACCAAGAAGCAGATCATCCATCCGCTCCTCCCGGACCTCCCTTCCAGCCCAGAAATTCCGCCAAAGGACATCAAACATGAGCGAAATCGGTAGCGAACTGTCCCAGCCCTGGACCGATGGGGCTCGGGACCTATTTCTCCACCCTCGGTGGCCTCTTGAGTTCCCGGTTTTCGGAAGCTGGGACTGGGGTCGGTGGGAGCGCGGGGAGGAGTGCGCAGGCCTGTGGGAGCTTCAGGACCCGTTCCCCAAGCGCCTTACCCTGACGTGGGATGCCATCGTCGCCAAGAAGGCCCCTTCCCTCTACCTCATCCTCAATCCTGCCCTCCAGCAGAAGGTTATCCGCCTGTGGGAGGAGAGCTTCGCCTCTCCCTCTGTGAAGCTCGAATACACGGAGAACCCGCTGATCGACCCGGTCCGGCGCCCCACGGAGAAGGTCCCCTCCACCGACCACTTTGTGGGCCAGCGGCAGTTCGTGCGGATCTCCTGCTGGCGCCCGGCGCTCTGCCGCCACCCCAAGCACCCTCAGGAGGGCTGCCCGTGCGTGGCGCGTGAGGTTGTCCCGTTGCAGCCCAAGCGCGGCATGAATTACTGGCTCGCCGAGTTGGAGGACGGCGGCCGGGTCTTCCAGGCGGTGTTGGAGTCTCCGGAGCGGGCGCACTTTGGCGCCCGCGGGCCCGTCCTGGTCTGCTGGTACCACCAGGTCCTCCAACTCTTCTTGCACAAGCCCGCCCGGCTGCTCGACCTCACCTGGGATGCGCTGCCGCGTGTCCTTGCCCGGGCCCAAATCGAAGGTGTCCTGCTCCGGGCCAACTGCCAGAGCGAAGACTAGGAGGCGCACCAATGCAAAACATCACGCGGGAAGAAGCAGCAGAGATCGAGATTGACCTGGGCCTGGAGCCTGGTGATATCGCCAGCGACCGGCCGATGACTCTGGCCGAAAGGCAGTACCTGAGCGTGCCTTGCAATCCCTGGCTGGCGCTATTCGTCCCATTTTTAGGGGCTTATCCTGCGCTGCTTATATACGAGCAGGACATCGAGACTGATTTCAAACAGGCTCCTAAGCACTACCTGAAGGGAGCTGCCTTCGCGACGCCCGAGGACGCACTTGATGACGTCAAGGTTACCTGGGCAGCCCTCGTTATGGCTCGCGACCAGGGTCAGGGATCGCTCCTAGGTGAAGAGGTAGCGATGAACTTCACTTCCTGGTCTGAAAGTTCTGGGATTCGCTGGACCTGGTCGGTGGCCCCGAGTGAAAGTATTCAGATCTTTCAGGGCATCAGTCGCTCGCTCCTGACGTTGCCCAAACTGAAGCTCATCACCCCTGAGTACGAAGGGGGGCGCTCGCCCGGAATGTACATCGATCGCCTCGAAATCGATCCGATCATTTTCTTCCACAGCGTGCTGTTCCAGGGGATGAAGACCTTCCTCAACCATAACCCCATCAAATTGGTTAGGCTTTCCGCGAAGGCTTTGGCAGAACTGAAGAGACGCCGAGATTCGTATGGCGGAGCCTCAGGTTGAAAACGCTTGATCTTGGCGGAGATCTTCACAATTTGCTGCTGATCGCGTTCCCTGGCTTGTCTGCCCACCCTTGCGGGGAGGTGTGGGAAACGCCATGCGTTTTCCAAGGTGGCTGTTGGGAGGGTGAGGGCTGACTGGGCGCGCCAAATGGGCGTGCCCAGCGTCAGTCCGCAGGCTCTCCATGGTCCCGGCGGCTCTCCGCAATGGGGGGGAAGGGGGCGCCCCTTCTGGCCTGCCCGGTTTAGAAGCGGGTGCCTGGTGGTATTCGGTCCTTCCTTCATTAGAGAGGTTGAAGGCGCATGGCGTCAGGGGTGCGTTGCATTGCCGAGCCAGGCCGGCCCAGGAGTTACTTCTTGGCCGACTGGTCAGGGTGCTCGGATGTGGGGTCTTTGGCCGCAACCAGGACCTCGAACTCCGCCAGAAATTCGGGGAAGGACAGCCCGAGCTCAAGAACCCAGCGCCTGAGTTCGATCGCGTCCAGCCTCCGCTCCCCACGCTCGCACTTCGAGACGGCGCTCTGGGTCCAGCCCAACCTTTGAGCAATTTCCACCTGGGTTACCCCTCCCTGCTTCCGCACCGTGCGGAGTAGCTCGAGGAGCAGCTCGTACTCTTCGCTGAACTTTGACTTTTCCATCGACCCCGTCCGTCCCAGGGGCCACTCTGTATTCTATTTGCGAATAGTCCAAAATAGACTATACTGAAGTCAGACGGTGCTCGTCCAAGGAGAAAAAGATGCACTACAACGGCCCCGAACCCTGTTGGTGTGGCTGCCAATCGGAACATGTCTTCGTGCTGGCGGGTCTCGACAGGCCACTTCCCCGCGAACCCCTCTACTTTGTCTGCCCCTCATCTGGCGATGCTCTTGGCTTCACTGCCCGAGGGGAATGGCGGGGCGACTCACCCGCTGTAGGCATTTCTCTCGTCAAGGTCGGTCGCCAGCGCTTCCTGGTTCAGGCCTGATGTGCGCAGCAGGACTGCAAATGCATGGACCCCCGGCGGATAGGGCGTGCTCAGGGCCATCAACCGACAAAACCATTGACCCCCCTTTGCGACAAAACCCCTGAGCCCCAGGGCGCAAAGCAAGCAAAGGGCAACCAGGCTCTGACGAGGAGCTAACTCTTAGGAGAAAGCATGATTACGGATTGGACGGACCGCCTGAACAGCGTGGTGCTGCCGGCATTGATTGAGGGAACCACGATCTACACCGGCCTTGGAGAACTGCACCCGGGGCAAGGGATCCCAAACGGCACAGGCACGAGCAGTGACGCTCAGGACGCAATCAACAAGAAGCCCATTGGCATTCCGAATTGGCAGGTCTACCTCGGCGCCAAGGCAAATCAGCCAGCCATCCGGTTTCATGAACTCTCCCCTCCCTACGCAGCCCATGTAGGCTCCGTTAAGGAAGGGGTTTCTCGCTTCACAGAGGCAGCGGAGGGCTGTTCGCCCTTGATCCGTCTTACGGCCCCTCGCCCTTTCGGGACTCGGCGAGCACTATCCGCTGAACCGGCGGAGGTGATGAGCGCAATTCCGCGCTTCTTGATGACCTTGGCTGCGTTGAGGTCTGCGTTATCCGCATGACCGCACCGCTGGCAAAGGAAGGTTTCCTGATCTGGCCTGTTGGCCGCTTCTGTGTGCCCGCACTCGCTGCACTCCTGGCTGGAGTGGTGGGCAGGAACCAGAATTAGCATCTTCCCGAGCTTCCGGAGCGCTTGCTCCAGGTAAACCCGGAAGTTGCCCAGCCCGGCATTCGCCAGGGCCTTGTTCAGCCCCGACTTTTGGGCGGCTCCGTTCCTGAGCCATTTGCCCGTCTCGTCCTGCTTCGCCTTGGCCCGCTTGGTCATGCCCTTGAGGTTCAGGTCCTCCAGGGCCGTGACCTCAGGCGCAGCCTTGGCGATCTGGGAGGAGGTCTTGCGCAGGAAGTCGTCACGGATCGAGGCGATCCGGGCCGAACACCGGGCGGTCTTGCCCAGGACCTTGTCCCGGCGACGGGAGCCCTTCTTGCCCCACGCAGCCTTGCGCTGGTAGCCACGGCGGCGCTTCTCCAGCCACTCGAACCGGGCCTTGGCATCGTCTTCCATAGCGAAGGTCGAGCCGTCCGAGCAGGCCGCGTTGAGCACCACGCCCCTGTCGATGCCCTGGACCTTGCCCTCCAGGTCAGGCTGACCCGCCAGGGCCTGCAGCCGGGCCTCGTCGGCCAGCATCTCCGGCCCCTGGACGCAGTCGGAGGCGTAACTCAGGAACCAGTGCCCGTACCGGGCCCTGCTGATCACCAGGCTGGCTGGCTGCGGGATCTCCCGGTGCTGGACGAAGGGCAGCACGCCAACGGGATGCGCCGCCGTCCCGATCTCCACGAGACCAGGGCTGATGAACCGAAACAGCTCCCGAGTCAGCCAGACCGAGTTTGTGTCGGCCTTCTTCTTCCGCCGAGGGCGGCGGAAGTGGCTGGGGTTCTTCCAATGATTCGACCAGCCACGCTTGTAGCGCACCACGCCATTGCGCAGGATGACCGCAGGCACCTCAGACAGCCACGGCGTCTGGTCGGTTTTGAACTGGGAGAAGGTTTGATCCAGTGGGAAGGGGTCCAACTGGGGATCGGGCCCTTCCCATGACGGGCTCAGAATGGCCCGCTTGCGTAGCCAAATCAGGAGGTTGAGTTCGTCATGCTTCGCATTCCCAACTACACGCTGGCAACCCGTCCACTGGGCCAAAATCATAGCCAGTTTGGGACGCGGATAGCAGCGAGTTCGGAAGCCAATCTGCATGGGTCTAGTCTAACTCCTGAGATATTTCGCACATAAAAGCACTGCCTAACCCCTCCCTACGGAGTTGAGGAAGGGGAATGCGGCAGTAGGTTGGCCATTTTGTAAAAGCAAGGCCTGCTGGCAACCGGTTCTTGCAGGGTATAGCCTCGCTTTTTAAAGAATGGAATTAGAACGGGATTCCTGATGCTCTCGATATAGATGGCCATCTGGAAATGCTCTTCAATTTGCGTGATGAATTCTGTGAGAATCCCCTTCCGCTGCTTTCGTTGGGGGACGGTGACTTTTGCAATCTCTAGGCAGGGGGTCTCTTCCCCATTCAGGAACCGACTTCCCCTGCGGACGTAGACCCTGATGTCTGAGGTTTCTAGTTCAATGGCGTCAAGACTCGACGTAAGAAACATCTGAAGCAGAGGGAAGGGGGTGTTGCTGCTGAAAGCAAAAGCCACAATCCGATTTCCCCCAAGCGTCGCCAGATCTAGGTAGGGCGATACCTCGATGGCGAGGGAGAGGGCAGAGATGCGCTCTGTACCTGTCAATTCTGGTTCCAGGCCCCAAGCGTGCGTCTGTCGGGAAAGGGTCTCCAGGCGCAAGACTTTCCCACGAAGAGCCTTGTGGTTCTCCAGGAGGAAGTCCGTCAGCCCTGTGCCGAACGTGTAATCGGGCCGCAAAATACGTGAAGGTTGGATAGCCATCGAGGTCCTCCTACGACGCTGTTTGGTTGGGTACAGGGAAAGCCTGGAGGCATAGGAAGGCGGCGCCCTGGGTCGGAGGAATCAGGGCCATCTCTCCCCGATGCGTGACCGCCACGCAACACCGTGATCCGGACCCGTCGTAGAGGCTGCCCAGGCCGGCCTCGGCTCCTTCCGCGGGTATGAGTAACCCACTGTTTTCTTCGAAAAACTCCAGCACGTCGCATTCGAACTCAAAGCTGCAGCCATGTGGGAAATGGGTGCTATGGACAAACTCAAAGGGCCCAATGAGTGCGGGGAGGGACGCCTTCAGCTCTTGCCACATGGCGTCCTTCTGCCCGTCAATGAGCTCTCCCTTCATTGTCTGGATCTCAGAGGCACGGAGGAGCAGGAGCTTCTTCGCTTGCTCCAGCGACCGGAACGAGTCTTCCCAGACCAAGGGGTCCTCGGCTTCCTCATCAAGGGTCCATACGTCGAACACCGAACCTCGAGGCAATACCCCGAAGTAGATGCTTGCGGTGATGCCCCGGGATTCCTCTCGAGGCGTTTCAGCGTAGGTCACCTCCACCATGGGGTGGTTGTAAAGGCTACGGAAGATGGCTTCCCGGTTCCTGGCCAGGAACTCCTCAAGTGATGGTGAGGATCCAGGGTTGGATGTCTTCATTTGTAGTCCCTTCTTGAGTTGAAAAGCGGTCGCTAGGACTGGTAGTCGGGCGTCAGGTGGCTTTATTGGGTCTTGTTAGGGGCGTCTTGGGTCGTTGATGAATGAGCTTGATGGAGATCAGCGTATCAAAGTATAAACGTAAAAAGGTAGAAGCGCAAGAAATCAGGCAAAATCTTTTTATGGTCGCCCCACCCAAAAAAATAGGCCGCCCCGGGAATCCTGGATGGAAGGCCATCACCCTAAAAATAAGCCCGGAGGGTGAAGCGCGGCTCCGGCTCGCTGCTGCGGTGAGCGAAACCCGTAAGAACCTTGGCGAAGTTGTTGATGCCTTGTTACTTGAGCACCTGCCAAAGCCGAAGAGGTAGTACCGGGCTTTTCTTGGACCCCTGAGAGCGAGGGGCGCTGCCTAGGGTGGTCCAGACGAGATCAGAACTCGGGCAACATTTCCACGGCGTGCCCGGTGGATATTTCTATTTCAACCGCGCAGGGCCTTCCTGGTAACCGGCGGTTGGGAGCCTTGAGACAAGGTGGAACACTGGGATTTCCCTTGTTTGTACCAACCCCCAAAGGGTAAAATTTCTACTCCGAGGAGCGTTGCGAGGCATGTTCTGTGTCCCAGGCTCGGTACCGGCAATATGCCGGCCTTTAACGGCGCTCATTCTCCAGACCCCTGGTTTGCTGAATGAGGAAAATGCCCATGAGCCTGCTTGCCATCGGCAGCGTCGCCTTCGACGACCTGGAGACCCCCTTCGGCCGCCGGGAGCGCATCCTGGGCGGTTCTGCCAGCTACTTCTCCCTGGCCGCCAGCTACTTCCGCGCCGTGGACATCGTTGCCGTCGTGGGCCAGGACTTCGGCCCCGAGGACTTCGCCGTCTTCGAGGACCGTCCCATCGGCCTCGAGGGCCTAGTGCAGGTCCCGGGGCAGAGCTTCCACTGGAAGGGGTCCTACGGCGCTGACCTCAATGAGGCCAAGACCCTGGAGACCCACCTCAATGTCTTTGCCGGCTTCCAGCCCATCTTGCAGGATAGCCACCGGGAGGCCTCCTTCCTGTTCCTCGGGAACATCGATCCCGTTCTGCAGTTAGATGTCGTCAAGCAGATGTCCCGCCGCCCACGGTGGATTGCCCTGGACACCATGAATTTCTGGATTGAAGGCGCCAACCCGGCCCTCCTGGCGGTGCTGAAGGAAGTCGACATCCTCCTGGTGAACGAGACCGAGGCCCGTAGCCTCACCGGCGAGCGCAACCTGGTCAAGGCCTACCAGAAGATCCGGACCCTGGGCCCGCAGGTCCTGGTGGTCAAGCGCGGCGAGTACGGCGTGTCACTCTTCACGCCCGAGGGCTGCTTCATGGCCCCAGCATTTCCCCTGGAGGAAGTCCACGACCCCACCGGGGCAGGGGACACCTTCGCCGGCGGTTTTCTGGGCCACCTGGCCACCCAGGACACCCTGGACCTCAACACTCTTAAGCAGGCCATCCTCACGGGTACTGTCATGGCCAGTTTCACTGTGGAAGCCTTCGGCACCACCCGCCTGCAGGAGCTCAACCCCCACCGCATCCAGGAACGCCGTAGCCTCTTCAGCGACATGATCCAGGTAACCTCTAGCTAAGCCCAGCCCAGGAGAACGCACCATGACCACGACCCACCTCTTCACCTCTGAGTCCGTCACCGAAGGCCATCCCGATAAGATGGCGGACCAGATCTCCGATGCCGTGCTGGATGCGGCCCTCAAGGACGACCCCACCAGCCGCGTGGCCTGTGAGACCCTGCTCACCACCGGACTGGTGCTGGTGGCAGGCGAGATCACCACCAAGACCTACATCCCCGTGGCCCAGCTGGTGCGCGATGTGGTCAAGGACATCGGCTACGACCACCACATCAAGGGCTTTGACTACGCCACCTGCGCCGTCATGGTGACCATCGACCAGCAGAGCCCCGACATCGCCATGGGCGTGGATACCGGCGGCGCCGGCGACCAGGGCCTGATGTTTGGCTACGCCTGCGACGACACCCCGGAGCTGATGCCCGCCCCCATCCACTACGCCCACCTGCTGACCCGGCGCCTCTCCGAGGTCCGCAAGAGCCAGCAGCTGCCCTGGCTGCGCCCCGATGGCAAGAGTCAGGTCACCGTCGAGTTCGATGGCCACAAGGTCAAGCGCATCCACACCGTCGTCATCTCCACCCAGCACGACGAGCATGTCACCCAGAACACCATCCGCGACAGCATCCTTCAGGACGTCATCAAGGCGTCGCTGCCCGCCGACCTGCTGGACAAGGACACCGTCTACCACGTGAACCCCACCGGGCGCTTCGTGGTGGGCGGCCCCATGGGTGACACCGGCCTCACTGGACGCAAGATCATCGTCGATACCTACGGCGGAACCGGCCACCACGGCGGGGGCGCCTTCTCCGGCAAGGACCCCAGCAAGGTGGACCGCAGCGCCGCCTACATGGGCCGCTACATCGCCAAGAACATCGTGGCCGCCGGCCTCGCCAGCCGCTGCGAGATCCAGCTCGCCTACGCCATCGGCGTTGCCGAGCCCGTGTCCATCGCCGTCGACACCTTCGGCACCGGCCAAGTCTCCGACGACGCCATCGTCAAAGCCGTCCGCGAAGTCTTCAGCTGCACCCCCAAAGCCATGATCGAGGCCCTGGACCTCCGCAAACCCATCTATCGCGCCACCGCCGCCTACGGGCACTTCGGACGGCCGGAGTTCAGTTGGGAGAGCACGGATAAGGTTGAGGCACTGCAGCACGCGGCGAAGTAGCTCGATCTTTACTGATTGGAAAGGGCTACAAAGGAAGATCGTCATAGATGGGCGGGTGGCTACCCGCTCATCTATTGTTTTTACCTGGAATCATATGGGGAAAGTTGGTCTAGCAGAAAGTCCACCGAGCCAGCCGATCAAGCCTGGCCCGGACTTTCCCATGGGAATGGGGTTGGCCTATAGATGCAGGCTTTAGCTTCAGGAATGTGCACCAACCCTCCAAACATGGTCAACTTTCCTTATGGCCTACGACCCCCTCGAGTCTGAGAGCATCGAGATCATCCGCGAGGCGGTGGCAGGTGCTGAGCGCCCGGTGATGCTGTATTCCATCGGCAAGGACTCATCGGTGATGCTGCACTTGGCCCGGAAAGCCTTCTACCCAGCATCGCCACCATTCCCGCTGCTCCATGTGGACACTACTTGGAAGTTCCGGGAGATGTACCAGCACCGGGCCCGCATGGTGGCTGAGGCGGGCATGACCCTGCTCACTTACACCAATCAGGATGGCCTAGCTGCGGGGATTTCACCTATCACCCATGGCTCCTCCTACTTTACGGATGTCATGAAGACTGAGGCCCTCAAGCAGGCCCTGAACCTGCACGGCTTCGATGTGGTGTTCGGCGGTGCCCGCCGGGACGAGGAGAAGTCCAGGGCCAAGGAGCGTATCTTCTCTTTCCGGTCCGAAGGCCACCGCTGGGATCCCAAGAATCAGCGGCCGGAGCTGTGGAACCTCTACAACACCCGCATCCGAAAGGGCGAGTCCATTCGGGTGTTCCCCCTCTCGAACTGGACCGAGCTGGATGTCTGGCAATACATCCAGCGAGAGGCAATCCCCATCGTGCCCCTCTACTTTGCCAAGGAACGTCCCGTGGTCTTCCGGGCGGGAACCTGGATCATGGTGGACGACGAGCGCCTGCCGCTGGAGGTCGGCGAGAAACCCCAGACCCGCATGGTGCGGTTCCGTACCCTTGGCTGCTATCCGCTTTCCGGTGCCATCGAGAGCATTGCAACGACCCTGGACGAAATCATCTCCGAGACCTTTCATGCCCGGGTTTCTGAGCGGCAGGGGCGGCTTATTGACTCAGACCAGCCTGGCTCCATGGAAAAAAAGAAGCAGGAAGGATACTTCTGATGGGGGACATTGATACCCTTCGCTTCATAACCTGCGGCAGCGTAGACGACGGCAAGTCGACCCTGATCGGGCGCCTGCTGTATGAATCCAAGA
The DNA here is from genome assembly GCA_903880675.1 of uncultured Holophagaceae bacterium. Taxonomy (GTDB): domain Bacteria; phylum Acidobacteriota; class Holophagae; order Holophagales; family Holophagaceae; genus Geothrix. The sequence goes on along the minus strand of CAIRQL010000111.1, from coordinate 7,039 downwards.
GCATCTTCGATGATCAGATGCGGGCCGTGGAAGTGGACTCCCGGCAATACGGGACACAAGGTGAGCAAGCCGACCTTGCCCTGCTTGTGGATGGTCTCCAGGCAGAACGCGAGCAGGGCATCACCATCGATGTGGCCTACCGGTTCTTTGCGACGCCCAACCGCCGGTTTATCGTTGCCGATACGCCAGGCCACGAGCAGTACACCCGCAACATGGCCACAGGAGCTTCCACCGCCGACATTGCCGTCATCCTGATCGATGCCCGAAAGGGCGTTCTAACGCAGACCCGGCGCCACAGTCGCATCGTTGCCTTGATGGGAATTCGACAGGTCGTCTTGGCCATTAACAAGATGGATCTCGTGGGTTTCTCCCCGTCGGTCTTTCGGGAAATTGTCAGCAGCTTCCAGGCATTTGCCAATGACCTGCAGTTCTCATCTATCCAGGCCATTCCCCTCAGTGCGCTGCAGGGGGATAACGTGTTCGTGCCGAGCGCAAGAACGCCTTGGTATTCGGGGCCAACCCTCATGTCCCGCTTGAATTCCATGGCTCCGGCCTCCCAGGGGGGGGCGCACCCATTTCGTATGCCTGTGCAGTGGGTGAACCGCCCGAATCTCGACTTTCGGGGGTTCACGGGCCGTGTTGCCCAGGGTGCCATCCAGAAGGGCGATTCAGTGTGTGTCCTTCCTTCTGGCCTGATCAGCAGGGTGAAGGGAATCGTGGTCTGGCAGGACGAGCAGGAGCGCGCAGGGGAGGGCGAGTCCATCACGCTAACCCTGGAGGACGAACTGGACATCAGCCGCGGTGATGTCCTCGTTGCACAAGATTCCCAACCCGCGGTGGCCGACGCCTTTCAAGCTCACCTGCTTTGGATGTCGGAGCAGTCACTTGTTGCGGGCCGTCCCTACTTGGTGAAATTGCACGCCAAGGAACTGAATGGCTCTGTCAGCACCATCAAACACAAAGAGGATGTGAATACCGGTAGCCACCTGGCTGCCCGGACCTTGGAGCTCAATGAGATTGGCGTCGTCAACCTAACCCTGAGCCAGCCTGTGGTTTTTGAGCCCTACAAGGTCAACCGCCCTCTCGGTGCTTTTATCCTTATCGACAAAATGACCCAAGCCACTGTGGGGGCAGGCATGATCGATTTCGCCCTGCGCCGGGCCACCAATATCCACTGGCAGAGCTTGGAGGTAGACCGCACCGCTCGGGCTCAACTCATGCACCAACGGCCCCGGTGCGTTTGGTTCACGGGCCTCTCGGGGTCAGGCAAATCTACCATCGCGAATCTGCTGGAAAAGCAACTCCACGCCGAAAGACGCCACACCTTCATCTTGGACGGAGACAACATCCGCCACGGGCTGAACCAGGACCTGGGCTTTACAGTTACGGACCGGGTGGAGAACATTCGCCGAATTGCCCATGTTGCCAAGCTCATGACAGATGCTGGCCTCATCGTGCTCGTATCCTTCATCTCCCCATTCCGTGCCGAGCGACAGCTGGCCAGGGACCTCTTTGCCGAAGGCGATTTCCTCGAAGTGTTCGTGGACGCCTCTCTGGCCGTGTGTGAGCACCGTGACACCAAGGGCCTCTACGCCAAGTCCCGTCGAGGGGAGCTTCCAAACTTCACCGGCATCGACAGTGCCTACGAAGCGCCGCTGAGGCCGGAACTGCACCTATCAAGTGACAAAGAATCCCCAGAAGCTTGTATGCGCAGAATCCTTGAGAAGCTGCGTTAACCATGCACGGGCTCGAGATTGTCGCTGGGGCGCTGACGGGGCTGATTGTTGGTCTCACCGGCGTGGGTGGCGGTGCCCTCATGACGCCCCTACTGCTGCTGTTCTTCGGGGTGGCACCCGCCACGGCCGTGGGCACGGACCTCTGGTTCGCCGCCCTCACCAAAACTGCCGCAACCCGTGTTCACAAAGGGCGTGGCCTGATCGACTGGCAGGTGGTGCGACGGATGTGGCTGGGCAGCCTGACCAGCTCAGCGCTCACCATGGCTGTCCTTCACTGGGGGGCCCTTCCAACCGGCAATTTCCGCTTTCTGAAGCTAGCGATTGCCGGGGCAGTTCTGTTGACCTCCGTGGGGATGCTCTTCCAGTCCCGGCTGCAAGCTTGGGGCCGAAGCATGCGAACCACTGAACCTGAGCGCTTCAAAGTGTGGCAGGCGCCCCTCACCGTGGTGGCAGGGGCCATCCTGGGTGTCCTTGTGACCCTTACCTCTGTCGGCGCAGGCGCCCTAGGGGTGGTCTTCATGGCCCACCTCTACCCGTTGCGTTTGACCCTCCAGCGCCTCGTGGCCACTGACATTGTCCATGCCATCCCCCTGGCCATCTTTGCTGGACTCGGCCATCTTATCGTCGGTAACGTGAACTTCCAGTTGCTGGGCAACCTCCTCATAGGCTCGGTCCCGGCGGTCTGTATTGGGGCCTACCTCTCCTCGCGGGCCCCCCAGGCTTGGTTGCGAGGCCTCTTGGTGGTGGTACTCTTGGTGGTAGGTCTCAGGCTCTGGATATCAGTTGCCTAAAAATTTATACAATAGTAATTAACGTGCATTAAGTATGGCTTGATGGAGGCATTCTATCCGGTTTAGTAACTCAACAGGTGCACCCTTGGGCAATACGGAATTGCGTTGCTTTGCTTCAGGAATGATCCTGGGTAGAAGGGGCGGACCCCAAGTCTCCCAGGGTTCTAGGCACAGGCGAGTTGCTAATGGCGACAGGATAGATTCTGGGGCCTCCAGCAAGGCCTCGTAGGAGAAGGCTGGATGCTGAAGAAAGAGGCCCTCCTGGTGAAGCTCAAGCAGAAGCTCCTCATAGGACGAAAGCGCCTTGTTCAAGAACTGTTCAACCACACCCTCAGGCGCATTCCAGAGTGCATAGCGCCTGATCATGGCCTTCCACATTCCTAGGTTAGATCGCCAAAGCTGGTCAGGGGACCGCAGGATCCAAACGAATCGGGCGCAGGGATAACGAAGTGCCAATGCCCGGTAGCGGAAAAGGTGATTTGGAGATTTGATCATTAGGCGATTTCGACCTTCTTCCCGGCACCAGGACAGAAAGTACTCCAGGGTCTTTTCCCAGGTCGAATTGTCTGACGACCAGTGGTCCTGATCCAATTGGCTCTCTAGCTCGGGAAGCCGGCGTGGGTCCAGGAATCCCCGGTACACACTGGGAACCCCCATGGCCATGAGGGCGAACTCGTCCTCCTGCGGCGAGTCACCAGTCACGACTACCTGGTCCATAGGACGTTGCATAGCTGCCTTGGGGGTTGCACTGCGAGAGAGCAACATGCTCGATGGATCCATGCATTGCCAGGTGCGGGGAGCCCCGCAACCCGGCGCCTCTGCCAAGAGGTCGTGAAGCAGGGTGGTCCCTGAGCGCCAAAACCCAAGGATGAAGACCAGTCCTTCTCCGTCCGGGAATGGGAATGATTGCGCTGCAGGCCCAGTCGTTCTGATCAAGTGATAGTGCTGTTCCAACCAGATGGCCCGCCAGCGGTAGAGCCAAAGCACTGGTCGTGTGGCCCTTTCAGGTTTGCCACCTTCTCGAAGCCAAGACTCCAAGTCTTGTCCTGCAGCAAGTAGGGGCCAACCGCTCATGGTGCCTCTGGCTTCAGGCCCCGTTTGGTAAGTTCTTCAAGGATCCGCTGATGCATCGGATCGGCGATGTCCTTCCGGAGTGCCACCAGGTTGCTGTTTTCGTTTGGGTCCAGGCCTAGGTCATAAAGCTCCCTTCGGGGCCAGTGGTGCATCCACTTCCCAAAATGGGTCACATACTTCCAGTTCCCCAGACGCATCGCAACAGAGAATGTGGGGGTCGAGGAACTTAAGTCCCTATTCATGGCAAAGATAGGTGCATTACCAGGTTTCAATGGATATGCCTGGCCTTCCATTCCTTGAGGAATTTCTATGCCTACCATGCGCAATATAGTGGGTGCAAAATCTGCCTGCTCATAGAGTTGGGACACCCTCTCCCCTGCCTTCTGGCCAGGTTGTTTAATGATCAATGGTATGCGGATCAGGTCCTCTGTGAGCAGCGGCCCACCGTGCCCACCATAACCGTGCGCAAAAGACTCCCCATGGTCTGCACAAACAACCACCAAGCTATTATCGAAGCGTCCCTGGATCTTTAGCCAAGCCATCAAATCGCCGATAGCGCTATCGATTGACAGGAGGGCTTCATCGTAGCGACCCTCAAGAATCCGTTGCCTATCAGGGTAACGCTGCGCGGAAAATAGGTAGTCAGCCTTGCTTGAAACAGAATCTCGAAATAATATCGAGGATTCGAATTTCCCAAGGCAAGGATCTGGGGCGGCATAGGGGTCATGTGGTTGGTTAAAGTGCACCCAAAAGAATCGCGGGCGCCCCGTGGGGGTCCTTTCGAGCATCTTCTTTGCCAAGGCCAATGGATGACTCGCCTTGTCTCTCGCTGGTGGAGTACTAAGGAACCTGCTAATCCAGGCAGCAGGCCCCAAGTGGTCAGAAAACATCGAACTGAAAGGCCTAGAAGGGAAAAAGGGAGTCAGGACTCCCTTGAAACTCCCAACAATTAACAGCGACTGCTCTGCGGGCACGATGGGTGTCCTCTGCCACGCGTGGTCAGCCATTCCGTTCGAAGAAACAGTGCGGATGTCATACCCTGCCCTGGACAGGCAACCTAGCAGATTTTGGTCCTTGGTTACCTCCTGGCGAGGTCGACCTAGGTCCCCAGCATGAGTCCAAGGTCTCGCGCCATTCAATAGACTAGCAATACCTGGGCGTGTCCAATTCGCATTGGCATAAAAACCTTCAAATAGCACAGAGTGCTTGGATAAAGCATCCAAGTTGGGACTGGTGCAGCGAGAATAGCCATACCCTGATAGATGTTTCGCGGATGAGGCATCCATTGTAATAAGAACGATGTCTGGAAATACTTGGCTTTCAGTCCTGCCTGAGGTGGTGAATGAACTAGGCACTGGCTTTGATTGACTCAGTACTTCCTGGCTGACAAGGCTAACTGCGAGCGGCACCGCAGCAATGGAAAGCCAGCGGGGAAGAACCATATGGAATGATAGGAAATGCCTGCGAACGGTTAACCAGATGGCCAGGCCTGTGACTACAATGAGGGCAAATAATTTGACTAAAGTGGGTGCTGTTTGTTGTCCCGTCAATAACAATTTTATCGCCAATGCGGTGGCAGCCAAAGCGATGAAGTTTGCAACAAAATTCATTCCCCAACGAACCGTTGGGGCGTATCTTGCCCGAGTAAGGACAACGAAGGCACCACAAAGGTAAACCAGTAGAGCAAGTCCGAATGCTGCAGGTAGAAAATTTAGCAAGACGGATGACCCAATGGCTTGGAATTTCTCTAAGAGAGTGGTGTTAGCCATTCCTGCCCAACCCCGAATCATCCATTCCAGCGGAAGCCAATAGCCTAGGATTACGGTAAGAAGTGGTTGGGGGGACAAGTCCTGATTCAGTATCAGGCCTATACTTGCAAACCTGGATCGAATTGACATGGCTATCTATTCTTTATTATTAAAAATATTGAAGATGTGGGAATAGAAAATCTTGAATTGCCGCTTGAACCGGAGTCCAAGGAGCGAAAGAATGATGAAGATGGGTGCTAGTAAGCGCATCAAAGTACTGGTGGTGCTCGGGTCGATGTAAGCCATTCAGTTTATTCCTTCATCACATCAGTCTAATCCCGTTCCTGCTAATTTGTTCTGTGCGCATCCTGCAGGGGGGGGTCTGCAGAAGATCATCAACAAATTACATCGTGCCTTTGGATGCTGTGTACCTTTCCCTCCTGCTGTCCTCCACTCCAGCACATTATTGCGTCAATAGGCGGTTGGCGGTACTCCTTTCCTCGCCTGCGAATTCATGCTTTGGATACAAAGTGGGTGGCAGATGCATTTCTGGTAGCATAATCCCCTATGGACTATCCGTCTGAATCCTCCCCTCTTGCTTTCTGGGCCAAATCAAAGAAGCCACTGTTGTTGGCGCTAGTAGCAGGTTTCCTTGCCGCTATCTATACCTTGACACTGCCAAATCTCTACCGAGCTGAGGTCCGGTTGTTGCCCGTGGAATCCAAGGGATCTGGCGGGAGCCTAGGGGGCTTGGCGAGTACCGCTGCGGCTTTTGGGCTTAGTGTCCCAACTGGGGATGGTAGCGATGCCAACTTCGTGGATGTGCTGAACAGCCGTTGGTTGCGGGAGCAGTTACTCAACACCAACTTTAACTTCCATGCCAACTACTGGCGCTTTGGGTCATGGAAATTAGAAAAAAAAAGGCTCCTTGATTTCCTTGAAGCCAAGAACATGGACCAAGGAATAAGGGCGTTGGGACCGATCTACTCTTCTTCCCGTGATTTAAAATCTAAAGTCATTTCAATCAGCGCTGAGACCGCCTCACCGGAGCTCTCACTGGCGATTGTTCAGCAAGCCACCAAATTGCTGGAATCCTTCAACCGCGAGAAGGGCAGGACCCGGGGTGGTGCTAAGGCGGCTTTTGCTGAACGCCGTCTTGCTGAAGGCCGGGTAGAATTGGACGAGGCCGAGGGGGCTTTCCGCCGTTTCCTGGAAGCCAACCGGAACTTCCAAGCCTCTAGCGATCCAAGCGTCCACCTGAGGGGCACCCGCCTAGAAGCTGAGTTTCGCCTTCGTCAGCAACTAGTTGCTTCCATCGCCATGAACCGTGAGCAAGCCCTTCTAGAAGAGAAGAACGACATCCCCATATTGAACATTCTCGATCCCGGGAATCTGCCGATCGAGAAGAGCAAGCCGGTCAGGGCAACGATAGTTCTCCTGACGATGATGCTGGTGGGAACTGGTAGTTGGATCTGGCTGAACCGTAATTGGGTTAGAGAATGGTTGCTGGCTAGGGATGAATCGCATATCCCTAAGGAGCACCAATGAAAGGCATCGTACTCGCTGGAGGCACTGGTTCTCGCCTGTTCCCCCTGACGAAGGTGACGAACAAGCACCTGCTGCCGGTGGGTCTGGCCCCCATGATCTGGCATCCGCTCTGGAAGCTCAAGGAGGCGGGCATCACGGAGAT
>CAIRQL010000110.1 GCA_903880675.1 uncultured Holophagaceae bacterium | reverse complement strand
TCTCGGGGCGCCGCTGCCGCGCCGCTTGGGGGGCGCGGCCGTGGCACCCCGGGATGACTTCCGGCGACGCCGGAAGCCGCCTTCGGCGGGCCCATGCACGGTGGGTCGGCGCGCCTCTGCGCTCTCTGCGTTCTCTGTGGTTAGCTGTTGTTTTTCCCCGGAATTCCCGGATGAACCCCTTTTTAGCGGAGCCGGGCCGATAACCAGGAAACGCTTTATCCCCGTTTATCCGCCCTTATCCCCGTCAAAAGCAGTTTTCTTTTCGCCCCTGGCTTCGTGTTTCAGCGGTACTTGGTACGTGGGGCCGTTCTCCTTGCACCGAAGATTGCGCTAGTGGTGCGCGGGTGCGGCTGCTGCTGCTGCGACGGCTTTGAGGAACTGCACTTTGCCGCTGGCCAGGTTGTAGAGGGCCGGGATGATCGACAGCTTGCCGGCGGTGCTGAGGTCGCGGAGGAGGCCCGAGCGGTCAAGGAGCGCCTGGGCCTGGCGGCGGGCGTTGGCTTCCTCCAGGTGGGCGAGGTGGCCCTTGGCATCCTCGTTGGGGTCCTGGGGCGTGCTCTCCAGCAGTCCCACCATGCCGGCCTGGAGGGCCCAGAGGTTCCCCGGCAGGGGCTTGCCATTGGCTTCCCGCACGGCCTTCACGGCGCCGCAGCTGGTGTGCCCCATGACCACGATGACCTTGGAGCCCAGGTGCTCCACGGCGTACTCCGCCGAGGCCAGACCCTGCAGGTCCGGCGCGTTGCCCGCCTCCCGGATGGTGAAGAGGCGGCCGGCTTCCTGGTCGAAGAGGAGGGCGTCGGGCACCCGGCTGTCCGAGCAGGTGACCACCACCGCGAAGGGCGCCTGACCCTTCACCAGGGCAGCGCGCATGGCCGCGTCCTGGCCGGTGTCGAGGGTGCGGACCCGCTTGCCCGCCACAAAGCGGGCGTTGCCGGCGCTGAGCTCCGCGAGGGCGGCCTTGGGGGTGTCAGGACCCGCTTCCGCCGGGCCCTCTGCGGCGTGCTGGGGGGCGCTGGCCACCTTGGGCTGGGCTTTGGCCTTGGGGGCTGGTGCCGGGTGCTCCTCTGCCGCCAGGGGAACGAGGGTCAGCAACAGGATCAGGGGCAGGGCTCTCATGGGGGCTCCGGATAGGGTTCTCCGGTTCATCGGTGCGAGACCCGCTGAAGGTGACTACTCGTACCGCAGGGCCTCGATGGGATTCTGTCTCGCGGCCTTCAAGGCGGGCCACAGCCCGAAGATCAGGCCCACGGCAGTGCTGACGCCGAAGCCCAGGACCACACTCCACAGGGGGGCGGCGGCCGGGAACTCGAAGACCAGGCGCACCAGCATGGCGATGGAGAGGCCCACGGCGATGCCGATGGCGCCGCCCACCCCCGTGAGGCTCACGGCCTCCACCAGGAACTGCATGGCGATGTCCTTGCGGGTGGCGCCCAGGGCCTTGCGGATGCCGATCTCCCGGGTGCGCTCGGTGACGCTCACCAGCATGATGTTCATGACGCCGACGCCACCCACCAGGAGGGCGATGCCCGCGATGAGGATCATGGCCCCGGCAATGCCGCCGGTGATCTGCTGGAAGGTCTTCAGCGAAGCCTCGCTGGTGAAGATGGCGAAGTCATTGGGCTGGCTGGCACGCAGGCCACGGCGGGCACGCATGACCGCCACCTCCTGGTCCATCATGTCGTACATGCGCTTGGGGTCCTTGGGCACGGTGGCAATGTGCAGGTTGTCGCCGTTGCCGTTCTTGATCTGGGGCCACATCTCATCGAAGGTGCTGATGGGGATGAGGATGATGTTGTCGGCGTCGCCACCCAGGAAGCTGCCCTTCTTCTCCAGCAGGCCCACCACATTGAAGGCGATGCCGTTGAGCAGCAGGGTGCGGCCCAGGGGATCCTTGCGCCCGAAGAGGGCGGTGGCGGTCTCGGGCCCAATGACGCAGGTGCGGGCGCTGTGGCTGATGTCGGCTTCCACCAGGAAGCGACCGTCCTGGACGAAGGCATTGTTGGAAGGTGCGTAGTCAGGGTTGGTGCCCGCCAGGGTGGGACCGTTGGCCTCGGTGCCCTCGGGGGTCTTCACGGTCAGCGAGGCCCCAGCGGCGCCCTGGAGGTAGCGCTCCTGGGAGACGGACCGCACCAGGGGGCAGAGGCGCTTGAGGGCCTCGGCGTCATCGATGGTGAGGTTGCGGCGCCGCTTCTGGTCCTCGGGCAGGGGGCCCCCGCCGCCGCCGAAGCGGGGCTCGTATTTCTGGAACTGCACCAGGGTGGTGCCGAAGGCGCTGAAGCTGTCGGTGACGGCGGCGTTGAAGCCGGACACGAAGCTCACCATGGCGATGACCGTGGCCACGCCCGCCACGATGCCCAGCAGGGTGAGGAAGCTGCGCAGCTTCTGGGAGACCATGGCGCGGAAGGCGAAGCGGATGTTCTCGGTGCCGATGCCGCGGAAGCCGCTGCGGTGCGTGGCCATGGTCACTCCGCCCGGATCGCGTCAATGATGACGAGGTTGGAGGCCCGGTAGGCGGGCAGGAAGCCGGCCGCCAAGCCCACCAGGGTGCTGACGAAGATGCCTGTGAACACGATGCCCGGCGTGATCTGGGCCGGGAAGCCGGAGAGGTACTTCACCAGGAAGGCACCGGCGGTGCCCACCAGGACGCCGATGACCCCCCCGGCGGCGGAGAGGAGGGCGGCCTCCAGCAGGAACTGGCGCCGGATGTCGCGCTTCTTGGCACCCAGGGCCATGCGGACGCCGATCTCCTGGGTGCGCTCCACCACGCTCACCAGCATGATGTTCATGATGACGATGCCACCCACCCCAAGGCTCACGCTGGAGATGAGCATGAGCAGCACGAAGGCCGCGCTGCTGATGGCTTTCCAGAGCTGCTGCAGGCTCTCCTGGGTGAGGATGCCGAAGGGATCGGGGTTGCGGAAGGGGGTGTGGCGCATGGCCCGGAACAGGGCGCGCACCTCGTCCTGGGCGGCATCCAGGCCCTCGACGCCGCCCTCGGCCTTGATGTGTAGCTGCAGGCTCTGGTTGGCCGGCATGAAGTTCTTCCGGTAGACCTGCAGGGGGATGTAGACCCGGCTGTCCTGGCTGAAGCCGATGGTGCGCCCCTGCTTGGGCATGACGCCGATGATGCGGAAGGGCAGGCCCCGCAGCAGGAGGATCCGGCCCACGGGATCCAGGTGCGGGAACAGCTCATCCTTGGTGTCGGCGCCGATGACGGCCACGGGATGGCTGGCCTGGTTCTCGCTGTCGCTGAAGAAGCGCCCGGACTCGAACTCCAGGCGGAAGAGGTCGCTGAAGTTGGCGGTGGCGCCGATGACCACGATGTCGGGCAGTCGCTTGTCCCCGTTGTTCACGGGCATGGGGGTGCCCGCCGCAGCGCTGAGCTGGCTCGCGTGCTGGAGGATGCCGCTGGACAGGCGCTCGTACTCGGTCCACGAGATGGGCGGGCGCTTCACGGCCTGCAGGAACTCCTTGTGAGACCGGATGATGCCGAACTTCTCGATGATGAAGACGTCCGGGGCCAGGACGATGATCTTTTCCTTGACGTAGGTGTTCAGCCCCGAGATGACCCCCACGACGGCCACGATGGTCGCCACGCCAATGATGACCCCCAGCAGCGTGAGAAAGCTGCGGAGGGTGTGCGCCTTGATCGCTCGGAGCGATGCGCGGAAAAGTTCGGTGGGGTTCATGGCAACCCGGTCAGGTCGAGGGTGTGGTCGCGCAGAGGTGAGTTGCCGGGATCATGGCTTGACCTCTTCCTTGGCCTTGGGCTTCTCGGCCCGCACCTTCTCACCGCCCTTGAGGTCCCGGAGGATCCGGTTGGGGCCGGTGATGAGGGTCTCGCCGCCCTTGAGGCCAGAGACGACCTCCACGGAGAGGTCGCCCATGAGGCCGGTCTTCACGGCCAGGAACTTGGCCTTGCCGTCCTCGGAGATGAAGAGGCCCTCCTCCTCGCGGGCGGCACCGGGCTGGCGGACTTCGCCGGGCTTGAGCTTGATTTCGCGCATGACGAGGGACTGGAACGGGATGGCCAGAGCCTGGTCCCGGTTGCCCGTGTAGATGTCGGCCTGGGCGGACAGCCCGGGCTTGATGGTGAGGGGCGGATCCTTGATCCAGACCTTCACCTTGAACTTGGTGGCCTCGTTGCTGCTGAGCTTCAGCATGGGGCTGCCCCCCACCTCCGTGACCTGGCCCCGGAAGGTCTGGTTGGGGTAGGCATCGATGCGGATCTGGGCCTCCTGGCCGAGCTTCACACTGGGGATGGAGGCCTCGTCAACCTCCATCTCGGCCTCCACCTTGCTCATGTCGGAGATGGTCACCAGGACCGTACCGGCGGAGTTCTGGATGCCGGGCACCGCGGTTTCCCCCAGCTCAATGCGCCGGGCGGTGACCACGCCGTCCATGGGGGCGGTGATGGTGGAGTTGCCGAGGCCCACATGGGACTGGGCCACGTTGGCTTTGGCCTGCTCTGTGCGCCGCCGGGAGGTCTCCTGGGTGGCCGTGGCGGTTTCGTAGGTGGTGCGGATCTTTTCGAAGTCGGCGGCGGCGATGATGCCGGCTTCCCGGTTGGCCTTGGCCCGGGCCAGGTCGGACTTGGCCTGGGCCAGGTTGGCGGTGGCCGAGATCAGGTCGGACTGGGCGGCCTGGAGGTTGGCCTGCATGGCGTCGGCATTGGCCCGGGCGCTGCGGGGGTCAATCTCCATGAGGAACTGGCCCCGGGTAACCCGGTCCCCTTCCTTGACGGCCAGGCGGGTGACCTGGCCCATGACGTTGGCAGAGATGTCGGCCTTGGTGACGGCCTGGACCTTGCCGTTGGCGCTGACCTTGGCGGTGAGGTTCTCCCGTCCCACCGTGGCCACCTGGACCCCGAGGCCCTTGTCCTGCATCCCAGCGATGCCCACCCCGCCAACGAGGAGCACCGCGAGGGCCCCCAGCGAGATCCACAGTTTTTTGCGCTTCATAGCAAAGGCCTCCCAGAAAGGGCAAGAGATCTATAGGGCTTCGACCGGGCCGCTCTCTGGTTTAGTGCCCTCTATGTCGCACATAGAAATAAATCCGTGTTGACCCGTGGAGATAAATAGAAAAGAATTTCATCTGGAGCAACCCTGTGTCCTTACATCCTTTTCGCGTTGGTCTCCTGGCCCTGATGGTTGTGCCCTTTCTGGGCGCCGCTGCCAGTGGGGTGGTGACCGGCCGGGTGGCCGATGACCGGGGCCGGCCCGTGGCGGGAGCCAGCCTGCTCCTGTCCAACCCGGTTTCCGGGTACCGCCAGCAGGTCCGCACCGACGCCAAGGGGGTCTATACCTTCCAGAACGTGCCCTTCAACACCTACCACCTGGACACCCGCGCCCCGGGCCTGCTGCCCGCCCACCTGGATGTGGATGTCCACAGCCAGCTGCCCCTGGTGGTCCCCGTCACCCTGCAGCCCGAGGGGGCGGTGGTGGTCATCGAGGAGAACCTGCGGCTGGTGGAGGACCATCCTTCCACCCACCTGGACATCGACAAGAGCGCCATCGAGCGCATGCCGGCCGCGGTGCAGAGCCGGGCCATGGAGGGCATCCTGCTGGCCACGCCGGGCTTCATCGCCGATGAGAATGGCCGCTTCCACTTCCGGGGTAGCCACGGGCAGATGACCTATGTGGTGGATGGGATTCCGGTCTCGGACCAGCTCCACGCCACCTTCAGCAACAGCCTGGACCCCTCCCAGGTGGAGAGCATGGAGGTCATCACGGGGGGCATCTCGGCGGAGTACGGTGGCAAGCCCGTGGTGGTGGTGAACCTCACCACCAAGTCGGGACTGGGCACCCCGGACGGCTTCGAGGGCGAGGCCTCCTTCGGGGTGGCGCGGTTCCGCACGGCGGAGGCAGGCTTCAACGCCCGGGGTGGCCAGGCTGCCTTCGGCTGGTTCGTCAGCGGCGCCGCCAGCGCAAGCGATCGCTTCCTGGACCCCGTCTCCTTCCAGAATCTGCACAACCAGGGTCGGACGGGGCGCCTCTTTTCCCGCTTTGACTGGCTCCTGGGCAGCGCGGACACCCTGCGCTTCTCCGTGTCCGGCGGCCGCACGGAGCGTCAGGTGGCGAACCTGGGCTCCCAGCAGGCCCGGGGCCAGGACCCGCAGGCGGGCACTTCGGACGCCAGCGCCAGCCTGGCCTGGGCCCACCTCTTCAGCCCCAGCCAGAATCTGGAAGCGGCGCTCTTCAGCCGCACCTCCCGGGCCGACCTGCGGCCCACCCGGAACCTCGCCGAGGGGTTCAGCGCCGGCCAGCCGGACTTTCCCACCTGGGTGAGCCAGGACCGCACCCTGGACAACCTGGGCGCCCAGGTCTCTTTCACCCAGCGCTGGGGCAAAGAGAACCTCACCAAGGTGGGCCTCCAGCACATCGCCTTTCCCCTGCGGGAGCGCTTCGACTTCGCCCTCACGGATGACTCCCTGGCGCCCGATCCGGCGGATCCCCTGCATCGCTACACCCCGGCGGGGGGCGGACACCTCTTCCGCTTCGACGCTCGGCTCACGCCTAAGCTGACCTCGGCCTTCGTGCAGAACGATGTCCACCTGGGGGCCCTGTTCCTGGCCCTGGGCCTGCGCCACGACACCTACACCGTGGAGGATGTCTCCGACAGCCAGCTGCAGCCGCGGGTTGGGCTCAGCTATCGCGTGGACGCCACGGGCACGGTGCTGCGGGCCAGCTATGACCGGCTGCTGATCCTGCGGGAGCACGAGAACCTGGCCCTGGCCATGTCCCAGCAGGCCTGGGACCTGGGACCCTTCGCCGGCACGCCCCGGCAGCCCCTGCGGCCTGAGCTGCAGCACTCCTTCAGCTACGGCATCGAGCAGCAGCTGGGCAAGCTCGGGCGGGTGATGGTGGAGTACTGGGAGAAGCGCAGCCACAACGCCGGGGACAATGCCCAGTTCCTCAACACGGGCATCCTCTTCCCGGTGGCCGCGGACCGGGGCCTCTTCCACGGCATGAACCTGCGGCTGGACCTCGTACCCGTGAATGGCTGGTCCGCCTTCCTCAGCCTGGGGCGCACCCGGGCGGTCTTCCAGGCACCCCTGGTGGGCGGCCTGCAGCTGGAGGCACCGGAGGCCGCCGCGGGGACGCGCTTCCTCATCGACCACGACCAGAAGCTCAGCGCCCAGGCGGGAATCGTCTTCGAGCGGGACGGGCTCACCGCCCAGCTGAGCGGCCGCTACGACTCAGGCCTGGTGGCCAGCGACCCCTCGGCGGTGGCTGGGAACTCGGACTATGCCTTCGGCGGCGCTTATGTCCGCCAGGACAGTGAAGGCACCTGGCGCGTGGCGCCGCGCACCACCTGGAACCTGAGCCTGAGCCAGGCCTGGAAGCTGGCGGGCCGTCGGCAGATCACCCTGGGGGCCGACCTGCTCAACGCCACGGACGAGAAGGGCCTCTACAACTTCCTGAGCACCTTCGGCGGCACCCACGTCACCCCGCCACGAACCTTGGCCGTGCGCGTGAAGTGGAAGTTCTGAGCCTCGGCTGCTTCGGGGGTTGGTGGGAAAGAAAAATACTCTCGCGGAGAAAGGACGAGGGGAGCGGAGGGGCGCAGAGGAAGGTCCACCGAAAAGGCGTTCCACTAAGTTCACGAAGGCGCCCTGTCGGTGCAGGCTTTTCCTTCGTGTCCCTTTGCTGCGGTTCTTCGTGTCCTTGGTGGAGATCCTTGAAGCCCGGAACTGGCGGAGCTAGGACAACCAACCCGAAGCCTTTGGGTCTCGCGCGGCGTGCCCCTACTTGAAGGGGTGCTCGAAGCTCAGGTAGAGGAACACGGCCTTTTCACCCTTGCTGGCGCCGACGCCGATGGGGAAGGCGAGGCCCGGCACGATCTGGAGGCCGCTGGGGAAGTTGTAGGCCCAGCGGATGCCCGGGCTGAGGTAGGTGGACGTCATGCGCTCGGTCTGGTTCGGCCCGGCCACGGCCTGGGCGCCGGTGTGCACATACTCCAGCATCACATTGAAGCGGGGGTTCACCAGCCAGATGAGGCTCTGGCCCAACATGAGGTCCTGGGTGCTGGCCCGCTCGCCGAGGGGGTTCTGGGCCCGGGGGGTGTGGGTGGCGCCGATGTTGGTGTGGGCCGCGAAGGAGTCGTTGAGCACCCAGCTCACGGGGAACATTACCTGGAGGCCCAGGGCGCCTCGGCCATAGCCGGTCTTGGCATCGCCGGTGGGCAGAAGCACCGACAGGCGAGGCGAGATGGCCACCAGGGCATCACCGTCGCCCAATAACTGGTAGCGGTAGTTGAGGGCCACATCTCCGAAGCCCTGCTTGCCGTCCAGGGAAGCGCCGAGGCGCTGATAGGGCAGGGTGAAGCTGAGCTGATGGGCCTGGCTGCCCATGGGCCACTCCTGGGTGAAGGTGTACACCCAGTCCTTGGAGTCCTGGTAGCGGGTGAAGGTGTTGATGTGCTGGACGACGCCTACTTCCTGGTTGTAGGCCTCCTCGATGAGGAAGGAGTTGTCCTGGAT
The DNA here is from genome assembly GCA_903880675.1 of uncultured Holophagaceae bacterium. Classification (GTDB taxonomy): domain Bacteria; phylum Acidobacteriota; class Holophagae; order Holophagales; family Holophagaceae; genus Geothrix. Next base: position 3,095 of record CAIRQL010000110.1, on the reverse strand, counting down.
GGGGCCCTCCTTCTTGGCCTGCGGCTTGTCCTCGGCGACGAGGGCGGTGGCCAGCAACAGGGCGGGCAGGGCGAGGCGCAGGAAGCGGAGGGCAGAGTGGCTCATGGCATTGATCCTGATTCTCAATTGGCCCTCAATCAAGGGCTTTTCCGAGGTTCGTGTTCCGGAACGCCCCAGGGCGTCCGGCGTGGACAGGCATGTCCCGATTTATCGTGTGCCCTCAGGAAACCTTGATTCCAGAACCAGCAAAAGGGAAGATCCCGTGGTCAGAGTACTAAGTGATACGATGGCAGGTTGTTTTGACCCCCTGGAGCCGCGATGCACCGTCGAACCCTCGCCCTGACCTTCCTGGCCTGCGCCCTGGCAGCGCCCTCCCTCCGCGCCGAAGAGGGCATGTGGACCTTCGATAACCTGCCGACCAAGGCCATCCAGGCCAAGTTTGGCTGGGCCCCCGATCAGGCTTGGCTGGACCATGTGCGCCTGTCCGTCCTGCGCTTCCCCGGCGGGTCCGGGTCTTTCGTGAGCAAGGAGGGTCTGGTACTCACCAACCACCATGTGGGCCGCAGCTGGATCCAGCGGGTGAGCAGCAAGGAGCAGGACCTGGTGAAGAACGGCTTCGCCGCCGCCACCCGGGAGCAGGAGATCAAGGTGCCGGGCCTGGAGCTCATGACCCTGGTGGCCATGGAGGACATCACGGCGCGCCTTGCCAAGGCCATGCCCGCCTCGCTGGGTGAGCAGGAGGCCCTCAAGGCCCGGGAGGCGGCCATCGAAGCCATCAAGAAGGAGATGCAGGAGAAGGGCGGCCTCACCTGCGAGCACGTGAACCTCTACCAGGGCGGCGAGCACTGGATCTACAGCTACCGCAAGCACACGGATGTCCGGCTGGTCTTCGCGCCCGAGCAGCAGATCGCCTTCTTCGGCGGCGACCCCGACAACTTCACCTTTCCCCGCCACAACCTGGACTTCTCCATCTTCCGCGTCTACGAGAACGGCAAGCCCTACCAGCCCAAGGACTACCTGAAGTGGACTGCCGCGGGCCTGAAGGCCGGTGACCTGACCTTTGTCATGGGGCACCCGGGCCGCACCAACCGCCAGGACACCGTCGCCCAGATGGTCTTCAGCCGGGACACCGCCATCCCCCTGCGCTTGAAGGCCATGGAGCGCCGCAAAGACGCCCTGGTGGAGTACGCCAAGACCTCCGCCGAGGCTTCCCGCCAGGTCAACACCCAGATCTTCGGCATCGAGAACAGCATCAAGGCCACCACGGGCTACTGGTCGGGCCTGAAGGACAAGGCCGCCATGGCCCGCATTGAGGCCGCCGAGAAGGATCTCCGGGCCCGGGTGGCCAAGGATCCCAAGCTGGCCTCCGAGGCCGGTCAGAGCTGGGCCAAGCTTGAGCAGGCCACGACCCTGTCGGCGGGCCTGTCCCGGGAGAGCGCCTATGTGGGCACCGCCGGCTCCACCCTCCTGGGCTATGCCCTGGGCCTGGTGCGCATCGCCGACGAGGAGGCCAAGCCCAGCGACCAGCGGCTGCCCGAGTACAGCGACGCCAACCTGAAGGCCGCCAAGGCCCGCATGGGCATCCCCGCCCCCTACTACCCGGAGCAGGAGGTCTTCCTCTTCACCAAGGGCCTGGAAGAGGCCGTGGCTGAATTGCGCGACGCCCACCCCTTCGTGAAGGCCATGGTGGGTGGCAGCTCGCCAGCGGCCGTGGCCAAGAACGCTGTGAGCGGCTCGAAGCTGAATGACCCCGAGGTCCGCAAGGCCCTCCTGGCGGGTGGCAAGAAGGCCCTGGATGCCAGCGTGGATCCGATGATCCTCCTGGCCCGCAAGCTCGACCCCATCGACCGGGACCTCAAGAAGAACCTCAAGGAGCAGGTCCAGAGCGTCATCACCGAGCACGGCACCCGCATTGCCAAGGCCCGCTTCGCTGCCTACGGCAAGAACACCTATCCTGATGCCACCTTTACCCTGCGGCTGACCTACGGCGCCGTGGCGGAGTACAAGGCCAACGGCACGTTGATCCAGCCCTTCACTACTTTCGGCGGCCTCTTCGACCGCTACGACGGCTGGGGTGGCAACGCCGCCAAAGCGCACGAGGGCGCCTGGACCCTGCCTCAGCGCTGGGTGGACAAGCGCGGCGCCCTGGATCCCACCGTGCCCTTCAACTTCGCCCACAAGGTGGACATCATCGGCGGCAACTCCGGCTCCCCGGTCATCGACCGCAAGGGCGAGCTGGTGGGCCTCATCTTTGACGGCAACATCGAGAGCCTGCCCGGCAACTACTTCTATGATGAGGCCGTGAACCGCGGCGTCAGCGTGGACGCCCGAGCCCTCACCCACGCCCTGGACAAGGTCTACGGCGCCACCGCCCTGGTCGCTGAACTCACTGGCAAGTAGTTTTTTTACTGGGAAGCACAGATGTTGTAGTTGTGGCCTGCTCGGTTTCGCTTGCAGCGAAACCGAGCTATGAAAAGCCTCGTGGTGAACAACTTTTTCTAGGAGCCCCCATGCGTCGCCTGTCTGCCCTTGCTCTGCTGCTGGTCCTTCCTGTCCTGCGGGCGGAAGAAGGCATGTGGACCTTCGACAACCTGCCGCTCAAGCAGCTGAAGGAGAAGTACGCCTTCGAGCCCAGCCAGGCCTGGATCGAGCATGTCCGCCTCTCGACCCTCACCCTGGGCGGCTGCTCGGGGTCCTTCGTGAGCGCCGACGGTCTGGTGCTCACCAACCATCACTGCACTCGGGGCTCCATCCAGCGGCTCTCCACCAAGGAGCGGGACCTGGTGAAGAACGGCTTCGTCGCGATGGACCGGAGCCAGGAGATCAAGATCCCCGGCCTCACCTACCGCACCCTGATGACCATGGACAATGTCACGGAGCGCCTGGCCAAGGCCGTGAAGGCGGGCCTGGACGAGAAGGCCGCCAGTGACGCCCGGGCCAAGGAGCTGGAGACCATCAAGGCCGAGATGGAGAAGAAGACCGGCCTGGTCTGCGATGTGGTGAACCTCTACCAGGGCGGCGAGACCTGGATCTACGGCTTCAAGGCCTTCAAGGATGTGCGCCTGGTGGCGGCCCCCGAGATCGCCGTGGCGGCC
>CAIRQL010000109.1 GCA_903880675.1 uncultured Holophagaceae bacterium | reverse complement strand
CTGGTGAGCTCCACCAGGCCGAACTCGGAGATGACCCCGGCCCGGGCGTGGTTGCGGTCGCGCAGCAGCTCCTCGTGGAAGCGGGTTAGTACTTCGTCCCGGTGGGCGGGGTCCATCATGTCGATGAAGTCGATGACCACGATGCCGCCGAGGTTGCGCAGGCGCAGCTGGCGCACGATCTCGGGGATGGCTTCGAGGTTGGTGAGGTAGACGGTCTCTTCCAGGTCCTTCTTGCCGACAAACTTGCCCGTATTGACGTCGACGCTGACCAGGGCCTCGGTCTGGTTGAGGACGATGGAGCCGCCGTGCTTGAGGTAGACCTTGGGCTGGCGGGCCGAGTCGATCTCGCCCTCGATGCCGAAGGCGTCGAAGATGGGCAGGTCGGAGGTGAAGAGCTTGACCCGGTTAGCCCACTCGGGGTGGACCTTCTCAACGAAGGCAAGAACTTCGCGGTGGGCGGCGGCGTCATCCACCCAGAAGCTGGCGACCTCCTCGCGGAAGATGTCGCGCAGGACCTTCTGGAGCAGGCGGAGGTCCTGGTAGACCAACCCGGGGGCGGCCACGGTGGTGGCCCGGGCCTGGATCTCGGCCCAGTTCTGGCGCAGGGAGGCCACGTCGCCCACCAGGTCCTCGTCCTTCTCGCCGATAGCGGCGGTGCGGACGATGTAGCCCTCGCCCGGCTGGGCGTGGCTGCGGATCAGGTTGCGCAGGCGGTCGCGCTCTTCGGGGTCGGTGATCTTGCGGCTGATGCCGATGTGGTCGATGCCCGGCATGAACACCAGGAAGCGGCCGGGGAAGCTGAGGTGGCGCGAGAGGCGGGGGCCCTTGGAGCCGATGGGGTCCTTCACCACCTGGACGAGGGTCTCCTCGCCCTCCTTGAGGGTGGGTAGGGGCGGCGGCGGGGGGGGGACGTCTTCGGCGGCCGGGACTTCGTCGCCGTCCTCGTCGACGGAGATGTCGGCGCCGATGCGCTGGCTCACCACGTCGTCGAGGTAGAGGAACCCATCCTTGATGCCCCCGATGTTGACGAAGGCACTCTGCATGCCGGGCAGGAGCTTGGCCACCCGGCCTTTGTAGATGTCACCCACCTGGCTCTTGTTCATCGACCGTTCGAGAAACAGCTCGCAGAGCTGACCGTTCTCAAGCAGGGCGATGCGCGTCTCCAGGGGGGTCGAATTGACCACCAGGGACTTCCGGACTTCCATAAAACCAACCTTTCAGAACTTTGCGAAGGGACACCTTGCCCCAATCGCGGGCCCCAGGGCCATACCAGGCCGTAGGGTGACTTATTTCTACCATGACCTTTGGATGCCGCGCCACCGGGCAAAGGTTCCATAAATGGTTTCAATTCTCTTCGAAAGGCTGGAAGAGCCTTGACAATGCATTACCAAGGTCTAACATTGTTATACGGAGGTTGTATATGCGTAAGACGTTGAGCCGGCATGGGAACTCGTACGCCCTGCTCCTGGAGCGCAGTCTGATGGAGCTCCTGCACATCACGCCGGAGACACCCCTGGAGATCAAGACGGATGGGACGTCCCTCACCATCACCCCGCAGGTGACGCGCCGGATACAACCAGACGAGCTGGCAGCCCACACCCTTCTGGCTGAGTCCACCTATGGGCCGGTGTGCGAGGCACTGAGTAAATGAGCGCCCTCATCACCCTGGATGTGGAGGATCTGCTGGCCTTGCACCGCCGCCAGATTGCCCGGTGGGGAGGTGCCGAGGGAGTCCGGAACCTGCCGGCCATTGAGGCCGCCTGTAACACACCCCTTGCGGTTCACCGCCAAGAGGGTGGCGATGTGGTCGACTGTGCGGCAGCCTTGATGTGGCACCTCTGTGCCAACCACGGCTTCCTGGATGGCAACAAGCGCGTCGGCACCGTGGCAGGGCTGGTGATGCTCTCAGCGAACGGCGTGGCTCTGCCAGCCGACCCAGGCTTTCAGACCGCGTTGATTGGGCTAATCATGCGGACCGCCCAGGGGGAGACCAACTGGCAGGAGGTCGCTGGCTTTTTGAGGCAGCGGGTACGGTGAGACTGCTTTCATGGGCAGACCTGAAAACCCTCAGCTAATGCCGCTTCCCGCAGCCGTCCGTCGGCACATGCGAACACCACAGCCAGGCCGCCCTCTTCCCGGAGGAGCAGGGCAGATGCCAGATGGATTGCGTCGTGCGTCCGGAGAGGATGCTTGAGGCAGAGACCACAGGCGGCATCCACAGCCCGGTCCATGGCTACTATTATTATAAGTGTTTTATTATTAATAATTGGGTTGAAATATAGAAAAAATAGGAAATATCGGAGTCAGACTCCGGATTTTCAGATAAATTGAAATCATGATCCTCCGGCCGATCCACCAGGAAGCTCTCGTCACGGCCCTCCGTCGGTCGCCGATTACTGCCCTGCTTGGCCCCCGGCAGTGCGGCAAAACCACGCTGGCCCGGTTGGTGGCAGGCGACAAACCAGCTGAGTTCTTCGATCTGGACTCCCCCGCAGACCAGCGGCGCCTCCAGAACCCGGAGCTGGCCCTGGGTGGCCTGCAGGGACTGGTGATCCTAGACGAGGTCCAGGCCATGCCGGAGCTGTTCCCCCTTCTTCGGGTCCTGGCGGATCGGCCCGGTCACCCAGCTCGCTTCCTACTCCTGGGTAGCGCCTCGCCTCAGATTGTCCGTGGAGCCTCTGAAACCCTGGCGGGACGCGTGGAGTTTGTTGAGCTATCCGGCTTCGACCTTTCGGAAACGGGTATCGAAGCCTGGGAACGTCTCTGGCTCCGGGGGGGCTTCCCTCGTGCTTTCCTTGCGGGTTCGGAGGATGACAGCGTGGCCTGGCGAGAAGGATTTATCCGCACCTACCTGGAGCGGGACATCCCCCAGCTGGGAATCCGTATTGCCGCACCGGCCATGCGGCGTTTCTGGACCATGTTGGCCCACTACCACGGCCAGACCTGGAACGCTTCGGAGCTGAGCCGGTCTCTGGGGCTCTCCGACAAGACCGTTCGGGGTTACCTGGACCTGCTGACAGGGGCCTTTATGGTGCGCCAAGTTCAGCCCTGGTTCGAGAACCTGGGCAAGCGCCAGGTGAAGGCGCCAAAGCTCTATTTCCGGGACACGGGCCTCCTGCATCACCTGCTGGGAATTCCAGACCACCGGACCCTGCTGGGCCACCCAAAGGTAGGCGCCTCCTGGGAGGGCTTCGCCCTGGAGCAAGTGCTGCGGGCCTTTCGGGTGGATCAGCCCTACTTCTGGGCCACCCACGGCGGAGCTGAGCTGGATCTGCTGTTCCAGCACAAGGGACGCCGCCTCGGCTTCGAGATGAAACTCACGGATGCTCCCCGAGTATCGGCCTCCATGCGCCATGCCAAGGAAGACTTAGGCCTCGCCCACCTGTGGGTGGTCTACCCGGGCAAGCAGGTCTTTCCCCTGGAGCAAGGCATCACGGCCCTGCCTTTGAACCGTCTGGCCGAGGCTGTGGCGGGGCTTTAGACGTGGAGCACCTCTGAGGAACGAAGTCGGTGCACAAACAGAAGGCTATCCGGCACGGATGCTTGGAAACCCCTTGACGGACCATTGAACCAATGTAACATTGTCTCAATGGGTCGCTGATCCAAACCTAGCGGCACAAACCCCGTCGTTCAGGGCGGGGATACGCCGTGCTTTGCGCAATGGATAGGACAAGATTTGTCCAATGCCATGAGGGATAATCAGGCCATGCAGTTGCTGAAGGGACACCGCTTCCGACTGGATCTCGCAGAGAGCCAGGCGGAGTTCTGTTCCCGGACCGCCGGGATCTGCCGGTTCCTTCGGAACCTGGCCCTGGAGCAGCGGAGCATGGCCTGGAAACACGGCAAGCATTCGGTCGGCTACAACGCCCAGGCGGGGGAACTCGCCGATCTGAAGGTCCTGGCCCCGTGGGTTGCCGAGGCCCCGCACCACTGCCTCCAGCAGGTTCTCCGGGATCTCCAGGTGGCCTTCCAGAACTTCTTTGCAGGCCGGGCGGCCTACCCGGCTTTCCAGAAGAAGTTCGCCCACGACTCGTTCCGGTTCCCTGACCCCAAGCAGTTCCAGGTGGACGAGGTCCGCCAGCGGATCAAGTTGCCCAAGCTGGGTTGGGTGCCCTACCGGAACGGTAAGGGCCGCCATGCCCTGAAGCTCCAGGGCACCATCAAGTCCATCACGGTCTCCCGTGAGGGGAAGCACTGGTTCATCTCGATCCTCTGCGAGGCAGAGGTGGCCGAGCCGGTCCCGGTGCTGGGCCCTGCCGTAGGGGTGGACCTGGGGGTTGCCCAGACCATCACCCTGTCATCGGGGCAGGGACCCATCCAGATTCCGGGGATGACGAAGGCTGAAAGCTGTCGTCTCGCCCGGATCCAGCGGGCTTTTGACCGTAAGAGGAAGGGCTCAATCAACCGAGCCAAGGCCCGGACTCGGCTGGCCGAGTTCCAGGCCCGCATTGCGCGTCGGAGACGCGATGCGGTTCACAAGGCGACCACGATGCTGGCCAAGAGCCACAGCCTCGTCGTGATCGAGGATCTCCGCATCAAGAGCATGACGAAGGCCCCGGAGCCAAAGCCAGACCCGGACAAGGAGGGTTCCTTCCTCCCGAACGGAGCCGCAGCCAAGGCTGGCCTGAACAAGGCCATCCTGGACAAGGGCTGGGGTGAGATCCGGCGTCAACTCGAATACAAGTGCCGCTGGTATGGCTCGAAGCTGGTGGCGGTGCCACCGGCCTACACGAGCCAGAGGTGCTCTGCGCCAGGCTGCGGTCACACCGAGGAGGGGAACCGGACCTCTCAGGCCGAGTTCCGGTGTCTCAAGTGCGGGCACGCGGAAAACGCGGACCTCAATGCCGCAAAGAACATTCTTTCAAAAGGAACCACCGACGGACCGTCGGTGTCAGCCTGTGGAGCCAGGGCGTTAGCCGGGCGACGAAGCAGGAAGGTGGCAGCGTGAGCGCCACTATGAATCCCCTTCCTTTAGGGCGGGGAGAAGTCAACCGTTGGGAGGAACCATGCTACAGATGGCCGACAGCCGAAGGCGCTTTGTTATGCCCAAAGAGGCTGCCATCGGCCCGAACGATCCTGCCTACGTGGAAGTGCTCCCCGATGGTCGGGTGGTCATCTCCCCGGTTCGGGTCATCCCGATCCACGAGTCCTGGGCGGTTACGCCCGAAAGCGCAGCCCAGACGGTTGCATCCCTGGAAGACTACAAGGCT
>CAIRQL010000108.1 GCA_903880675.1 uncultured Holophagaceae bacterium | reverse complement strand
GGCCGCTACAGCCAGGGCATCTCCGTGGTGAAGGCCCTGGCCCAGGGGCTGGGCGGCAAGATCAAGGACAGCCTCACCCGCGCCCTGGAGCTGGACCCTGAGCACGCCGACGCCCACGCCGCGCTGGGCACCTACCACGCCGAGGTCATCGACAAGGTGGGCAGCCTGATGGGCAGCCTCACCTACGGCGCCAAGGAGAAGGTCGGCCTGGAGCACTACCGGACCTGCCTCGAGCTGTTCCCTGAGTCGGCCATCTACCGCATCGAATACGCCAATGGCCTGGTGCTGCTGAAGGGCCGCTCAGGGCAGAAGGAGGCCGAGGCCCTCTACTGCGAAGCCGCCGCCGCCCAGCCCCAGGACGCCATGGAGCGCCTGGACGTCGAGCTGGCCAAGGCGGAGCTGGCGGATTAACAAGGGTTTCCCCGGGATTTGAAGGAGGGTCAGCCTCCATGAATTCATCCAGCTCGTGGGAGAAGAGCAACCACTCTCGCAGAGGACGCGGAGAGGGCTGAGGTTCGCAGAGGCCAGCGGTTAACCCACAGTCCTCAGCGCCCCTCCGCCCCCCTCGTCCTTTCTCTGCGAGGGTGGTTGCATTTGCCTGAGCGCCCAAAGCCCGCACAGGGGGTGCCCTTGGCGTGCTCTGGCTCTTTCCCTGAAATCCCGGATGAATCAAAAATTACCGGCCCTTGGCACCCTTCCGGCTGAGGCCAACCTCCAGGACCCGCAGGGCCCCATCCAGCTGATCGGCCAGACTCAGCTCCCGTGCCTTGGGGTTTTCGATGCAGTCCCAGACCGACCGGTAGGGATCTGCCAGCACCTCCAGCTGCAGACCCAGCCCGTGTTTCTCAAACAGCGGTCCGAGCAGCTCCCGCCGTCGCCAGAGGTCCTGCCGGGTCTGCTGGTAGGCGATCTCGCAGATCTTGCGGCGGGACCGGAAGCGGAAGAGGTTCGTAAAGAGCCGGTGCTCGGTGGATTCAGGCTGGAACAGCACCAGGTCACTGTCTGGATGGCTCTGGGCGGCGCGCTCCATGCCCAGGACGGCCCGGGAGTGGATGAGAATCCGGAAGCTCTGCGACAACAGGGCCGGCAGCCCGCCCCGCTGGACCGCCCGCTTGCCGAGCGCCTCGCGGGCATCCTCTGAGCCCGTCTCCATGGGCACCAGGGGGTTGACGCAGAGCAGCAGGTCAGCCCCATGGTCCAGGGCGACGGAGGCATGCATGGTCTTCAGGAGCACGCCATCCACGCAGACCCGTCCCTCGACCTCCACGGGCTGGTAGAGGCCGGGCACAGCCGTGCTGGCCTGCACCGCAAGCGAGATGGGGACGTGGTCCAGGTCCTTGTCGCCGAACACCACCCGCCGGCCGGTTTCCACATCCGTCGCTACCACAAAGAACTTCTGCCGCAGCCGCCGAAAGTCGTTGCTCCGGCCAGGTCGCAAGAAGGACCGCTCCAGATACTCCCGGATGCCTTCATTGCTGAACAGGGCGACCGGGAGGGAACGTCCCAGGCCTTCGAGGGTCCCCATGAAGGATGGATCCTCCGGCCCCTTGGCTAGCTGTGCCAGGGTCTCGCTGATCACGGTGGGTAGCTGGAGCCCGCGCCGGGCCAGTTCCCGGTAGGCCGGCATGAAGAAAATGGACTGGTCGAACATGGCCTCGCTGCCGTCTTCGGCGGCCAGGCCCCGGATCATCTCGGTCACCGTGACGCCGTTGGCCAGATGGGCCCCGATAAAGGAGCCTGCGCTCACCCCCACGATGACCCGCAGGTTGTTCAGGTCGAGGCCCTCGATGGCCTCCTCAAGGGCTCGGAGGGCGCCTACCTCGTAGACGCCCCCCAGCACCCCTCCGGCAGCCAGGGCAAGCCCCACCCGCCGTCCACTTTTGCGGCCACGTGAGGGCATGGAGCCCTCAGGCCTTCGAAGCCTTGGCCTTGCGCTTGGGCGCTTCAGCAGCCTTGGCGGCGGGCTTGGCGGCAGGCTTCGGAGCGGCCTTGGTCTTGGCCACGAGCTTCGTCAGCTCCTCCACCCGCTGGGTGAGGTTGACGATCTCTTCGCGGGTCGGGACGCCCAGACGGTGCATGGCTGTCGCCAGGCCGCCTTCGAAGGGGGTCGAGAGCTTGTCCCAGGCACCCTTGGCATCACCCTTCAGGCCCTTGGCGCGCTCTGCGAGCTCAAGGATGCGCTCCTTGTTCGCCTCATCCAGCTCTGCGCCCTTGTCCACGAGCTGCTTGAAGAGGCGGGTGCCTTCCTCGCCGGCGACACTGTAGGCACCGAGGCCAGCCAGCCAGATGTGGTAAGCGGACTCCTTCAGGCTGGGCATGAGGTCGGTCTTCTTCTTGATGGCCATGATCTTGCTCCTATGATCCGGCACCCTGGCCGGGGGGGTTGGGGTTAGCGTGCAGTCTTGCGGGAGCGGCCGGAGCCCTTGGGGGCGTCGGCTCTGGATTCGAGTTCGGCGAGGGCCGCTTCGAGCTCTGCGAGGCGGCTGCGTAAGAGGGCCATGTCCTCTGGGGCGGCAGAGGCCTGCGTCAGGCGGTCCACCGACGTGCGGACCACGCTGTCCACCGTGGCCTGGACGCGGTCAGCGCCCACGAGGAGGGCCTCACCGCCTCGGCGGATGACTTCATGAAGGAAGTCCCCGGAGAGCAGCCCGGAGCCCCGCCGGTGGTCTTCGTAGATGCTCTGGGCCAGGGTCTGGGAGGTCACGTCTTCGCCGGTGCTGCTGTCCACCACCTGAAGCTCCTGGCCAGAACGGATCCAGGCCGAGAGCTCCTCGAGCGAAACGTAGCGGCTCTCTTCGGTGTCGTAGAGCTTCCGGCTGGCGCCACCGTACCGTTTGATGAGACGGATCATCCTGGACCCCTTTCCGGAATCCAATTTACCGCATTGCGGCAAACGCGCCAGGCTTTTTTTCCGCATTGCGGTAATTATTTTGCGGCTCCACCCGACCGGGCCACCGCCAGCCGCTGGGCAAATCGGCCAAGTCCTTGCAAATCAGTGGGTGGGTCCAATTCCAGGGCCAGGGGCAGGATCTCCTGACCCTCCGGGAAGAGACCCCGGAGCAGCTCCAGGCCCCGCCGATCCCGGTCCGCCAGGAAGCGGAGTAGCTCCAGACCTGGCGCCTTGCCCCGAGCCGGCCCCGGATCCGGGTGCAGCTGATTGACCACGATGGGACCCAGGTGGTGGCCGGTCTCTTTGAGCTTGCGGAGGAAGAACATGGCGTCCGGAACCCGCTCGGGGCCGGGCCCGGCCACCAGGACATAGCGGGTGTCCGGCGCCCGCAGCAGGCTCTGGACCTCGCCGGCCCGGGCCTTGAAGCCAGCGAAGAGCGGAGCGAAGGCCCGGATGAACTCCACCACATCCAGGAGGAAGCGACGACCGATGAGGCGGTCCGACAGGTCCATGGCCCCCTTGGCCAGGAGGCGGAAGGCGAGGCCCCGGCGACCTTCGCCATCCCACCAGGGGTCCAGGGCGAAGCGGATGGCCTTGTTGTCCACCAGGTGCATCATGCGCTCCGGGGCCTGGAGGAAGTCCATGGCCTGGCGCGTGGGCGGGGTGTCCAGGATGATGCGGTCGTAGCCGCCCTCGGCCTGCATCTCGAAGAGCCGCTCCATGGCCATGTACTCGAGGATGCCCGCCAGGTTGCCGGCCAAGTCCCGGTAGAAGCGGTTGGAGAAGATGCGCTGGGCCGCGGCGGCGTCCGGCGCGTAGGTGTGGATGAGGCGGTCGAAGGTGCGCTTGGCGTCCAGCAGGGCCGCATCCAGCGCGCCGGGACCCACCCCCACCACCCGCACGGCATCATCCTTGGCGGCGTCCCCCACCCCCAGGGCGTCCTTGAGGCGCAGGGAGGGGTCAAAGGTCATCACCAGGGTCCGCTGCCCTGCCTGGGCCGAGAGCAGGGCCAGGGCCGCTGCCAGGGTGGTCTTGCCGACGCCCCCCGCGCCCACCACCACGAGCAGGTGCCCCTGGAGCAGCGTGTTCGTCATCGGTCCGCTCCCCGAAGGGTGTCGGCCAAGGCCGCCACCAGGGCGGGCCCCCGCTCCAGGGGCAGGAGGGGCAGGTCCACCAGGGGCCCAGCCCAGGAGCGGGCCAGGCGGGCCCGCTCCTCCTGATTCATCCGGTAGCGGGCCCGGAGGAGGTCAGCCCAGGCACCCTGCGGCCCCGCCTCGGGGACCGCCGGATAGAGGCCGTTCACCACCACCAGATCGGGCTGCAGGTCCAGGCGGGTGCCGAGCATCTGGAGCAGCTCCAGGGTCTCCTGGACGGGCATCTCCTCCGCCAGGGTGGTCAGCACCAGGCCGCAGCGGGAGGCGTCCGCCAGATACGTCGCCAGGTCTCTGGCCATCTCCCCCAGCTGCCCCCCCTCCGCGGCCTGGGCCATGAGGCCCGGAGCCGCCAGCAGGGTGGCGCCGTGGCCGGTGGCCGGAGCGTCCACGATGACCACATCCACCTCGGGCCGATGCATGCCGTGGAGCACCCGGTAGGCATGCCCCAGCAGGGCCGTCTCCTTTAGGCCCGGGGCACCCTCCACGAACTGGTGGAAGGCCGGGCTCTCGGTGATCCGGCGGGCCAGGTAGGCGATGGGGAGCTTCTCCCGCACCAGCTCCTCGATGACGGTCTGGGGGCGCAGGTTCTGGAACCAGAGGCGGGGGCCCGCTTGCACCACCGCGCCGCCGGAGGGCTCGGCCCCCAGGGCCTGATGCAGGCTCTCCCGGGACTCCACCTCCAGCAGCAGCACCCGCCGGCCCCGCGCTGCCAGCAGGTGCCCGAGCACCGCCGCCAGGGTGGTCTTGCCCGTGCCGCCCTTCCCGGTCACCAGCACCAGCTGGCGTTCAGCGAGTCGATCCAGCGCAGGCATGAGTGGCACTCCGGGGTGGGAAGCGGGTCCCAGCGTAGCAGGCAGAGCCCGGCCTTCCGTGGGTGGCCCCGGTTCCCGTGTCTGGCCGGACCGGTCCCTGTGCGATAAAGTGCGTAGATCCCTCTGAGGAGGTCCTTGACATGACCGAGCAGCCCGAAACCCTCTTCAACGAAGCGCCCGAGGCCCCGAAGCCCAAGGCCCCTGGCCTCCTGGAGCAGATCGCCGGGGTGTTCACTGATCCAGTGGCGCTGTTCCGCCGCCTCAACCAGACCCCGACCTGGGGCTGGGCCCTGGGCACCATCCTCGTGGCTGCCATGGCCCTCACCCTGGTCTGGGCCCTGAAGGTGGATGCCGACGAGATG
>CAIRQL010000107.1 GCA_903880675.1 uncultured Holophagaceae bacterium | reverse complement strand
GCTGTTGTGGACGGCCATGGCAATGGCCTGGGCCTCCAGGGTCAGGGCCTCCTTCTCCATGGTCACATTGCCCTCGGCGTCCGCTGTGGTGCCCCGGATGAGGCCCACCTGGATGGGGAAGGCCCGGTAGAACAGGAAGTCTTCGCCATGGATGGCCATATGTTCCACCAGGTCCTCGGTGGTGCGGTCGTTGAGCTTCCCGCCACCGTGGACCGGGTCCACGAAGGTGCCCAGGCCGATGCGGGTGAGGGTCCCGGGCTTGCCCGCAGCGATGTCGCGGAAGAGGTGCGTGATGACTCCCTGCGGCAGGTTGTAGGCCTCGATCTGACCGCTGAGGGCCAGGGCCTGGAGCCGGGGCGCCAGGCCCCAGTGGCCGCCGATGACCCGCTTCACCAGGCCCGGATGGCCCAGGTGGTTGAGGCCCCGCTCCTTGCCATCCCCCTGCCCAGCGGCGTAGACCAGGGTCAGGTCCCGGGGGGTCGCCGTGGCCAGGAAGCGGCGCTCCAGGGCGATGGCCAGGTTCTCGGCAAAGCCGATGCCCACGAAGCCGCCGGTGGCCACGGTGTCCCCGTCCCGGATCAGGGCGACGGCGTCGTCGGCGGACAGGACCTTGGTGCCGGCGACGGCGGTCCTCCTGCGGTGCGGCCCCCCCGGCGTCTTCGACATGGTCCCTCCAATGACCCAGCGGGGGTCTGCCCGCCGGACGTGCAACCCGAGAAAAAGTAAGGAATGGTGTGCCCGAGTGTTTCATGGCCGGGGCCGGGGCCACAACCGGGCCCGAGCGGGACGGCCAGCCTGGACCCACAAATACGACAGAACCTGCGAACACTGCGGCTACCATCGGCTTTTCCCCAATCCACTCCCTTGACCCCCGCCCACTGCTGGGAAGGCTCCATGGCGCGATGCATCCGATCGATGGCGGCCGCCCTGATTCTGCTGGCGAGCCCCCTCCTTCTGGCCCAGCGCTTACCCATCACCTCCTTCTCCGCTGCCGATGGCCTGCCGGGAGGAGGCGTCAGCCGCATCATCCGGGACGCCCACGGGTTCATGTGGTTCGGCAGCACCGAGGGCCTGGCCCGCTTCGACGGCCACGCCTTTGTCCGCTTCGGCGCAGAGCTGGGCCTGCCTTCCCTGGTGGTCTATGACCTCCTCCAGACCCGGGATGGCTGCTACTGGTTCGCCACCAGCCAGGGCCTGTGCCGCCTGGATGCCGCCTCCGCCCGGGGCCAGGAGGGCTCCGGCAAGCTCAAGGTCCTGGCGGTGGCCGGCGGTCAGGCGGCCCCCTTTCGCCTCCTGGAGGATCCAGCGGGGGTGCTGTGGTGCGGCACCAACCGCGGCCTGTTCCGGGTGGACCGCAACCCGGGGCACGAGGCCCTCCAGCCCGTGGACCTGGGCCTGCCCACCCGGCTGTGGGACGATCCCATCGTCTCGGCCCTGGCGGCGCGCGCAGAGGGCGGCCTCTGGATCGGCACCGGCAGCGGCCTGTACGCCCTGGAACCCACGGGGCGCGTGCTGCGCTTTACGGACGCCGATGGCCTGCCGAGCCGAATGATCCGCTCCCTGGCCAGCGAACCCGACGGGACCCTCTGGGTGGCCACCTCCAAGGGC
>CAIRQL010000106.1 GCA_903880675.1 uncultured Holophagaceae bacterium | reverse complement strand
TGGGGAATGCAAGCGGCCACGATGCCGACGGGGCGCTCCAGGGAGACGTCCTTGAGGCTGTGGATGAGCAGGTCCGCCTGCCCCGCACCCATGGCATCTTCCAGTTCCTTGGTGAAGAAGCCGCCGCCCTGCTGCTTGTCCAGGGGGCCCAGCAGCCACTGATCGCCGGAGGTGGTGAACTTGCGCCAGGTGACTTCATAGCCCTGGGTCTGCAGAAAGGCCACCATGGGCTCGGCCTGGCCAACGGCAAGGGCAGAGCCGCGGGTGGCGATCGTGACGTGTTGACTCATGGGTTGACCGCCTCTCCATCTGTCGGGGACTTGGGCTGGGTTTGGACCAGGGCCCGGAAGGCCAGGGTCCGGCCCCGAGCCAGGATTTCCTTCAGGGCTTCCCGCTGGGCCTCGTCCATGCCGGCCATGGTCTGCTCTAGCGTCTGGGCCTCAGCCTCAAGGGCGCCCCAGGCCGAGTCCAGGCGCTCCTGGGCGGACACCAGGTGGCGTTTGCGGGCCCGCGCCGCAGCCCGATGGCGCAGGCGTCGGGCTGCGCCCACCAGGTAGGGCTCGGCCTTGAGGGCGGCCTCAGCCCGCTGGGTCCGGGCCGTGGCGGTCTGGGCCAGGAAGGCATTGAGGTCCACCCGCTGGACCCAAGGCAGCAGCTCCAGGCCCGGCTCCGAGTCCGGCGGCAGGGCCAGGTCCAGGAGGCGCAGGGGAGCGCGCTGCAGGGCCTGCCAGCCATCCAGGGTGAAGAGGGGCTCCGGCGCGGCGGTGGCGGTGACGATGGCATCGTAGCCTTCGGGGTCGCGCTGGAGGCGGGCCAAGTCGACGGTGGGCAGGCCCAGTGGATCCGCCAACTCGTGGGCCCGGCTTCGGGTGCGGTTGGCCACGGCCACCTTGAAGCCCCGCTCCGGCAGGCGCTCCGCCAGGTAGCGGGTCATGGGTCCCACCCCCACCAGAGCCACGGAGGCCCCCGGCGTCAGGCCGTCCAGGAGATGCTTCAGCGCCACTGTGGCAACGCTCACGTTGCCATCGGCGAGTCCCAGCCGGGTGCGGAGCCGCTGGCCCTCACGGATCACGTCCTCCAGGGCAGCCTGGGCTTCGTCGCTGGCGACGCCCACCTCCCGGGCCTGCACCAGGGCATCCTTCAGCTGGCCGGGGATCTCGCGGTCCCCCAGGTTGGCGGACTCCAGCCCCGTGGACATGGCCAGGAGGTGGGTCCAGGCCTCCTCGCCCTCATAGCGGCGGCAGCCGGGGCCGGGGTCGATGGCATCCGCATCCCCTTCCCACACCAGCCACATCACCCGCTGGCAGGTGGCCAGGTAGACCAGCTCCCGGGCCCCGGAGCGGTGCTGCCATTCCCGCAGATGGGCGGGCATGCCATCCCGCACCACATGGTGGGCCACCTGCTCCAGGTCATGGACCGGGGCATGAAAGCTGAGCAGGACGGGTTCCATATCCAGAACATGATCCGGCCGACCTACCCAAGCTGGGTCACCGCTTCGTCATGCACCCAGGCTTGTGGCCGTCATCACACCTATCAAGGCGTAAACAGCGCTTCCACCGCCGCCCAGTCCCACTCGTCTGCACTGGGGACGCTGCCCTCACGCAGGGCCTGCTGGGTCAGCCAGGCGTCGTAGATCACCAGGGCGCACATGGCTTCCGCCACGGGCACGATGCGGGGGGCGATGCAGGGATCGTGGCGACCGTGGGTGGAGATCTCGGCCGCCCTGCCCTCCCGGTCAATGGTCTGCTGGGCCTTGGAGATGGAGCTGGTGGGCTTCACTGCCATGCGGACCACCAGCGGGGCGCCGGTGCTGATGCCACCGAGGGTGCCACCGGCATCGTTCTTCAGAGGGCCCTCCGGCCCGAGGGGGTCATTGTTCTCGCTGCCGCGCAGGCGGGCGCTGGCGAAGCCCGCCCCCAGTTCCACGCCCTTTACCGCACCAATGGACATGCAGGCCAAAGCCAGCAGGCCGTCCAGCTTGCCGAAAGCCGGATCGCCCAGCCCCACGGGCAGGCCCTCGATCCACACCTCGCAGACGCCGCCCACGCTGTCGCCCTCGGCCCGGGCGGCTTCCACCGCAGCCCGCTGGGCGGCGAAGGCCGCAGGATCAGCCACCCGCAGGGGGTTGGTCTCCACGAAGGCCCAGTCCACGGCGGTCCCGGCGAGGCCGGCGATCTCCCGGTTGAAGCCCCGCACCGTCACGCCCAGTGCCGCCAGCTGCTGCTTGGCCCAGGCCCCGGCCGCCACGCGGGCCAGGGTCTCCCGGCCGCTGCTGCGGCCTCCGCCACGGGGATCCCTCACGCCGTACTTGCGGTCGTAGGTGAGGTCCGCATGGCCGGGCCGAAAGAGGTCCGAGATGGCCTTGTAGTCCCCGCTGCGCTGGTTCTCATTGAACACCACCAGGGCGATGGGGTGGCCCGTGGTCTGGCCCTCAAAGACGCCGCTGAGCACCTGCACCTTGTCGCCCTCGGAGCGCGGCGTCACCAGGTCCGACTGGCCCGGGCGGCGGCGGTCCATCTCCTTCTGGATGGCCTCCAGATCGAAGGGCAGCCCCGGCTTCACGCCGTCCAGCACCACCCCCACCGCCGCCCCATGGCTTTCGCCGAAGGTGACGATGCGGAAGGATCGGCCGAACGAGGAGGGAGAATCGAAGAGCATAGAACCGCCTTCCCAAAAGGTTACATTAGACTTGAAAGCTGAAGCCCCCGGGAATGCCCGGCTCGGTGCATCTCCTCCGGGAAATCTCGCCGCTCCGTCTGTAGCGCCCTCCAGGAGTTACATGTTCCAGCCCCAAGCCCCTCCCCCCGAGCCGCCAGCCAAGGTCGGGATCCTGGTGCTGAACTACCACCACCCGAAGGAGACCCTCGCTTGCGTCCAGAGCCTGCTGGCCCGGGAGCCCGAGACCACTCGGGTCCTGTGGATCGAGAACGATGCCGATGCCACCTGGGAGGCTGGCCGAGCCCTCCTGGACGCCTCCGGGCAGCCCTACGCACTGCTGGATGCCCAGCACCCTGCCCTGCCCCCAGCCGGTGTGCTGGGTGTGCTCCTCTGTCCCGAGAACCTGGGCTTCGCCGGGGGCAACAATGCGGGCTTCCGGTTTCTCCATCAGCTCTCCGTCCCCTTCACCTGGGTGCTGAACAACGACACGCTTCTCCTGCACGGCAGCAGTGACATCCTGGTGGAGGCAGCTTTGGCCCGACCCGAGGTGGGCGCCTGGGGCACACCCATCCTCACGGACCATGCCCCCTGCTACTTTGGCGGCATTGTCTCCAGGAAGAACTACAGCATCTGCTACGCCCAGAACCCGGCGACCCTGGAGTCAGACCCCCTCAGCTTCGTCAGCGGCTGCAGCCTGTTCGTGCGCACGGCGGTGGCGGCCCAGCTGGGTTTCCTGCCGGAGCACTACTTCCTTTACTACGAAGACCCTGCCTTCGGGATGGAGCTCCGCCGGGCGGGCTACATCCTCAGCGGGGTCTGGGGTGTCCTGATCTATCACCTGGAGTCCCTGTCCACGGGGCACCGCAGCAACCTCATGGAATTCTACAGCCGCCGGAACCGCTGGCATTTCATCCAGACCTACTTCCCGGAGGATCTGGACCGCCAGCGCCGGGGCCTCTGGCATCCCATCCAGAAGTACCTCTTCCGCGGCAGGCCTGGCCGGGCCCTGCTGGAGTGGAAGGCCTACCAGCACTTCCAGGCTGGTCGCACGGGCCGCGTATCCGGCTCCACCTACACCTAGGCGAGCCCCCGCCACTGCCGCCAGCGGAGGCGGAGCAGCTTGCGCCAAAACTTCAGGTTGCTCCGTGCCTGCCGGAGCACGGCCGGGTGGTCCCGCCGCAGCCAGGCCAGGCACTCCCCGTAGCGCCCCGGGTGTTTCTGTGCCACCTCCAGGAGGGTCTTCCGGAGGGCGCGCCAGAGCACCTCTTCGAAGGCGTGGCGTTCTTCGGAGGTGAGCCCGCCGCGCTCCAAGGCCAGGGCGTGGGGCCTGAAGTACATCTCCATGGTCTGGGTGAGCAGGTCATAGTCCCGCCCCACGGTGTCGATAAGGTTGCCGGAGTGCATCCGGTAGAGGCTCACCTCATCCTCGACCACGGCAACCCGTCCCAGGAGGCACAGGCACAGGAAGAGCTCCGAGTCGCAGCAGAGGTTGTGGGGGTTGGCGAAGGCATCCACCTGCAGGGCTAGGCTCCGATTGAAGAGGACGTTGCAAAGGGTAAAGTCCTGGGGGCGGACCCGGTCCCTGCTGGCGAAGATGCGGCCACCGGGCTGAACGCCCTGGAAGGGCAGGCGCAGCTCGCGGCGCTCGCCCGTACGGGTGTCGAGGATGCAACCATTGGCATAGACCAGGGCTAGGTCCGGGTGCGCCTGGATGAGCGCGGCGGCGGTTGCCAAGTAGGTGGGCACCAGTAGCTCATCGTCGTCCGAAAGGAGCAGGAAGTAGTCCCCCGAGGCCCGGTCCAGTAGCTGGCGCCAGTTCGCCACCATGCCCACATTGACCGGGTTACGGTGGTAGCTGAGGCGAGGATCCGTCGTGAAGGCCGCCATGGTCTGGGGCGTAGCATCCGTGGAGGCATTGTCCGAGACCAGTACCTCCAGGTTCTCCCAGGTCTGGGCCAGAGCGGAAGCCACCGCAGCGGAGAGCATTCCCGCCCGGTTGAAGGTGGGGATCAGGATAGAGATCCGCGGCGCTGCCATCAGGTGAGTGCCAGGGCCCGGAAGGCGGCGCCCAGTCCCTCCTCCAGGGAGACCTGGGGGGCCCAGCCCGGCAGATCGGGGCCCGGGCTGACCGGCACCATGATCTCCCGGGGCCGGTAGGGGCGACCGCCCCACTGGGCCTGGATGGGGCAGCCTGTGACCTGCGTGATGCACTCCGCCAGCGCCCGCACCGTGAGGCGCGTGCCGCCCAGCAGGTGGCTGGCCAGCAGGGGCTCCGGCGCCGCCAGGAGGCACTCCCCGGCGATGCGGAAGGCCGCGGCCACATCGTCCATGTGGAGCAGGTCCAGGGTCTGCTCCCCGGGGGAGAGGGCGATGGGCCCACCGCTGCGCGCGGCCTCCAGGAGCAGGCTCACCAGCTTGCGGCGGGGGTCGCCGGTGCCGTAGGTGTCGAAGAGCTTCAGGGTGATGCAGGAGAGGCCACGAGCATCGTGGTAGTAGGTCAGGATGTCTTCGCAGGCCTGTTTGGTGGCGGCATAGAGGTTCAGGGGCAGGTAGCCTTCCCCCCGGGCGTACTGCCAGGAGGTGCCTGTGTTCACCAAGCGGCCCCCGCCGCAGGCCACCACCGCCTCCGCCAGCTGGGTGGAGAAGGTCAGGTTGGAGGCCATGAGCCCCTCGATCTGAGCCGGCTGATGGTCCGCCAGGAACACCGAGGCCAGGTGGAACACCACATCCGGCTGGGCCTTGCCCACGAGTTCCAGCATCCCGTCGGTGGAGCCGTCGTGGTGATGGATGGTGATGCGCTCCCGCACATCCTCCAGGGCCGCCTCCCGGCAGGTCGCACCCAGGAGGGCGTGGACCTCCCAGCCCCGAACCAGGAGGCTGCGCAGCAGGTTGCCACCCAGGAAGCCGGCTGCGCCGGTAAGGAGGGCTCGCGGCATGGGCTCAGCTCCGGAAGGGGGTCTGGAATTCGGCCAGCCCCGGAAAGGCCCGATCCCGTTCCGACAGGGTGGGCTCCGGCAGGGGCCAGGGGCAGCCGAAGCTGTCCCAGCGGATGCCGCGATCGTGCTCGGGCGAATGGAGGGAGGTCGTCTGATAGTGCAGCAGCGTCCCATCTGCGAGGGACTGAAAGCCGTGGGCCACGCCCTCCGGCACATAGAGTGCGTTACCTTCATCTCCCGAAAGCTGCAGGGTGAGCCAGTGGCCGAAGGTGGGGCCGGGACGCAGATCCAGCAGCACATCCAAGGCGGCACCCACCATGCAGGTCACCAGCTTGGCGTGCTGGGCCGGTGGCACCTGGAAGTGCATCCCTCGAATGACGCCGACCCGGGAAATAGTGAAGAAGGCCTCCTGCCAGTCCGTGCGCAGGCCCTGCGCCCGAAAGAGGTCCTCCCGGTAGGTCTTGATGAAGGTGCCCCGGGAGTCCTGGTGGGGCGTGGGGCGCAGCTCGAAGCACCCGGGCAGGTCCAGGGCCCGGAAGGCGGGCGCAGCCACCGTCACGGGGTCCCCCGGAAGAAGTCCTCCAGGGAGGCGGCGGCGTACTCCAGCATCTCCTCGGAGAGGCCCGGATAGACGCCGATCCAGAAGGTCTGGTTCATGACGAAGTCCGTGGTGGCCAGGTCCCCGACAGTGCGGAAGGTCCGCCCCGCCATGTAGGGCTGGCGCGTCAGGTTGCCGGCGAACAGCAGCCGCGTCCCGATGCGCCGCTCATTCAGGAAATTCAGGAGGTCCAGGCGCTGGAAGCGGGAGCCCTCGCGCAGGGAGAGCAGGAACCCGAACCAGCTGGGGTCGGAACCCGCAGTGGCCTCAGGCAGGATGAGGTGCTCCTCGCAGGAGGCCAGGCGAGCCTTCAGGAAGGCGAAGTTGGCGCGGCGGGCCGCCACGAAACCCTCCAGGCGGTCCAGCTGCGCCAGGCCACAGGCCGCCTGCATGTCGGTGATCTTCAGGTTGTAGCCCAGGTGGGAGTAGATGTACTTGTGGTCGTAGCCCTGGGGCAGGTCGCCCAGCTTCCAGCCAAAGCGGTTGCAGCAGGTGTTGTCCCGGCCCGGGGGGCAGAAGCAGTCCCGGCCCCAGTCCCGGAAGGACTCCACGATCTTCCGGAGCTCGGCGTTCCGCGTGAAGACGGCTCCGCCCTCCCCCATGGTGAGGTGGTGGGCCGGATAGAAGCTCAGGGTGCCGATGTCGCCGAAGGTGCCGACCTTCTGGCCTCCATAGGTGGACCCCAGGGCATCGCAGCAGTCCTCCACCAGCCACAGCCCGTGCTTCCGGCAGAGGGCCGTGACCACCTCCAGGTTGAAGGGGTTGCCCAGGGTGTGGGCCAGCATGACGGCCTTGGTCCGGGGGGTGATGGCCGCCTCGATGAGGGCGGGGTCGATGTTGTAGGTGGGCAGCGAGACATCCACAAAGACCGGCACCGCCCCGGCCTGGAGGATCGGGTTCACAGTGGTGGGGAAGCCCGCCGCCACGCCGATGACTTCGTCCCCGGGGCGGATGGCACGATCGCCCAGCCGGGGGGAGGTCAGGGCCATGAAGGCCACCAGGTTGGCAGAGGAGCCACTGTTCACCGTCAGCACATGGCGCACGCCCAGATACTCCGCCAGGCGCTTCTCAAACAGGTCGTTGAAGCGCCCAGTGGTGAGCCAGCCGTCGAGGGCGGCGTCCACCATGTGCTTGAGCTCCGAGGCCCCCAGCACCTTGCCGGCCGGGGGTACGGCGGTGACCCCGGGCTGGAAGGGGACCGGGGCATAGGCCTGCTCAGCGTAGGCATCCACGAGGGTGGCGATCTGGGCACGAAGCTCGGCGAGGGTCTGCAAGGTCACCACCTGAAGGTCACAAGTCCGGGGAGGTCGCCTGGTAGGCGGCAATCTGGGCGAGGGTCAGGGCCCGTGGGTCGGCCCCCGTGACTTTGGCCCGGTGCCATTCCACGATGCGCGCCAGGCAGGTCTCCAGGCTCCAGCGGGGGCGCCAGTGCAGGCGGGCCCTGGCCTTGGAGGTGTCGAGCTTCAGCAGGTGCGCCTCGTGGGGGGCATCCGCCGGCGCCTCCACCCGGAAGCTGGCCGCCTCGCCCCAGGCCCCCACCAGGGAGGCCACCAGGTGCTGGACGGGCCGGGCATCGGCATCAAAGGGTCCGAAGTTCCAGCTCTCACCAAAGGCCGGACCCCGCTCCACCAGCGCCTGGGCCAGGTCCAGATACCCGGAAAGGGGCTCCAGCACGTGCTGCCAGGGACGCACGGCCCCGGGGCTGCGGATGATGGCAGGCTCACCTGCTTCGAGGGCGCGCAGCACATCCGGCACCAGGCGGTCATCCGCCCAGTCGCCGCCACCGATCACATTGCCAGCGCGGGCGCTGGCCAGGGCCACGCCGTGCTCACCATAGCGGGCGGCAGGGAAGAAGGAGCGGCGATAGGCGCTCACCACCAGCTCCGCACAGCCCTTGCTGTTGCTGTAGGGGTCGTACCCCCCCATGGGCTCATCCTCCCGGTAGCCCCAGAGCCACTCCCGGTTCTCGTAGCACTTGTCGCTGGTGACCACCACCACGGCCTGAACACCCGGGGTGGCGCGCACCGCCTCCAGCAGGTGGACCGTGCCCATCACGTTGGTGCCGTAGGTCCCCACGGGATCGGTGTAGGAGGCCCGCACCAGGGCCTGGGCCGCCAGGTGCAGCACCACCTGGGGGCGGGCCTCCTGCATGGCCGAGGTGAGGCGCGGCAGGTCCCGGATATCCCCCAGGGTGGACACCATCCCCTGGCCCACCTGCGCCAGGTCATAGAGGGCTGGGTCCGTGGCCGGGGCCAGGGCATAGCCATGCACCTCGGCTCCCATGGCCTGCAGCCAGAGGGACAGCCAGCTGCCCTTGAAGCCGGTGTGCCCCGTAAGGAACACCCGCTTTCCTCTCCAGAAGGCGGTGTCCATCACCAGACCTTCCAGGGTGCCCGGCCCGAGGCCCAGAGCTCTTCCAGCTGCAGCTTGTCGCGAAGGGTGTCCATCGGCTGCCAGAACCCTTCGTGAGAGTACGCAGCCAGCTGTCCCTGGGCCGCCAAGGTCTCGAGGGGGTCCCGCTCCCAGATGGTCTCGTCCCCCTTGATGAGGTCCAGCACCTTGGGGGAGAGCACAAAGAAGCCGCCGTTGATGCGACCCCCGTCCCCCATGGGCTTCTCTTTGAAGGACGCAACCCGGTCCCCTTGCAGATCCAGGGCGCCAAAGCGTCCCGGGGGGTAGGTGGCCGTGAGGGTGGCCAGCACCCCCTGCTGCTTGTGGAAGTCCAGCAGGCGGGGGATGTCGATGTCACCCACACCATCGCCGTAGGTGAAGCAGAAAGCCTCTTCCTCTTCCACGAAGGACCGCACCCGGCCCAGGCGCCCGCCCGTCATGGTGGCGTCCCCCGTGTCCACCAGGGAGACCCGCCAGGGCTCGGCATGGTTCTGATGCACTTCCATCTTATTGGCCGCCATGTCGAAGGTGACATTCGACATGTGCAGGAAGTAGTTGGCGAAGTACTCCTTGATGACGTACCCCTTGTAGCCACAGCAGATTACGAAGTCGTTGATGCCGTAGTGGGAGTAGATCTTCATGACATGCCAGAGGATCGGCTTGCCCCCGACCTCCACCATGGGCTTGGGCTTGGTCTGGGTCTCCTCGCTGATGCGCGTCCCCAGGCCACCCGCCAGAATCACTGCCTTCATGCCGACCTCGCTTTCCTGGCTCTGCTCGAAAGGCTAGCCTCCGTGCCGCTGGACCAGATTATCCCAGGTACCATGCCACCGTTTGCCGAAGGCAGGCCTCAAAGGAGCCTTCGTGAACCCAGCCCAGTTCCTGATGGATCTTGGTGGCGTCGATGGCATAGCGCCGGTCATGGCCGGCCCGGTCCTGGACGAAGGTCTTGAGGGCGCGACTGGTGCCCTGGGGCCGCCCCAGGTGCTGGTCCACCAGGTCGCAGAGCAGGTCCACCAGCGCCATGTTGGTCTGCTCGTTGTCACCGCCCACGCAGTAGGTCTCGCCGGAGGTGCCCTTGAGCATCACGGTCTCCAAGGCGGCGCAGTGGTCCTCCACGTAGAGCCAGTCCCGGATGTTCAGGCCGTCCCCGTAGATGGGGATGGGCTCGCCCTTGGCCAAGCGGGTGATGGCCAGGGGGATCAGCTTCTCGGGATGCTGCCGGGGGCCGTAGTTGTTGGAGCAGTTCGTGGTCACCACGTTCAGGCCGTAGGTGTGGTGGTAGGCCCG
>CAIRQL010000105.1 GCA_903880675.1 uncultured Holophagaceae bacterium | reverse complement strand
CAAGCCCGTGAAGAAGGGAAAGAAGGGCTGATCCAGCCTTCCCCCCGGTAACCTGGGTCCATGGCCCGACGCTCATCCTCCCGCAGCACCCCTTCCCGTCCGCCCGCCCGGACCGAGCGACGAGGTGCGCCCCAGGCGGCCTCGGCCCCCAAGCCGACCCCGCGCCCTGCGGCCAGGCCCCAGGCGGCCTTCCGGCCCTTCGAGTCCTTCGAAGCCACCTTTGTGGGCCACCCGGAGGGCGCCGGGGGCTTCCTGAAGGTGCCCGGCGCGCCCAAGGGCCCCGGGACGGATCTGCTGGTGGACTGGCGGGATGCCCACGGGGCCATCCACGGGGACCGGGTGGTGGCTGAGATCTGTGGCGAGTCCTGGGATGGCCGCCTCAAAGCCCGGGTCATGGAGATCAAGGGCCGGGGTGAGATCCCCCTGCCCGGCACCCTCCAGCAGCAGCCCTGGGGCTGGCGCGTGGTGCCCCTGGAGCCCCGCCTGGCCCAGATCATCGCCGTGCCCCCCACGGACCTCGCCGAGGATGGCGAGCTGGTGAGCGTGCGCCTGGACGCCGACCCCGACGCCAAGCAGCTGCGCGGCACCGTGGTGGCCCGCCTGGGCAAGAAGACCGACCTGAAGATCGAGAACCGCCTGACCGCCGCCCTGTTCAACCTGCGCACGACCTTCCCCGATGCCGTCATGCGGGAGCTGGCGCCGTTCCCCACCGCCATCCCCGAGGAATGGGTGAAGGGGCGGGAGGATTTACGCACCACCCTCACCTGCACGGTGGATCCCCCCACGGCCAAGGACTTCGATGACGCCATCAGCCTGGAGGCCCTGCCCCGCTCCGAGGGCGGTGGCTGGCTCCTGGGCGTGCACATCGCCGACGTCAGCCACTACGTCGCCGAGGGCGGCCCGCTGGACGAGGAGGCCCGTCTGCGCGGCACCTCGGTGTACTTCCCGGACGAAGCCATCCCCATGATCCCGGAGCGCCTCAGCGGCGACCTGTGTAGCCTGCGGGAGGGTGTGGACCGCCTCACCATGACCGCCTGGATGACCCTCTCCCCGGACCTGCACGTGGTGGAGACCCGCTTCTCCGAGAGCGTGATCCACAGCGCCCGGCGCCTCACCTACGACGATGTGAAGGAGGCCTGCCTGGACCAGGTGGCCGCCAAGCGCGCGGACTTTGGGGTGGACCTCTGCGCCCTGCTGGATGAGGCCCTGGTGGTCTCCCGCCGCCTCACCCTGGCCCGCCTGGGTCGGGGCGCCATGAACCTGGATACGGAAGAAGCGGAGTTCCTCTTCGATGAAGAGGGTCGCCCCGTGGATGCCCGCCGCTACCCGCGCCACGATGCCCACCGCATGATCGAAGAGTTCATGCTGCTGGCCAACGAAGCCGTAGCGAGCTTCTTCACCCGCCGGAAGATCCCCTCCATCTACCGGATCCACGATGAGCCGGACCCCCTCAAGCTGGAGGTCTTCGCCGAGGTGGCCCGCAGCTTCGGCCTGCTGAAGGGCAGCGAGTCGCCCTCCCCCGAACACCTCAACGCCATGCTGGCCAAGGTGAAGGGTGGCCCCCTGGAGGCCATGATCAACAACCTCCTGCTGCGCAGCCTGAAGAAGGCCGAGTACAGCGCCGAGAACATTGGCCACTCGGGTCTGGCCCTGCAGGACTACCTGCACTTCACCAGCCCCATCCGCCGCTACCCGGACCTCATCGTCCACCGCCT
>CAIRQL010000104.1 GCA_903880675.1 uncultured Holophagaceae bacterium | reverse complement strand
GAAGGCGGCTTCCGGCGTCGCCGGAAGTCATCCCGGGGTGCCACGGCCGCGCCCCCCAAGAGGCGCGGCAGCGGCGCCCCGAGATGGAGCCCATGCGCATTGCCGAGCGAACCCACCCCCACGCTAATCGGTGTTGATCAGCCTTTATCGGTGTTCATCGGTGTTCATCGGTGTTCCATTCCTTGCCCGTTTTTCTCTGCGTTCTCTGTGTTCTCTGCGGTGAGATTTCTTTCCCTGAAATCCCGGAAGATCCTTAAATTATTGATTTTTTTCTTAGCCGTCTTGGCGCCCTTGGCGTCTTAGCGGTGAATGCATTTTTCGATTTCCGTGCTGAGGACCTACGCCTCGCGGCCACACCACGCTACGAGGTGGTCGGGGATGCTTAGGAGGGATGCTTGTTCTTCCACGGCGCCGCGCATGAAGGCGGCGCGGGGCATGCCGTAGACCACGCAGGAGGCCTCGTCCTGGCCCACGGTGCGGGCGCCCTTCTGGCGCATCTGGAGGAGGCCTCGGGCGCCGTCCTCGCCCATGCCCGTCAGGATGACGCCCATGGCGTGGGCACCGCTGGTGGCGGCGACGGAGTGAAACAGCACATCCACGGAGGGCAGGTGGCCGGAGACCCGCTCGCCAGCCTCCAGCATGGCCAGCAGGCCCGCCCCATGGCGGGCTACCGACAGATGGGCATCGCTGGGAGCCAGATAGACACTGCCCGCCTTAAGAGGCTCGCCGTCCGCAGCCACCTTCACCCGGGCCTGGCAGGTGCGATCCAGGCGGTCAGCAAAGGCCTCCGTAAAGCCGGGCAGCATGTGCTGGACCACGACGATGGGGGGGAGGTTCCCGGGGATACGCTCGAAGACCTGGCGTAGAGCCTCGGTACCGCCGGTGCTGGAGCCGATGGCGATGAGGGCCCGGCCGGCCTTGGCCCGGTCCGCCAGGGACGAGAGGGGCTGGACGGCGGGGCGGGGCGGTCCCCCGGGGGCCCGGCGTCCCGCCACCCGGGCCAGGGAGGCGGCGTAGACGGTGTTGGCGATCTGGGAGCTCATGGCCTCCAGCCCCGCGGCTTGGTCCAGGGTGGGCTTGCCGATGACATCCACCGCTCCCAGGGCCAGCGCATCCAGGGCTGTGCCCGTGCCCTTGGCCGTCAGGCTGGACAGCATCACGGTGGGCATGGGGTGGGCCTTCATCAGCTTGCTGAGGAAGGTGAGCCCATCCATGCGGGGCATCTCCACGTCCAGGGTGAGCACATCCGGGTCCAGCTCCTTGATGCGCTCCCGGGCATCGTAGGGATCCTTGGCGGTGCCCACCACCTCCAGCATGGGGTGGCGGCTGAGGATGCTGGTCAGCACCTGGCGCACCAGGGCGCTGTCGTCGATGATCAAGACGCGGCGGCGGGATTCTGCATTCATGTGAACAACTCCACATCCCCTTCCATGGGGGCTTTGGTGAACTCTTGCATGTAGCTGAGCTCGCGGGTGATGACGGTATCGTTGTGAGCCCGTTCCATGCGCTTGACCAGCACCTGACCGGTGTGGGGGAAGAAGTAGACCTTGCGGGGGTGCAACCCACCCATGTCCTCGCTCCAGAGGGGGATGTCCTCGCTGCGGAGGAAGTGGCGCACAAAGTCGATGTTCTGCCCGCCTACATCCGAGGTCATGCCCGGCAGCACCTTGCCGCCCCCGAAGGCCTTGGCCACCAGGCGGTCCCGCTGAGCGCCCAGGTGCAGGAGGTTGTTGATGAGGTACTCCATGGCCGCCGCCCCATAGCGCGCCGCATAGAAGTTGTCCGGCTCCTGGCCGCCCTTCTTGACGGGCAGCATGAAGTGATTCATCCCCCCCACCATGGCGATGGGATCCAGCAGGCAGGCCGCCACGCAGCTACCCAGCACCGTGACAATCACCTCGTCCTCGGTGGTGGCATAGAACTCGCCGGGCAGGATCTTCATGGCCTGCCGGTTGAAGTGCCGGTCCAGATACTTGGATGCCCTGCCCAGGACGATGGGAACGGCAGGAGGGCTCAAGGCCTGCCCTCCTTCCGCCGGTAGATGGTCTGGCCGAGGGACTGGAAGCCCAGGGTGGTGTCCAGCAGGGCCTCGCTGTGGCCCACGAAGAGCAGGCCCTCGGGCTCCAACAGGTTGTGGAAGCGGCGCAGCAGGTCGCGCTGGGTGGGCTTGTCGAAGTAGATCATGACGTTCCGGCAGAAGATGGCCTGAAAGGAGCCCGCCTCCAGGGGCCACTTGGCATCCCGCAGGTTCATCTCCTGGAAGGTGATCAGCTGCCGCAGCTCCGGGCGGATGCGCACCTGCCCGGCGTGGGCGCCGGTGCCCTTGAGGAAGGCCAGGCGCTTCCAGGACTCATCCATGTTCTCGATGCGCGCCACGGGGTAGACCCCGCGGGAGGCCGTCTCCAGCACTGCCGTGTCCAGGTCCGTGGCGTGGATCTGGATGGCGGCCGAGGCCCCATAGGCCTTCTGCAGGGTCATGGCCAGGGTGTAGGGCTCCTCGCCGGTGCTGCAGCCTGCACTCCAGATGCGGATCTTGCGGGAGGCCGTCTTGGGCCCGAGAAGCTCCACCAGGCGGGTGAAGTGGTGGCCATCTCGGAAGAAGCTGGTGAGGTTGGTGGTGAGGGCGTTGATGAACTCGGACCACTCCTCGTTGGCGTGGTCCTCAAGCAGAGCCAGGTAGTCCTCGTAGGTCTTGATGCCGAGGATGCGCAGGCGCTTGGCCAGGCGGGACTGGACCATGGTGAGCTTGTGGCCCGCCAGGGCGATGCCCGAGTGGGTGTGGAGGAGGTCCCGCAGGGCCTCGAAGGTGGTCGTGGAGAGGGGCTCCCGATCCAGGCCGGCGGACTCCCGCCGGAGTTCCACCGGGCGGCTCATGCCTCGACCGCTGCAGCCCCGGCCTCCAGGCGGATGAGGCCCGAAACATCCAGGATGAGGGCCACGCGGCCGTCCCCCAGGATGGTGGCGCCCGAGATCCCCTCCACCCGCTTGTAGTGGGTCTCCAGGCTCTTGATGACCACCTGCTGCTGTCCCAGCAGCTCGTCCACGGCCATGGCGGCCCGGCGGCCTTCGGACTCCACCAGCACCAGCAGGGAGCGGCCGGAGGCATCGTGCCCCTCGGCAGAGGCCAGCAGGTTGTGCAGGCGCACCACGGGGATGAACTCCCCGCGCAGGCTGATCACCTCGCGGTCGCCCTTGACGCTGCGCACATCCTCAGGCTGGCACTGGAAGCTCTCCAGCACCGAGGCCAGGGGGAAGACATAGGTCTCATCGCCCACGCGGACCGTGAGCCCGTCGAGGATGGCCAGGGTGAGGGGCAGGACCAGGCGGATGGTGGTGCCCCTGCCCGGTGTGGACTCGACCTCGATGCGGCCGCCCAGGACGCGCACATTCTGGCGCACCACATCCATGCCGACCCCGCGGCCGGAGAGGTCCGACACAGCTTCCACCGTGGAGAACCCGGGCTCGAAGATCAGCAGATTCAGCTCGTCTTCCGTGGGCTTGGTGCCAGGGGCGATGAGGCCCTTGTCCAGGCCCTTCTGGAGGATGCGGTCCCGGTTCAGGCCGCGGCCGTCGTCCTTCACCTCGATGTGGATGTGGCCCCCCCGGCTGGCGGCCCGGAGCAGGATGGTCCCCGTGGCGGGCTTGCCGGCGGCAAGGCGCTCTTCCGCACCTTCCATGCCGTGGTCCACGGCATTACGAACCAAGTGGGTGAGGGGATCCACCAGCATCTCGATGAAGGTCTTGTCCAGCTCGGTGGCTGTGCCTTCCATGAGGAGCTCCACGCTCCGTCCCAGCTGCTTGCCCAGCTCGTGGACCATGCGGGGGAAGCGGGAGAAGACCATCTCCACGGGCACCATGCGGATGCCCATGACCCGCTCCTGCAGCTCTCGGGTCTGGCGGTCGAACTGCAGCAGGGCCGCACTCATCTGCTCTTCCCCGAGGGTGGTGTGGATCTGCTGGGAGGCCTGGGCCAGCATGGCCTGGGTGATGACCAGCTCGCCCACCAGGTTCACCAGGCGGTCGATCTTCTCCGTGGCCACCCGGACGGTGCTGGCCTCGGCCTGGTTCTTCTTCTTCTGCTGCTGCTCGAGGGCCTTCCCCACGGCCTCGGGTTTGACCTTGCCCATCTCCACCAGGATCTCGCCCAGGGGCTTCTGCAGGGCCAGGGCCTCGCGGATGTCGGCAGGGCTGACGCCGGCCTCGTCCTGGAGGATGTCACCCAGGCGGGGGACGGAGGTGGCCGGGGCCAGGGCCTGGATCTTGAGGTTCTCCCCTTCGGCCACGAACTCGAAGACCTCATCCACATCCATCTGGGGGCGAGCGGTCTCCAGGCGCAGGTCCCAGGCCAGGTGGCAGTCCTCGGGGTCGAGGGCCTCCAGGCTGGGCATGGTACGCAGGTCCGGCCAGCTCTGCAGGGTCCCGAGCTTGGCGAGGTCCCGGAACATGCGCTCCAGGTTGATGCCCCGGCGGAAGGCATCCTTGGGAGCCTCGAAGCGGATGGCGAAGCCCTTGCCGGTTAGGGTGGCCGTGAGGGGGGCGGAGGCAGCCACCGGGGCGGCGGCGACCGGGGCGCCGTCGCTCTCCAGGTTCGCAATCAGGACCTCCTGGGCGGCCTGCTCTTTTGCTGGCAGGGCCTCCCCGCGGCGGGCGTGGTGCAGGTGGCTGCGGATGAGGTCCACGCCCTGGAGCAGCAGCTCCAGCAGCTCGGTGGTCATGGGGCGGGTGCCCTGCCGCACGGGCTCCAGGGTGCTCTCCAGCTTGTGGGTGAAGGCCGCCACGGCGGGAAAGCCGAAGGTGGCCGAGTTGCCCTTGATGGAGTGGGCGGCGCGGAACAGCGTGTGGAGGTCCTCAGCTTCCACGGCCTGGAGGTCCAGCCCAAGCAGGGTGGCCTCCATGCCGTCGGCAAGCTCGGTGGCCTCCTCGAAGAAGGCGTCTCGGAATTGGGCCATGGGATCGGACATGGGATACCTCAGATGACCTTGTTGACCGTGTCCATGAGCTTCTCGGGGCTGAAGGGCTTCACGATCCAGCCCGTGGCGCCCGCCTCCTTCCCCTTCTGCTTCATGCTGGCGTCTGATTCCGTGGTGAGAACCAGGATGGGTGTGAACTTGAACTCCGGGAGGGCCCGCAGGCGGTGCACCAGGGTGATCCCGTCCATGCGCGGCATGTTCACGTCCGTGATGATCAGCGCCAGCTTCTTGCCCTGGGCGACCTCCAGAGCCTCGACGCCGTCACCGGCCTCGAGCACGTCGAAGTCCCCCCCCTTGAGGGTGAAGGTGATCATCTGGCGCATGGTGCTCGAATCGTCGACGGTGAGGATGCAACGGTTCATCGTGGGACTCCTGATCAGAAGAGATCAACATCGCCGGCCTCGAGCGAAGCGCTCTTGACGGCACGGAACTGCACCCGGGAGGCCTCGATGGCGCCCAGGGAGTCGTGCAAGGCTTCCAGGGCCTCTGCCTCCTCGGCCTCGGCGCCCAGCAGGGACTCGAAGTCGCGCCAGGCCCGAGCCTGGGACTGGAGGTTGCCGAGCTCCTGAAGGCAGGCCTGGAGGGTCTGGTGGACCAGGTCCTCAAACTGCAGGCAGCGCACCACATGGCCGACCTGCTCGCGGATGATGCGGGCATTGCCCTCCAGCTGTTCCACCAGGCCCTTCACCCGGAGGTTGCTGTCTTCGAGGGCCTGCACCAGCTTCTGCGACTCGGCCTTGGAGGCCATGGCCACGGACATGTCCTTGCTGGCGATGGTCTGGGCGTGGGCATCCGTGCGTTCCAGCGCTAAGCGGGTCCCGTTGACCTGCTCCTGGATGGTGGCACTGAGGGCCGAGCTGCGGTCCGCCAGCTTGGAGACCTCGCCGGCCACCACGGCAAAACCAGCGCCGAAGCGGCGGGCGTGGGCGGCCTCGATGTTGGCATTGAGGGACAGCAGGTGGGTGCGGCCGGCGATCTCGGAGAGCTCCCCCAGCATCTCCTCCATGGTTGTGGCGCGGGTGCGGATGTCCTCCACCTCCGACACCAGCTGCATGGACGACTGAGAGATCTCCAGCATGTTCGTCACAAAGCCGTCCAGGGTGCCCATGATCGAGTTGCTGACGGCGTCAAAGCCCTCGCCAGCAGCGGCGTCCCCTTCCAGGGTGATGGCCATGGCCACCTGCACCTCAGCGGCCAGGCGATGCTGGTGCTGGACGCTGCGGTCCAGGGTGTTGAGGGACTCCCCGAGGGTCCGGGAAGCTTCACCCACCAGGCTGTCCGCTTGATTGAGCTCGGGCTGCAGGAAGGCCACCTGGCCCTCCAGCATGGCTGCTTCCCGGCCAGCCAGCCGCAGGAGGGCCTGACGGGTGGCCCCGCTCTGGGGAGCGGGGTCCAGGTCGGCGACGGGCCCCGAGGCCAGCGCTTTCCGGGACCAGAGGCTCACGGACGGCCCCCATCAAAGAGGGCAGCCATGCCCAGGGGTTGGTAGCGGGTCTTCCAGGTCTCCTGGACGCCCGTGAGCGTGAGCTGGCAGTCCCTGGTTTGGAGGTCTCGTTCCAGGGCCAACAGCAGCTGGACGCCGGACATGTCCAGGTCCCCGATGCCGCTGAGGTCCAGGGCCACGGGACCGGGTTCGGACGCCAGCAGGGGCTGGAGGAGCTCCCACTGGCCATGGATGGAGAACACGTCCAGATCACCCTCGAGGGCGAGGGCAGGGGCGAGGGGAGCCGGAGCAGGGGCGGCTTTTTTCGCAGCCATGGGAATCAGGCCGTGGCGCTGTCGAGGGCCAGGAGCTCGCTGTCAGACAGCAGGCGGTCCAGGTCCAGGAGGATCAGCATGGTGTCGGTGCCAGACCCCCCGGGCAGGGAGGCGAGGCCCGAGATGAACTCCCGGCCCAGGGCGCTCTGGGTGCCCAGCTCTGGGGCGGGCCGAATGGCGGCGGCATCGAGGTCCAGCACATCGGACACGGAGTCCACGCGGATGCCCAGGGTGCGGCCCTGGACCTCGACGATGACGATGACGGGGCGGGTCTCTTCCGGGGCATCCCCCAGGGAGAAGCGCTGGCGCAGCTCCAGGATGGGGACGATGGCGCCTCGGAGGTTGATGACCCCCGGCATGTAGGCCGGAGCCTTGGGGATCCGGGTGAGGGTGGCCTGGGCCTGGATCTCCCGGACCTTCAGGATGGGCAGGGCGTAGGCCTCACCGGCGAGGGCGAAGCAGAGCACCTGCTGGAGTCCTTGGAAACTGCCTGCGGTGGTTGACATGGGGTTTTCCTCTAGAACGGGCATCTTGGGTTCAATCAGTCGGCTGCGTCAGGAGAGGGGGACGGGGCGGGGCACCTGGGGCCGAGGCCTCAGAATGCTTCCCACTGGCCGTCCTCGTCGCTCCTGGGCGTGGGGATCGGAGGCTTGGCGGAAACCAGCTCGGGGCGAGCGGGGGCCCGCTTCACGGCAGCGCGCATGGGCTGCTTGGTGGCCGGGCGGCCGGCTGCCTGAGGGGCGGGCCGGGCCTGGGTGGTGGTGCGGCGCACCTCCACGCCA
This sequence comes from uncultured Holophagaceae bacterium, assembly GCA_903880675.1. Taxonomy (GTDB): domain Bacteria; phylum Acidobacteriota; class Holophagae; order Holophagales; family Holophagaceae; genus Geothrix. The sequence continues at coordinate 2,148 of CAIRQL010000104.1, read as the reverse complement.
GTCTTGAACTTGGCCACGATCTCCGTGAGGGCATGGGCCTGAGCATCCAGGGACTCGGCGGCGGCGGCGGATTCCTCCACCAGCGCGGCGTTCTGCTGGGTGACCTCGTCCATCTGCACCACGGCCTTGTTGATCTCATTCAGGCCCGTGCTCTGCTCCTGGGTGGCGTTGGCGATCTCGCCCACCAGGCTGGTGACCCGCTGGACATTGGTGACCACTTCCTGGATGGTCTCGCCGGCATGGGCGGCCACCTTGTTGCCGTCTGTGGACTTGGCCACGCTTTCGCGGATCAGGCCCTTGATCTCCTTGGCAGCGTCGGCGCTGCGCTTGGCGAGGTTGCGGACCTCGGCGGCGACCACGGCAAACCCGCGACCCTGCTCACCGGCCCGGGCGGCTTCCACGGCCGCGTTGAGGGCCAGCAGATTGGTCTGGAAGGCGATCTCGTCGACCACGCCGATGATCTCGTTGATCTTGGCGGAGGACTGGTTGATGGCTTCCATGGCGGAGATGACCTGGGTGACAGCGGCGCCGCCATCCTGGGCCACCTGCCGGGCCTTGGCGGACTCGGTGTTGGCCGAGCGCGCATTGTCGGCGGTCTGGTTCACATTGCTGGTGATCTGCTCCATGCTGCTGGCGGTCTCTTCCAGGCTGGCGGCCTGTTCCTCCGTGCGGCGGCTCAGGTCCGTGTTGCCCATGGAGATCTCGCCCGAGGCGGTGGAGATGGCCAGGGCCGCCTCCTGCACCTGGAGGATGGCCTCCTGCAGGCCGGCGACGGTGGCATTGAGGGTGTTACCCATCTCGCCGATCTCGTCCTTGTTCTTGATGTCCGAGCGGACGCTCAGGTCGCCGCCGGCCACGGCCTCCAGCACCTCGCTGAAGCGGGCCAGGGGGCGGGTGATGGCCCGGGTCATGAACACGCCGATGCCCACACCAAAGGCGGCGCCGATGGCCATGAGGATCATCATGATGGTGCTGGCGCTGTTGGCCAGGGCCGAGTTGGCGTCCGAGGTCTCCTTGGCCAGCTTGAGCTTCATGTTCTGCAGGTCGTCGATGGCTTTCTGGGTGGCCTCGTTGGCCTTGAAGCCATCGCCCCGCATGAGGGCTTCGGCCTCCTTGGGCTTGCCCTGCTCCACCAGTTTGATGGTGCGGTCACTGATGGCGTCGTAGGCGTTGCTGGCCTCCTTGTACACCTTCCAGCCGGCCTGGCCCTTCTCAGTGAGCAGGGTCTTGACGAAGCTCTCTTCCACCTTGCCTGACTCGGCATTGATCTCCTGGATGCGCTTGCCATAGCGCTCCGCATCCCCCGTGAGGATGGCATCCCGGAGATTGACGCGCTGGCGCTGGAAGAACTGCTGGATGTCGCCGATCTCGGCGAGAGGCACGGTCATCTTCTCGTAGAGGATGGTGTCGGCGGCGTCGATGGCCCGGATCTGCTTGATGCCCACGCCACCGATGATGGCGGCCACAAAGGCCAGCATCAGGAATGACCCGATGAGCTTGGGGCCCATCTTGATGTTGTCGAGGAAACTCATGGTTGCTCCTTGGTATCAGGGCTGAAGTCGAAGGTTGGAGATCTCAGAAGGCTTCCCACTGGCCGTCCTTGTCGCCCTGGGGCGTGGGGACGGAGGGCTTGGCGGAGGCCAGGGCCAGCTCGGGGCGGGCGGGGGCCCGCTTCACGGCAGCGCGCTGGGGTTGCTTGGCGGCGGGGCGGGCGGCTACATGGGCAGCGGGCCGGGCCTGGGTGGTGGTGCGGCGCACTTCCACGCCGGTCTTGAACTTGGCCACGATCTCCGTGAGGGCATGGGCCTGGGCATCCAGGGACTCGGCGGCGGCGGCGGATTCCTCCACCAGCGCGGCGTTCTGCTGGGTGACCTCGTCCATCTGCACCACGGCCTTGTTGATCTCGTTCAGGCCCGTGCTCTGCTCCTGGGTGGCACCCGCAATCTCGCCCACCAGGCTGGTGACCCGCTGGACGTTGGTGACCACTTCCTGGATGGTCTCGCCCGCATGGGCGGCCACCTTGTTGCCGTCCGTGGACTTGGCCACGCTCTCGCGGATCAGGCCCTTGATCTCCTTGGCGGCGTCGGCGCTGCGCTTGGCGAGGTTGCGGACTTCCGCAGCCACCACGGCGAACCCGCGACCCTGTTC
>CAIRQL010000103.1 GCA_903880675.1 uncultured Holophagaceae bacterium | reverse complement strand
CTTCCAGAGCGGGCCGCCGGGCCAGGAAGTCCGTCAGTCCGCAGATGCCGGACTCCACGGCGCCGGTCTCCTGGAAGACGGCGAAGGTGCCGCCGATGACCAGCAGGAAGCAGATGAGCAGCGAGCCATCCAGGAAGCCCTTGATGGGGGCCAGCAGCAGGGCCTGGAGGCCCAGAAGGACCTTGGGTACCTGGTGGTAGGTGCCGGGCAGGGTGACCTTGCGCAGGCCCTCGCTGGTGAGGACCTCCATGCGCTGGTACTCACCGGAGGGGATCAGCCAGGACAGCACCAGAACGATCAGGACGAGGGCGCCCACGATCACCAGCGTGTGGGGCATCTTCAGCCCCGTGGTGGGGGCCTCGGGGGGGGTGCTGGCTGGCTGCGCTGGCTCGGTCACTGGAAGGTCCCCTTGGCCATCAGTTTGCCGGCTTTCATCAGGAGGCGTCCCTTGGCAATCACGGTGCGGACCTCCAGGTTCTGGGGATCCAGCAGGACCAGGTCCGCATCCATGCCCGGGGCGAGCCGCCCCTTGGCCTTCAGCTTGAGGATGCGGGCGGGATTGGCGGTGATCACACGGAGGGCGGTCTCCAGAGGGATGCCCTCTTCCTGCACGGCCTGACGGACGGCGGGGAACAGCGAGGTGACCCGACCCACCTGGATGTCCTGCAGGCGGCCGTTGCGGTCCCAGTCCGGCAGGCTACCCTGGCCGTCCGAGGTGAAGGTGATGTGCCCCGGGTCGACGCCGGCTTCGAGCATGCGGCGCAGGGCCTTGGCGCAGGGGATCTCGCCCTCTTCGAGGTAGGAGGCCAGGGTCGAGGTGGTGAAGTCCACGAACCCGCCGGCCTTCGCATAGGCGATGCCCTCTTCAAAGAGGTGGGGGTTGCGGTTGATGTGGGTGGGCCACATCTGGGTGGCGGAGAGCTCGGTCTCGGCGAGGATCCGGCGCAGGAAGTCGAGGCCCCGGGGGCCGTCGCCCAGGTGGACATTCACGATGCCGGCTTTGCCCGACAGCATCCCGCCGCGCCGGGCCATGGCCACCACCTGGGCGAAGGCCTCGAAGGTGGGCTGGCTGGAGCGATGGTCCGACAGGGCCACTTCGCCGGCGCCGATCACCTTGTCGATGAAGAGGAGGTCCTCTTCGAGGGTGGGCATGAGCGTGCGCAGGGGGACGCCGTAGGAGCCGGAGTAGGCGAAGGTGCTGATGCCCTCCTCCTCCAGGCCCTTGGCCTTGGCCAGGAGGCCGGCCATGTTGCGGGTGTAGCCGTCCGTGCCCAGGCAGCCCACCACGGTGGTGACCCCACCCTGGATGGCGTCCGTGAGGGGCAGGTCCGGGGTGCGGGTGGCGAAGCCGCCCTCGCCGCCGCCGCCCATGATGTGCACATGGCCGTCGATGAAGCCGGGCACCGCCTTGAAGTTCCGGGCGTCGATGACCTCGCAGTACTTGCGGGGGATGCGGATGTCCGCCTCCATGCGCAGGATCTTCCCGCCGCCCAGGAGGATGTCGCAGGTGCCTCCGGGTTCCGGGGCGTAGATGTCGGCGTTCTTGATGAGGATCAGCATGGGCACTCCAGGTGCAGCGGGCTCAGAACAAGCGGGACACGGGCAGGATGGACCCCGGCACCGCCAGGGCGCGGAAGCCGGGATAGCCGTAGAGGCCGTAGAGCAGGCAGGGCTCGAGGACCTGGATGGCCCGGCGGGCCAGGGCGGGGTCCTGGTCCAGGGACACCACAAGGGTGCCTGCGGGCAGGTCCCGATCCACCGGGGCCTGGCGCTCGACGATCTGCCGGTCCTTGTAGCGTTGGTAGAGGGAGTCAAAGGGCTCTTCCAGGCGGAGGAGGCGGACCGACTCCACCCGGGCGCGGCGGGGGGCCGCCAGGCGCTCGAAGCGCAGGCCCTGGGCCTCCAGTACGGGCAGGAACAGGGCGGCTGCGGAGGGCTCGATGGCATAGGCCTTGGGCGTCGGGACGCTGGCCTTCACCACCAGATCCTCCATGGCGTTGGCCGTGGGGATGGCGAAGGTCTTGCCGGTGGTCTTCTCCCGGACCTGCACCGTCGTCGCCTTGCCGCCCAGGTTGGCCCAGAAGGTGTTGGTGGCGATGAAGGGGGGCAGGGGCTCCCGGCGGGCCCGCTCCGAGAGCTGGAAGATCCGGTCGCGCCAGGCACGGTCACCCAGCAGGTGGCGGTAGAGGATCCGGTAGCCATCCACCCGCTCGCCCAGGTCGGCTTGGGGATCCGGCGCATGGTGACGAACCCCGGCCTCGATGATGAAGGAGAGGGCGCCGAGGGTGCCGAAGCTGTTGCGGCCATCGTCCACTTCCGGTGTGGAGGGGCGGGTCTCTTCGTCCGGCGGCGGGCCACCGACGCTGTAGCGGGCGTAGGCATGGCCGGCCTTCTGCTGGAGCGGGGCGGCGGCCGCCACAGCTGCAAGGGCGGCGGTCCTTAGGTAGTCGGGGATGAGGGGGTGGTTGGCAGCGTCCATGGTGATAACCGGCCAGGCTTCCCAGCCCCGGGCCGTGAGGTCCTCGCCATCGCGGCCAAACTCGTGGCCGTCCACGGCCAGGTGGGGGCGGATGCGGCGGGCCACCCGGTGCAGGGCGCGGGTCTCAGGCTGCTCCAGCAGGAGGTGATCCCGGTTCAGGTCGGCTCCGGCTCCGTTGAAGCGCTTGTGCGCCTCGGCGCCATCCGGGTTGAGCATGGGCATGAGGTAGAGGTCCACATCCTCCGGCAGGAGGCTGGGGCGCTGGGCCACATCCCGGATGAAGGTGAGCTGGGCATCCTTGCCGGCCACCTCGTTGCCGTGCTGCTGGGCATACCAGAGCACCCGGAAGCGGGCCTTGGCGCCACCCCGGTTGAGGCGCACCAGGAGAACCTTCCGGCCCTGGTGGCTGCGGGTCTCCTCCGTCACCGTGATGAGGCCGGGCCGGGCCACGGCTTCCAGGAAGGTGAGCATCTCGGCGTAGCTGATGGTCTTGGTCATCTGCCGGTGGTCGGCGGGGAAGGGCGCCTCTACAGCCGCTACGAAGGTGCTCACCGCAAACAGGGCGGCAACCAGCACTCGGGGCATGAGGCCACCGCGAAAAGAAAATCGGGTCAAAATGCTTTTCCTTGTGGTTGTTTGTGGTGGAGGACCTAGGGCTGACTGACCTTGCGGGTGGTGAGGTCGATGGACTGTCCGGCCCGCAGGACGTGGATACGGAGGTCGCGGAAGGACTCGCCTTTGAGCTGCATCCCGGCGGGATCGAAGACCATCACGGAGCGCTTGCCCAGCACCCGGGCCTGGCCGTCCTTCACCACCAGGGCCGTGGCTTCGTCGATGCCCAGACCCAGGTGGTCCGGACGCTCCATGACGATGCTGAAGAGGCGGTTCTCTCGGCCCCGGCGGAGGAAGTGCTGGTCCACGATGACGCCGGTGGGGAGAAAACCCATGCCCTCGCGGGTCTGGTAGGCGCCAGGGCCGAACTCGGAGAGGGCCTCCTTGCCATGGCGGTCGTCGCCCGTGAGCATTACCTTGGACATGATGGCGGCCCCAGCGCTGGTGCCACCCACGCAGGCGCCGGCCTCGTAGCGCTCCTGAATAACCTTCTGCAGGGGTGTGCCGACGATCTTGTCGCCCACCCGGCCCTGGTCCCCGCCGGAGAACCAGAAGCCCGTGCAGGTCCGGGCCCGGGCCAGCAGCTCGGAGTCGGAGGCCTGTTCCCGGCTGCGGACATCCAGGGGAACCATGATGAGGCCGGCCTTCTCGAGGTCCTCTTTCCATTCCTTAAGCGCACCATCGGGATCGCTGGTGGACGTGGGGATGATGCCCACCACTCCACCCTTGCCCCCGGAGGCACTGAGGAAGGCATCCATGATCTCTTGCGGCATGCCTCCGCCACCCACGATGACCAGGGTGCCCTTGGGGGGGGCTGCCCGCAGGAGACAGGTGCAGAGGAGGAGGACAAAGAGGCGGAGCATGGGAATCCTTGGGAGGGCACATGACGATACCCGGGCCCGCAGGCCCGGATATCTCGCATGCAACTGACCAGTGCTAGAAGTTCAGGCGGATGCCCAGCTGCAGCCGACGGCCAGGATCCAGTGCCAGCGGGTACTTGTAGTCGATGTACATGCCCGAGCTGGTGCTGTTGCTGCTGTTCACTCGGGTGGAGTAGGAGGTGGTGGCCTGCCGATTCAGCACATTGAGGACTTCCCCGAAGACTTCCAGGCGGGAGGTCTTGTTGAGGTTGATGAGCTGGGTGAGGCGGAGGTCCAAGAGGGTCCGGCTGGGGTAGGTCTGGCTGCCCAGGGCCTCGGTGTTGACCAGATAGCGCTGGCCGTTGAAGTTACCCCAATCGCTGTCGCCCCAGCCGCTGGGAGTGCGATAGGTGGGGGTCCAATGGGTTCCGCTGAGGTAGGTGAAGATCCCGGAGATGCGGGTGTTGGTGGCGAGTTCGTACACGCCACGGGCTTTGAACTCGTGGTCATTTACCCCCGGCAGGTTGCCGTAGGAATTAACCATCAGGTTCTTGTTGTAGTAGACCTTGTCATAGCTATCCGCACGTTGGATGTTGCCCTTGAGTGAGGCATTCGTGTAGCTCATGTTGAGGCTCCACCCGTTCTCCAGCTTCCGGTCCAGGCTGATGGAGGTGGCCTGGTACTTGCGCTTGGCGTCACTGCTGTTGGTCGTCACGTAACTGTTGTGCGGGACATAGAAGTCCAGGCCAGCCTCGTCGTAGACGCCAGGCTCGTAGATGCTGATGTTGGTCTGATGCAGCGGGTCGTAGTAGTTCATCCACGCGCCCCTGGGATCATCGGCGGTGTCCTTCCGAACCAGGCTGTCCTTGAAATCGCGAACGACGTAGGAGCCGCTGACGGTCCAGGTCTTGTTGATCTTGTGATCCACAGACACGGTCGTTTCAATGGTGTAGGGCTGCCGGGCGTTGGGGTCCACCGCTGTGATGTCGTTGACGCGCCGGTAGGCGTAGTTATCCACGGTGCCCGGGGTGTGATCGGGCCAGGTGGAGGGGTCCAGGACATTCGGGATGACGGGGTAGTCGCCCCAGCTGTAGTAGTTCTTGACCGGGATGGCGCTCTGAATGGCGCGATCGATGAAGTAGGTGGAGTACCCGGCGTAGTACTTGCCCCAGTGGGCCTTGAGCATGGTGCCCTGGTCCTCGGTGAGGGCGTAGCTGAAGCCCAGGCGAGGTGCGATGGTGCTCTTGTCCCAGAGGGTCGGGGCGCCGTAGAAGCGGGCCTTGAACTGCTCGAAGCGGAGGCCCGGCGAGATCGTGAGGCGGTCATTGACGCGCCAAGTGTCCTGGGCGAAGGCGGCCAGGCGATCCACGCGCTGGCGGACATTCCAGCCGCCGCCCTCGATGATGTAGTCGCCGTAGAGCGGCCCATCGAAGTTGTCGTAAGTCGCATTGAGGTTCAGGTTGCCAGGGAAGCGTTCCAACTCCTCGTCGGCCGCCTGCTCCCGCTCGATGCCGAAGCGGAAGGCGTGGCTGTCGTTGGCGCTGAACAGGCCGGTCTTGAACCAGTCGAAGGTGGCCTGCACCGTGGCCCTGGAGCGGTAGTTGAAGTCCTCGTAGGTGGAGTTGTTGAAGAACTCCCGCTGAGGCTTCTTGGGGTCGTACTGATAGAGGTCCGCGGTGTCCAGAGACAGGGCATTGCCGCCGTAGCCTGGCATGTCGTAGCGGCCCGAGTAGCCGAAGGTCTTCAGCGTGAAGACCTTGTCTTGGCCAAGGGTCTGGGTCCAGGTGAGGCTGAAGGAGCGGTTGGGTGCGCTCTCCTTCTGGGTGGCCACGGGCATGGTCCACTTGTCGATGTAGCGCCGATCCCGACCCACATAGTCATGCTCGCCCAGGAACTCCAGGGTAGCGTTGGTGGTGGGGGCCCAGGTGATCTTGGCCAGGGCCATGACCTTCTGGTTGCGCTGGGGGAGCTCGGCGCCCGGCGGGGTGTTGTCCTCTTCAGTGCGTTCGGCCGACACGAAGTACCAGAGCTTGTCCTTGATGATGGGGCCACCGATGCTGACGGCGGTGTCCCAGTTCTTGGACGGGAGAATGTCCTTATCGGAATTCGGCAGGTTGGGGTGGTTGGCGTTGATCCGGGCCTGCCACTTGGAGTCGGCAAAGTAGGCGGTGAGGCTGCCCTCCACCGTGTTGCCACCGCGCTTGACGATGCCGTTGACGAAGCCGCCCATGAAGCCGCCGAACTCGGCGTTGGCACCCAGGCCAGCCACCTGCACTTCGGAGAACCAGTCGATGTTCGGGAAGATCCAGACGGTGCCACCGGAGGGATCGCTGATG
>CAIRQL010000102.1 GCA_903880675.1 uncultured Holophagaceae bacterium | reverse complement strand
GTGTGGGCGTGGCAGCTTCCGCAGTCGCTGGTGAAGGTCGCGCTGGTGGTGGTGAAGTGGCCATTGCCCTGGGTGTCCGTCTGCCCGGCGAGGAAGGGTACTGGGTGGGGCGTCCCCACGGAGGTCCAGTCGTTCACCGCCGCCGTGTGCACATGGCTGTGGCAGGTGAGTGCGCAGCCACCGTTGCCCTGCGTATTGGTGGTCACCGTGTAGGTTTTGGCACCGGTCACGATGGCGGGATCAAAGGCGATGGTGCCGCTGGGCAGCTGATCCGAGGGGGTCCCCGTCGCCACACCGTCCACGGCTGGGGTACTCAGGTACTTGAAGTGGGAGAGGGCACCCGGAGTGCCGTTGGCCATGTTATGGCAGGTGGTGCAGGCGATGCCATTGGCCAGGATGTTGGCATTGTGGCTGCCCATGGCGTGCCGGCCGTAGGCGTCGTTGAAGTTCACCGCTGTGGCAGCAGAGCCCGCCACGCCATGGCACTTGGTGCAGTCCAGGGCCGCATTGATGCTGCCACTGGCCGTCCACACCGGGGTGGTCTGGCCGCCGTGGCAGCTGACGCTGCTGCAGGTGAGGGCCGAGGGGCTGAAGGCCGCCGTCACACCCTTGGCATTGAAGACCGTGTCGATGGCCACGCTGCCGGGACCCACAGGGGTGCCGGTCCTTGCATTGGCATTGCTGTAGTGGGTGGTCGTCCCCGTGCCGCTGCCCGCGTGGCAGGTGTTGCAGGTGAGCCCCGTTGCCAGGCCCATGTGCTTGCCGTGGGCCCCGGCAATGCTCGGGAAACCAGAGCCCGTGGGACCACTGGGCAGGCCCGCGCCGCCCACGTGGCAGCTCAGGCAGGTGCCGGTCCCCATTCCGGTGGTTGTCGGATTGCCCAGGGTGTGGCAGACACTGCACAGCGGCGCCGTCGCCACGGGGCTGGTGCCCGTGTGGGCATGGCAGCTGGAGCAGTCACTGGTGAAGGTCGTGCTGGTTGTCGTGAAGTGGCCATTCCCCTGGGTGTCCGTCTGCCCCGCCACGAATGGCACCGGGTGAGGTACGCCCACGGAGGTCCAGTCGTTCACCGCGGCCGTGTGGACGTGGCTGTGGCAGGTCAGGGCGCAGCCGCCGTTGCCCTGGGTGTTGGTGGTCACCGTGTAGGTCTTAAGCCCGGTCACGATGGCGGCGTCGAACCGAATGGTTCCGCTGGGCAGCTGGTCGGCCGGTAGGCCGGTCGCCACGCCGTCTACCGCAGGGGTGTCCAGGTACTTGAAGTGCGACAAGGCGGCAGGAGAGCCGTTGGCCATGTTGTGGCAGGTGGTGCAGGCGATGCCATTGGCCAGAGTGTTGGCATTGTGGCTACCCAGGCTGTGCCGGCCATAGGCGTCGTTGAAGTTCACCACCGTGCCGGCCGACCCGGCGACCCCATGGCACTTGGTGCACTCCAGGATGCTGATGATGCTACCGGAGGCCGTCCACGCCGGGGTGGTCTGGCCGCCGTGGCAGCTGACGCTGGAACAGGTGAGTGCTGCGGGGCTGAAGGCTGCCGTGGCGCCCTTGGCGTTGAAGGTGGCGTCGATGGCCACGCTACCGGGGCCCGTGGGAGCACCGGTCCTTGCGTTGGCATTGGTGTAGTGGGTGGCCGTGCCTGTGCCGCTACCCGCATGACAGGTGTTGCAGGTGAGGCTGGTCGCCAGACCCATGTGCTTGCTGTGCGCCCCGGCGACGCTCGGGAAAGCCCCGCCCGTCGGACCACTGGGCAGGCCCGCGCCGCCCACATGGCAGGAGAGGCAGGTGCCGGTTCCCAGGCCAGCGGCCGTCGGGTTGCCGAGGGTATGGCAAACACTGCACAGCGGCGCCGTGGCCACCGGGCTGCTACCGGTGTGGGCGTGGCAGCTGGAGCAGTCACTGGTGAAGGTCGTGCTGGTGGTGGTGAAGTGGCCGTTGCCTTGGGTGTCAGTCTGGCCTGCAACGAAAGGCACCGGATGGGGCGTTCCCACCGAAACCCACCCATCCACCACCGCCGTGTGCACATGGCTGTGGCAGGTGAGTGCGCAGCCACCGTTGCCCTGCGTATTGGTGGTCACCGTGTAGGTTTTGGCACCGGTCACGATGGCGGGATTAAATACGATCGTGCCGCTGGGCAGCTGATCGGCCGGAATCCCAGTGGCCACGCCGTCCACTGCCGGGGTGCTCAGGTACTTGAAGTGGGACAGCGCCCCGGGGGTGCCGTTGGCCATGTTGTGGCAGGTGGTGCAGGCAATGCCATTGGCCAGGATGTTGGCATTGTGGCTGCCCATGGCGTGCCGGCCGTAGGCGTCGTTGAAGTTCACCGCTGTGGCAGCAGAGCCCGCCACGCCGTGGCACTTGGTGCAGTCCAGGGCCGCATTGATGCTGCCACTGGCCGTCCACACCGGCGTGGTCTGGCCGCCGTGGCAGGAGACGCTGGAGCAGGTGAGTGCTGCGGGGCTGAAGGCTGCCGTGCCACCCTTGGCATTGAAGACGCTGTCGATGGCAACGGTCCCGGGCCCTGTGGGGGTGCCGGTCCTTGCATTGGCGTTGCTGTAGTGGGTTGTGGTCCCCGTCCCGCTACCCGCATGACAGGTGTTGCAGGTGAGCCCCGTTGCCAGGCCCATGTGCTTGCTGTGCGCCCCGGCAATGCTCGGGAACCCGGCGCCCGTCGGACCACTGGGCAGTCCGGCGCCACCCACATGGCAGCTCAAGCAAGTGCCCATGCCGAGGCCCGCTGCCGTGGGG
>CAIRQL010000101.1 GCA_903880675.1 uncultured Holophagaceae bacterium | reverse complement strand
CCGGGTCTGGGAGAACCTGGCCGCCACCGTGCAGGTAAAGATCCTCGACGCCTCTCCGCTCAAGCGCTTTCTCTACCACTGGTGCCTGCCCATCGGGTACGAGTGGGCGGACCTGAAGTTCCAGAAGAAGACCCCCACCCTGCTCCAGAAGCTGCGCTACGGCCTGGCTTACGTGCTGGTCTTCCGGGCCCTGAAGGATCGCATCGGCTTCTCCCGCATCCGCTCCGCCTCCACCGGTGGCGCCGCCCTCGGCCCGGACACCTTCCGCTTCTTCCATGCGCTGGGTGTCAACCTCAAGCAGATCTACGGCCAGACCGAGATCTTCGGCATCTCCTGCATCCACCGGGACGGGGACATCAACTTCGACTCCGTGGGCATCCCCATCCCCGAGACGGAGATCCGCATCGACAACCCGGATCCGCAGGGCGTGGGCGAGGTCATCTCCCGCAGCGCGGCCCTGTTCCAGGGCTACTACAAGGCCGAAGCCGCCACGGCCGAGACCATCGTGGACGGCTGGCTCCGCTCCGGGGACGCCGGCTACTTCGATCCCAACGGGCACCTGGTGATCATCGACCGCATGAAGGACATCATGACCCTTCAGAGCAGCGAGCGGTTCAGCCCGCAGTTCATCGAGAACAAGCTCAAGTTCAGCCCCTATGCCAAGGAGGCCGTCTGCATCGGCCAAGGCCGGGAGTTCGTCATCGCCCTCCTCTGCGTCGACTTCAGCATCGTCGGGAAGTGGGCCGAGGACCATCGCATCGGCTACACCACCTACACCGACCTGGCGGCCAAGCCCGAGATCTACGACCTCCTCGAAAAGGAAGTCAAGAAGGTCAACGACACGCTCGTGGAGTCCCAGCGGATCCGTAAGTTCGCCCTGCTCTACAAGGAGCTGGACGCCGACGACGACGAGCTCACCCGCACCCGCAAGGTTCGGCGGGGCTTCGTGGACCAGAAGTACGCCGACATCATCGAGGGCATCTACGCTGGCGAGTCCCAGATCCCCGTCGATGCCGTCATCAAGTACCAGGACGGCAAGACCTCGCAGCTCAAGACCACCATTATTGTCCGCGACCTCATCCACCCGGACGGGTCGACGCCAGCCGCCAGTTAGAAGCAACCCGCAAGAGGCATCCAGGAGTATCCATGGAGTTCTACCTCCAGCTCATCATCTCGGGACTCGTGCTCGGCTCGATCTATGCCCTGGTGGCCCTCGGCTTCGCCATCATTTTCAAGTCCACCAGCGTCGTGAACTTCGCCCAGGGCGAGCTGATGATGTTCGGGGCCTACTTCTGCTACTCCATGGTCGTGCAGTACAAGGTGCCCTGGTTCTGGGCCTTCCTCATGACCCTCGTCTTCTCCGTGATCCTGGCGCTCATCGTCGAGCGCCTCATCCTGCGCCCCATGATCGGCGAGCCCGTGATCTCCATCATCATGGTGACCATCGGCCTATCCTCCGTCCTGCGCAGCATCGTGACGGCCCTCTGGGGTACCCAGATCCAGGTCTATGACCCCCCGCTCTTCCCCCCGACGGATGTGAACATCATGGGGCTCCCCACCAGCCAGGTGTACCTCTGGAGCTTCGGCCTCTCGGCGGTGCTCCTCGCCCTCTTCGCCCTCTTCTTCAAGTACTCCAAGGCTGGCGTGGCCATGCGGGCCACGGCCTTCTCCAACCAGGTGGCCCTCTCCATGGGCATCCCGGTGAAGAACATCTTCGCCCTGGCCTGGTGCATCGCCTCGGTGGTGTCGGCCATCGGCGGCATCCTCATCGGCAGCATCAACGGCATCAACGTTCAGCTCGGCCACTTCGGCCTGAAGGTCTTCCCCGCGGTCATCCTCGGCGGGCTCGACTCGATCCCCGGGGCCGCCCTCGGTGGGCTCATCGTGGGCGTGCTGGAGAACCTCTCAGATGGCGTCCTGAAGAGCGTCTTCGGCCTCCAAGGCATCAAGGAGGTCGCACCCTTCGTCTTCCTCGTCATCATCCTGATGATCAAGCCCTACGGACTCTTCGGGAAGAAGGAGATCGAGCGGGTATGAGCGCCGAACTGCAAGCCTCGAATTGGATGGAACCATGAGCGTTTCCCACTGCGGCGACTTCAAGGAAACCTACCGGGATGACATGAAGGTCTTCCAGACGCCCTTTGTCCGGGTGGCGGTGGG
>CAIRQL010000100.1 GCA_903880675.1 uncultured Holophagaceae bacterium | reverse complement strand
GGGTGTGCTGGTCGTAGCCGGGATTCCTGTCGTGCCATTTGGCGCAGGCCCGCCGATGCCACTCTTTCTTGCAGGCAGCCAGGCCACAGGTGTGCTGGCGCTCCCCCTGTCTGGCGTTGGGATAGAACCACTTCCCGCACACCCCGCAAGGCCGGTTCCGCGCCATGGCTGGCCTCCTGGATATCCAAGCCTGCCCGATGGCCTGACGCTAAACCTAGCAGGGCCAGGGTGGCCGATTCTGGAGAGCAGCCGGCCTCAGTTCGCGGAAACCGGAGAAATCAGCAGCAGGTGGCCTACTTTTGGAGAGCAGGCCCCTGGCGATTCTGGAGAGCGTTGAAGGTTCAGGAATACCTTGCCCCTGGTCGCGCACCTCTAGGCGCACCCCATCACTCGTGGCGTGGGCCTCGATTCGGGTGCGACTGCCGGGGGGTGAATATTTCATGGCATTGTCGATGAGATTCATCAGCAGCCTGCGCAGGAAATCCTGGTCAGCCTCGATCTCCAGACCAGAGAGGCATTCCCAGGCCAGGTCGTGCTTTCTGGAATGGGCCTGGGCTTCCATCTCCTGCAGGAGGCCGGGAAGCCAGGTGCTCAGTTGGATTCGGGTCTTATGGAGCTCCAGCCCCAATTCCTCGGCCTGGCCGATGTCGAGGATGTTCTGGATCATCCGCCCCATTTGGCTACCCATGTCCCGGAGGCGGCGCAGCTGCACTTTATGCGCTGGGGAGTTGTCCTCCCGCTCGCTGAGAAGTTCCAGCCCCACCTGGATGGCGGAGAGCGGATTCTTCAGGTCATGGACAATGAATTGGAAGAGCTGTTCCCGCTGTTTCTGGAGCTCAAGCAGGTTGTCCCTTTCCCCCTGGATTTCTGCCTGGAGCCGCTTGAGTCGCATGAGACTCCGGATCCTGACGATCAGCTCCCCGGACAGGACAGGCTTCCGAAGGAAATCATCCCCCCCTGCCCGAAAGGCCAGGGTATGAATATCCGGCCGTTCATCGCCAGTGAGGAAGATGATGGGCAGCAAATCACCGTGCGGCATCTGACGGATTCTTTGGCAGACTTCCAGCCCATCCACCTCAGGCATCTGGATATCCAGGAGGATCAAGTCCGGGGAATAGGAGGCGAGCTGGGCCAGCGCCTGGGGACCACCCTCTGCGGTCTCAACCTGATAGTGCCCCCGTTCAAGCATGGCCCTGAGGCTCCGACGCGATAAGGCATCGTCATCCACAACGAGAACCTTGGCCCCGTGGTCTGCTCTGCGATATATGGCGGGCTGGTCATCCATCCCTGACCTCTAATGACTCCTCGTAAAGAACCTTGAAATCCTTGATTTCTATTTTCTGGTTGGTGTCGGCTTCTAGCGGGTCTACAGCACCAGAATCCATGAGACTCGGCGATTTGATATGAACTCAAATATTTCTATTGCAGTAATAACGCTCAATATCTCCCAAGGTCAAGGGGCACAGCAGCGGTGAAACGCCCTTCATCCCAGCCCAATGTTTTCAAGATGCTTCTGGAATTCCACCAGCCCATAAGGTTTGGGAAGCAGGGTGACGCCTGGATGAGCCGAGGCCAGGGCCAGCGCAGTCTGGTCAGTCCGGCCCGTAGAGAGCAGCACGGGCACTCCAGGGCACAGCGCACGCAGATGGGGCAGTGTCCCAACCCCGCCCAGCCCCGGCATGTTCATGTCCAGGATGACAAGGTCAGGTTCAAACCCAGCTTCCAGCATTGCCAAGGCCGCCTCGCCGCTCTTGGCCGATCGCACGGCTGTGTGCCCCAGGGCTTCGAGGAGGGCTTGGCTGGAGCTCTGAATCAGGTCATCGTCATCCACCAGGAGCACCTTCAGCGTCCTTTTTGGGGCCACTGTGGCCTCGGCGACATCCACTGCGGCGACCTGGCAATCGGATTCGCAAGAGGGAAAGAGCAACCTCACGCGGGTGCCCTTCCCCGGCTCGCTGTCAATTGCGATCTGTCCCCCGTGGGCCTTCACGGTGCTGAAGACCATGGAGAGTCCCAAGCCAGTTCCCTTACCGACCTCCTTGGTGGTGAAGAAGGGATCGAGGGCTTTCTCCAATACCTCCTTGGCCATTCCCACTCCAGTGTCTTCCACGACAATCTCAATCCAGGAGTTGTCGAGATTGTGGGTGTGCAGGGTGAGGGTGCCACCCTCCGGCATGGCGTCCACAGCATTGATGCAGATGTTCATGAAGGCATGGGACAGGGGGCTGGCATCACCCTGGATGGGGTGCAGATCGGCTTCCAAATCCAGCACCAGACGAACCTTCGCTAAGGTCGTCCGCTCCAGAAGGGCAACCTCCTCTTTGAGAATCGCATTCACATCGAGTCGACTTATCTCAGATAGGTTCTGACGAGAGAAGCTCAGGAGGCTCTTGACCATCTTGCCGCCTCGTTCGGTGGCTTTGCAGATGGTGTCAAGGGCTTGGTGCAGGGGGCTGCCGGAGGGTTGGTTGCCCATGTGGGCTGAAGCCAGACCGAGAATGGCCCCCAGTACATTGTTCATATCGTGGGCGACACCTCCAGCCAACGTGCCGAGGCTTTCCATTTTTTGGGACTGCTGTAACTGGGCTTGTAGATCAGCCTTCGCTTGTTCCGAGTAGCGGCGCTGCGAAACATCTTCGTGCATCAGGACAAACCGTTCAGGACGATCACCCTTGCCCATGATGGGAAAGCCAAGAGCTCGAACCCACACGGGCGAATCCGGGAGCTCAGGAAAGAGGTCGTGAACGTTGTAGGGGACCTCTGGGAAGTAGACAATCTCACCGGCCCGGATTCTGTCAATCAACGGAGCCAGCCCCTGCGTGGCCAGTGTGGTATCGGAGAACATGCAGTAGCCAGGTGGAGGGACCGCTCCAAAGAGCTTCAAAAAGGCGGGATTGGTTCTAATCGTCCGCCCCTCGTTGTCCAGGATCTGGATGGACATCGGGTTGTTGTCGATGACAGCCGAAAGGGCGGTTGATTGTTCTGCCAAGGACT
>CAIRQL010000099.1 GCA_903880675.1 uncultured Holophagaceae bacterium | reverse complement strand
GCCCACGGCCTGGGTCTGCCGGGGGGCCATCCGGGTCTATCAGGCCGTGCTGTCGGAACACCTGCCCACCCAGTGCAAGTTCACCCCCACCTGCAGCCACTACGGCCTGGGCTGCATCCAGCGCCACGGCACCCTCCGGGGGGGCCTGCTCACCACCTGGCGCCTCCTCCGCTGCTCCCCGCTCACGGACGGCGGGATCGACCCAGTCCCCTAGCCAGAAGTTGGCCCCGACGGCCGCTGCCTTGCCGGCTGAGAACGCTGGGTGTCGCCATTAATAGATTGATTTATTTTGAGTTAACTAATTTAGGTATTATTGACCTTTTTAGTATGACTTGTGACCCAAGACACCGCCTTCCAGCCCCATCTTGGGTTCACGGGTAACCCGGAGGAGGCATCACCATGATCATCAACTTCGAATGCAGGGTAGGCGACCTCGTCCTGGAGCACCCGGAGACCATGCCCTACCTGGAAGCCCAGGGGGTGGACTTCTGCTGCCACGGCCACCGCACGCTGAGAGAGGCCTGCGAGGCCGCAGGGCGACCCTTCCAGCAGATCCAGGCCGGCCTGGCAGAGATCCAGGCGGCCCCAGCAGATGCCCCCACCCCGGCGGCCTGGCAGGAGGCTCCGCTCGCCGCTCTGCTGGACCACATCGAGGGCACCCATCATGCCTACCTGCGCACGGCCCTGCCCCGCCTTGAGGCCCTGATTACCAAGGTGCACGGCGTGCACGGTGCAAACCATCCTGAGCTGGATGAGGTCTTCGAGGTCTTCCAGAGCCTTGCCATGGACCTGGGGCCGCACCTCATGAAGGAAGAGCAGATCCTCTTCCCCTTCATTCGCCAGCTCGCCGCCGGGGCCGCAGCAGAGGCCTGTTTCGCCAGCGTGCAGAGCCCCATCCGGGTTATGGAGGCCGAGCATGTCGAGGTGGGTGGCATGCTGGCCCGCCTTCGCGAGCTCACCCACGGCTATTCGGTGCCTGCGGACGGCTGCGCCAGCTTCCAGGCCCTCTACGCCGGCCTGAAGGCCCTCGAAGCGGACACGCACCTGCACATCTGCCTGGAGAATCAGATCCTCCACCCCCGGGCTTGTGCTCTCGAGATGCAACGCCAGGGCTGACCAGCCCGGAGACTCCACGGAGGACCCCCGGAACTGCTAGTTTGGATGGCAGGGAGGGGTTCCATGCCCAACTGGCGTGAGACAGCATTCGGTAGGGTCGTGATGGCGGCCTGGGCCCTGCTCACAGTGCCCCTGACCGTGATCGGGATCCTGCTGGCCGTACCCTTCCTGGGCCGGCCACGCGCCTTCTTCACGGTGGCACCCTGGTTCGCCCGGGGCTTCGCCTGGTTCTGCCAGGCCCCGTTCACCTTCAGTGGCTGGGACAGGGTTCCGGAAGACATCCGCGAGGGCCGCCAGTCCGTGATCTTCATGTCCAACCACGAGAGCCAGCTGGACCCGCCCTACCTGGTGGCGGCGCTGCCCCTGCCGGCGGTCTACATCGGCAAGAAGGAGCTGAAGTATGTGCCCTTCATCGGCTGGGCCGGCTGGGCCGCCGGCGTGATCTTCATCGACCGTGGTGACCGGGAGCGGGCCATCCGCAGCCTCCACGAGGCGGCTCTGGAGGTCCGCAAGGGCAAGAATGTGGTCATCTTCCCGGAGGGGACCCGCACCCGCACCGGTGACCTCTTGCCCTTCAAGCGTGGCGGCCTTGCCCTGGCCCAGGATGCCGGCGTTCCCATCGTGCCCCTGGCCACCGTGGGTGGCTACCGTGTCCTGGCCTCAGGCAGCATGCACATCCGGCCCGGTCGCTTCACCATCGTTGCGGGTGCACCCATCTACCCCGCCGACCATGCGGACCGGGATGCCCTGGGCGCCGCCGTCCGCCAAGCCATCGAAGCCCTGGTGGCCGAAGCCAAGAGCCTGCAGGCCTGAGCCCTCAGCGGAAGGCGGGATCCTGGCTGGCCACGCGCAGCTTGCCCGGATGGAGGCGGTCCGCCAGTTCCACCATGGCCTTGGCCGCGCCGGGATCGCCCAGCGCTGCCGTCACCCGCGCCATGAAGTAGAGGTTCACGGACAGCACCCGGCGCTCGTTGTGCTTCTTGGTGGCGAGATCCGTGGCCGCCACCTGCTGGCGGAAGGCCTCGTAGCGGGCCCGGGCGCCTGCGCTGTCGCCAGCCACGGCCTGCCGCAGGCCCGCCAGGAGGATGGTATTGGAGTGGGCCGGGGGCCAGACGCCGTCCAGCTCATGCAGGTACGCCTCGGCGGTGCTGCGGTCTCGGCGCTCCCAGGCAGCGTAGACCATGAGGCTGCGCAACACGTTGCTGCCAGGGACCTCGCGGAGCCCGGCCCGGAGGCGGGCTTCGGCCTCCTGGGGCCGCCCCATCCAGAGCAGGGCATCGGCGGCCGTGACATAGGCGAACTCCACTGAGGGCCGCAAGGCCAAAGCCCGGTCCGCATGGACAAGCGCCCGTGCCAGGTCCCCTTCGTTCTGGAGGAGCACCCCCAGCCGATGGTGGGCCTGCCAGCCTTCCGGGAAGAGGCTCAGGGATTTTTCGAAGTAGCGGTGGGCGGCCTGGTGATTGTCCTCCCCCTCCAGCCCGGCAAACACATCCGCCAGCAGGTCGTAGGCCTTGTGGTCGGCGGGGTCCAGGCGGACAGCCTGCAGGGCCGAGCGGCTGGCGCCCTCCAGATCCCCGAGGCGGAGCAGGATGGAGGCCTGGGCGCGGTAGGCCTGGGAGGCGCTGGGGTCCAGCGCAATGGCCTTCTCCGCAGCGGTGCGACCCTGGCGCAGGAGGGCCTGGCCCTCGTCGAAGCGGCCCTGGGTGACGGCGGTGGTGGCCCCCAGCTCCGCCAGGGTCCAGGCAAACTCCGCATGGGCAGGGGCGTAGTCAGGCTCCGACTCGATGGCGGAAGCCAGCAGGGAGTTGGCGAGGCGGACCGATTCCTGGTTTCCCTCCGCCATGACCTGCAGGGCCTTGGTGTAGAGCTCGCGGGTGCGGGGCAGGCGGGCCTGAACCCGCAGTGCACCGGGGTCTGCGCCCAGGCCCATCTCCTGGGGCAGGCGCAGCTGCAGCTCGTCCTCCAGCTTGAGGAGTTCGGCAATCGGACGGTCCAGCTGGAACTGATGCACGGTCGCGCCGCGCAGGGCATCCACCACCCGCACGCTCATCCGCAGCTGGCCGCCCACCACCTGGTAGCTGCCCAGCACCAGCAGCTCCGCCTTCAAGCGTCGCCCCAGCTCCCCCAGGGCCCGAGGCGCCTGACCCGGCTGGTCCCCCAGCTGATGCATGGCTTCCACCACGCGGAGACGGTCCACCACGGCGAGACCATCCCGGCGCACCAGCCCGAAGGCCATGGCATCCGCAAAGCTGTTGCTGAGCCAGGCGTGCTGGGGATCCGGCTGCAGCTGTTCCAGGGGGAGCACGGCCACCACCCGGCGGCCCTTGGTGAAGTCCTCCCGGGAGGCCCGCCGCGCCTCGCCCAGCCCCGTGCCATCCCCGCGCCGCACCAACCAGACCCCGCCGGCCCCCGCCACCAGCAGGACGGCCGCCGTGGCTGCCATAAGGATGGGCTTGCGCCGCCCCAGGAAGCCCCCTTGGGCGCGATTGGGCACCTGGGCGGTGGCCACCTGCTCTGACAGGCCCACGGCCAGGGTCTGCAGGTTGGGAAAGCGGTCCTGGGGATCTTTTTCCATGAGCCTGCGGATGGCATCGCTGAGGCTGCGGGGGAGGTCCGGTCGGGCCTCACTCAAGGGCAGGGGCTGATCCCGGGTGACGGCGTAGAGGGTGTCCACGAGGCTGGCCCGGAGGAAGGGATGGGTGGCGGTGGCCAGCTCATACAGAAGCACACCGAGGCTGAACTGATCCGACTGCCCGGTAAGCGCCTTGCCATTGGCTTGCTCGGGGCTCATATAGGCCGGTGTGCCCTGGCTGTAGCCCGGAGCCGTGCGCTCCACCAGGGTGAGGTGGTGCGAGGTCTGCCCCCCGAGGGCGTCACCGAGGCCCCGCCGGGCGATGCCAAAGTCCAGCACCTTCAGCTGGCCCTCATGGGTGAGGAGCAGGTTCTCCGGCTTGATGTCCCGGTGCACGATGCCCCGCTGGTGGGCGTGGGAGAGGGCAGAGGCCGCCTGCCGGGCGAGATCCTGCAGGAGGGTCGCTTCCACTGGATGGCCCACCAGCTCCCGGAGGGTGCGCCCCTCCACCAACTCCATGGCGATGTAGGGCGTGCCGTCCACCTCGCCGGCGTCGTAGATGTGGGCGATATTGGGATGGTTCAGCTGGCAGGCCAGCTTGGCTTCCCCGATGAGGGCCTGGCGGCGCTGGTCATCCACATCCTTCAGGATCTTGAGCGCCACCTCGCGCTCCAGACGCAGGTCCAGTGCCCGCCAGACCTCGCCCATGGCCCCTTCGCCCAGGCGGGCCAGAAGGCGATAAGAGCCGAAGTGGGTGGGTTCGGGTGGCAACGGGATCTCAGTAGAATTATCTAGGGAGTATACCTCTCCCGGCCAGCAAGGACGGGCCGAAGCGGGGAGCGGGGTTGACCCTGGTCTCGAAATGCCGAGAATCAAGCCGGAGGCACCCCTTGGCCGCACCCGATCTGCAAGCCGCCCTCACCGGGGCCCGCCTGGTGGAAGAAGCGGGCTCCCTGCTCACCCTGGGCGAGCAGCCAGAGCGCATGGTGGCCCACGCCTTTGATCGCCTGGCGGAACTGGTCCCCTACGACCTGGCGACGGTGCTCCTGCGGGAAGGCGATGCCCTCCGGGTGACCCACGCTTTCGGCCCCCTGGCCACACCCCAACTTACAGAGGTGCTCATCCCTGTCCGGGGCAACCTGCGCCTCCAGAACGCCCTCAAGCCCCGCTCCCGCCCGGCCACCTTCGAAGAGGATGATCCAGGCCTGGACACCTTCCACGGCCTCCTGGAGATGCCGCATGGCCACAGTTGTCTGGTGGCGCCGCTGCGCAGCCAGGGCGAGAACTTCGGGCTCATGACCCTGGATGCCATGGTCTGCCGCCAGTACCCCGAGAGTGTGCTCCACCATGTGGGCGTGTTCGCCTCCCTGCTGGCCCTGGGCCTGAAGCAGGCTGAGCACCTGGGGCGCCTCGCCGAGCGGGAGCGGACCCTGGCAGAAGAGGTCAGCTACTTCCGCGAGGTCCAGCGCCGGGATGTGCTGCAGGAGCCCCTGCGCGCCGAGAGCCCCGCCATGCGCGCCATCCTGGACCAGGTGGGCCAGGTGGCCGGCACTGCCGCCACCGTGCTCATCACCGGCGAGACCGGCACGGGCAAGGAGAAGGTGGCCCAGACCCTGCACCACCTCTCGACCCGCCGGGAGAAGCCCTTCATCAAGGTGAACTGCAGCGCCCTGCCCGCCTCCCTCATCGAGTCCGAGCTCTTCGGCCACGTGAAGGGCGCCTTCAGCGGAGCCGTGGCGGCCCGGAAGGGACGGTTCGAGCTGGCTGATGGCGGCACGCTGTTCCTGGACGAGATCGGCGACCTGCCCCTGGACCTCCAGCCCAAGCTGCTGCGCGCCATCCAGGAGCGGGAGATCGATCCCCTGGGCAGCGAGCGCTCCCGACGGGTGGACGTGCGGCTGCTGGCCGCCACCCACCAGGACCTGCGGAAGGCCGTGGCCGAGGGGCGCTTTCGCCAGGACCTGTTCTACCGGCTGAGCGTGTTCCCCATCCACATCCCGCCCCTGCGGGAGCGGCCGGGAGACATCACCGATCTGGCCGAAGCCTTCCTGGAGCGCTTCGCCCGGGAAAATCGCCGTCCCCCCATCCAGCTGCCGCCTGCGGTAAGGACCCAGCTGGAAGCCTACGTCTGGCCCGGCAATGTGCGGGAGCTGCACAACGTCCTGGAGCGCGCCGCCATCCTCTCGGCGGGCCGGGAGCTGCGCCTGCCCCCTGGCGCCCTCCCCACCCCAGAGGCACGCACAGGTGCGACCCTCTCCTGGGAGGCCCAGGAGCGGAGCTACCTGGAGGGCCTCCTGCGGCACACCGGCGGCAAGATCGCCGGCGCCACCGGAGCGGCAGCCCTGGCCGAGCTCCCCGCCTCCACCCTGCTCTCCCGCCTAGAAAAGCTGGGCCTCCGCCCGAAGGACTTCCGGCAGAGCTGAGCCACCCAGCCAATAGAGGACGGCCTCTCGGGCTTCGCCAGGGGACACGATGCGGTGGACGGCGCCGGCGGCCAGGGCGGTGTCGGCGTCCCAGGTCTCGAAGGCTCGGAACAGCCGATCGGCGCCCTCGTCACCCAGCACCTCGGGCAGGCGCACGGTGCCGCCGAAGCCGGTGAGGATGCCGTGCTTCGCTGCGGGGTGGGCGAGCCGCAGGCCGCCCTTCCCCGTGGCGGGATCCGGCCCCACGGCCCAGCGCTCCTGGCCATGCAGGGCCAGGTCGCAGCCGCCCCCCATGGCAGCGCCTGAGATGAGCGTGAGGCTGCGCCAGCCGGACCACAGGAGGTGGTTCATCACCCGCTGGCCCCGCCGGGAAAAGGGGTCTGCCGACAGAGGATCGAGGGCCCCGACATCATGGAGGTCCGCCCCGGCGGAGAAGTGGTGCCCCCGGCCCACCTGCCAGGCGGCCCCGCTGAGGGCCATCCGCCGGATGCCGCGCCAGCGCAGCTCGATGAACAGGCGATCCAGGGCCTGGAGCAGGTCCACGTGGAGGCGGTGGAGGCCATCTACGGAGCGGAGGCCGATCCAGGCCCAGTCCGAGCCGCAGACCAGATCGATGGAGGTGCGCCCCTCGTACCAGGTCGTGGGCGTCATGCCAGCCCCAGTCGAGTGAAGGCCGCCTCCAGCGGCTCGCTGTCCGGATCCCAGAAAGCAGCCTCGGGCAGTTGATTCCGGAACCAGGTGGTCTGGCGCTTGGCGTAGGCCTGGGTCTCCTGGATCACCCGATCGACGATGGTGTTGCGGCTCCCCCCACCCATCCAGGCGGCGTAGCCCAGGGGGCGCAGGGCCTCTAGATCGGGGCCGTGGCCCGAGGCGACCAGGTGGGCGACCTCCTCCGGCCAGCCAGCGGCAACCTGGGCCGCCACCCGCTGGGTGATGCGCTCCCGGCGCTGCTCCCGGCCCGGTGCGACCACCAGCACCCGCCAGCCCTCGGGAATCCCCGTGGGGGCGCCTTCCAGGAGGGCAGAGGGGGCCCGGCCCGTGGCCAGGTGGAGGGCCAGGGCCCGCTGGACCCGAGCTGCGTCGTTGGGATGCAGGCTGGCGGCGCGGGCAGGGTCCACCGCCCCCAGAAACCGGTGCAGGACGGGCATGCCCAGGGTGCGGCCCCACTGGCGGACCCGCTCCACCGTGGCCGGAGCCACCTCCGGCAGAGGACTCAGCTGCGCCCAGATACCCCGGAGGTAGAGGCCTGAGCCCGTCACCAGCACCGGCTCCGGCACCGCCGCCAGCCAGCCCCGGACCAGCTCTCCAAAAGCCGCCGGGTTGGGCCGAGTGCTCAGCGGCAGCAGGCCGTAGCCATGGTGGGGAACGCCGGCTCGCTCTTCAGGGCTAGGCTGCCCCGTCCCGATGGCAAGGCCAGCGATGGCCTGGTAGGGATCCCCGTTCACCACCGTGCCGCCGAGCCGCCGAGCCACAGCGACGCCCAGGCTGGATTTGCCGGAAGCCGTGGGTCCAAGGATTGCGATGGGCATTTTTTAAAGCTATCAGCTGACAGCCGATACCGGGAACCTCCCCCCCCACCCACCGCACCCCTAACCCATGCGCACCCTGCTCTGCTGCTGTCTCGCTGTCCTGGCCTCGGCCGGGGAACCGGCTTTGCCTGGCCGGGAGCCGGCGTTCCTGGCCCAGATCGTGGCGGACTCCGAGGGCGGCACCCGCCCCTGGAAGACCTTTCGGACCCCGGTGGAGGGCGGCTCGGCTGTGGTCGAGGTGCTAGGAGAGCTGACCCGGGAGGAGCTCCGAGAGGTGACCTTCCAGGAGTTCCTGGTGTGGTTCCATGCGGACCTGCGGGCCTTCCTCATCCGCATAGGCGGTCAGCCCAGTGCGGATGCTGGGGCTGCGGCCATGGCCGCGCTCCGCTACGGGGGCCAGCCGCTGCCCGGGTCCTACCCCATGGGACGGATTGGGTTCTAGTCAGCCGTTAGCCGGGGCAGCAGGCGAGCGGCCTGGTCCCGGGCCAGGCGGGCGGCCTCCAAGGCGTGGCGGGCCGCTGCCTCCGGGGATTGGCGGGGCGTGAGCAGGGCTTCCAGCTGACCCCGCAGGCGCAGGACCTCACCTTCGGGATCCGGCAGGTGCCGGCGGGCGGCGGCCTCGAAGGTGAGCATGAAGCAGTGGATGGCGTCGCAGGCGGTGCTCACCACGGCAGCACTGTGCCGCTCCGGCGCCATGGCCAGAGCCGCGGCGAGAAAGCGCAGCCCATCCTCGAAGCGGGCCTGGGGCTGACCTGGGGAACCGGAACCGGACATGCCTCCAGCAGACCACACTCGGGGGCCATGCCGCTCTAATCCAATTCGGGATGTGCCCGTAGGCCACTCAGAGGCCCCCATGCGCCACGCCATCCCCCTGCTCCTGACCCTGGTCTGCACCGTCCCCGGCCTGCGGGCCGATGCCCTGACGGACCTCACGGCACGGCTCAAGGCCCTCAAGGGCCAGACGCCCATCACCCTGAAGCTCGAGCAGACCTCCACGGAATGGGACGAAGGCAAAGAGAAGAAAGAAGTGCGGACGCTCAAGGTGGCCGAGGGACCAGGAGGTCTCAAGGTCCTGGAGGACTCCGGTGCCGGTGGCGCTTCCCGGTCAGGCAAGGCCCCTGGCGATCCCACCGCAAAAAAGGGCGACTCTCAGTGGCGGCGCCAGCTCCGAGCCCAGGAAGACCTGCTGGAAGAGCTAGAAAAGGCCACGCTAGTCGGGGAGAGCCCGGAGGTCCTCGAAGGGCGACCGGTGCGTCGGCTCCGCCTCAAGCTGAACCTGGACCTGGATGAGGAGGCCCGCAAGCACCTGAAGCGTTTCTCCATGGAGGCCACCCTCTGGCTGGGCGCGGATGGCCTACCGGTGGCCATGGAGCGGCACATCGACCTGGAGGTGCGGGCCATGATCTTCGTCAAGGTCAGGACCAAGGTCGACTCCCGCTACCGCTTTATGCGGGTCCAGGATCGGCTGATCACCATTGAAGCCACGGACGCCGTAGAAGGCGAGGCCATGGGCCATGCCTTCAAGGCACGGGTCCGCACACAGGCCACACCCCAGCCCTGATCACCCCTCAGGCGGTACCGGGTACTCGCCCGTGAAGCAGGCGTAGCAGTGGCCCGTGCCATCGTCGCCCACGCTGCCGTAGAGGTCCTCCATGGCCAGGTAGCCCAGGGTGTCGGCCTCCACGAAGGCGGCGATCTCTGCCAGGGGCATGTAGGAGGCGATGAGGTGCTGGCGCTTGGGCGTGTCGATGCCGTAGAAGCAGGAGTAGGCCGTGGGCGGGCAGGCGATGCGCATGTGGACCTCCGCCGCACCGGCCTCGCGCACCATCTGCACGATCTTCTTGCTGGTGGTGCCGCGCACAATGCTGTCGTCCACCAGCACCACGCGCTTGCCCGCCAGCAGGTGGCGCACGGGGTTCAGCTTCACCTTCACGCCGAAGCTGCGGATGGTCTGCTTGGGCTCGATGAAGGTGCGCCCCACGTAGTGGTTGCGGATGATGCCGAAGTCGAAGGGGATGCCGGACTGCTCCGAGTAGCCCAGGGCCGCGCTGACGCCGCTGTCGGGCACCGGCACCACCAGATCGGCCTCCACGGGATGGCGCAGGGCCAGGCGGCGGCCCATCTCCCGGCGGGCCACCATGACGCTCTGACCGAAGACCAGTGAATCCGGACGGGCGAAGTAGATGTGCTCGAACACGCAGGGCTTGGGCTGGACCAGAGGGAGCGGAAACCGGGAGCGCACCCCACCGCCCGTGCGGTCCACCACCACCATCTCGCCGGGCGCCACATCCCGCAGGTAGGTGGCGCCCACCAGGTCGAAGGCGCAGGTCTCGGAGCTGAAGGCGGTGGTGCCATTCATGGCGCCCATGGCCAGGGGCCGGAAGCCCCGGGGGTCCCGGGCAGCGATGAGGACATCCGCGGAGAGGATGAGCAGAGAGAAGGCCCCGCGAGCCTCCCGTAGCGCCGCCACCACAGCCTCTTCCAGCGTGTCGGCCTGGGCCCGGTTGATGAGGGCCAGCAGCACCTCACTGTCGGAGGGGCTGGTGAAGGTGTGGCCGTCGGCGATGAGGCGGGCGCGCAGGGCCCCGGTGTTGGTCAGGTTGCCGTTGTGGCAGAGGGCCACCTGGCCGAAGCGCCCGTGGATGAGGAAGGGGTGGGCGGCGGAGGCCACATTGCCGCCCGTGGTGGAGTAGCGGGTGTGGCCGATGGCGGCATCGCCCGGCAGAGCATCCAGCGCCGCCTCGGTGAACACGTCTGCCACGTAGCCCTGGGCCTTGTGGAGGAATAGCTCCCGACCATCGCTGGAGCAGATCCCAGCGGCCTCCTGACCCCGGTGCTGGAGGGCATAGAGCCCCAGGTAGGTCTGGCGGGAGGCCTCAATCTGATGGCAGATCCCGAAAACCCCGCATTCATCCCGAAACGGCATGCGTCCCCCGGCTCCCAGGATACCCTTCGGAGGCCGGTTCCCGGCCCCCCAGCCTTCCTGGAGCCCCCATGCGCCCCACCGCCCTCCTGTTTGCCCTCGCCCTGCCCCTCAGTGCCGGTTCCCTCGAGGACCTGCGGGGAGCCCTCCACAAGCTGACGGGCGGGGAGCCCGTAAAGGCCTCGCTGGAGCACACCTTCTGGCGCCAAGTCACGGAGGACAAGAAGCCGGTGGTCACCCAGGGCAAGGTGTCCCTCCACCTAGAGGACGGGCCCCAGGGCCTGAAGGTGGCCTGGGGCCGCCCCCTCCTCCAGCAGGCCCTGCGGGAGCTGGCGGTCCAGGAGCAGGATCCCGAAAAGCCGGCCCCCACCCGCACTGCCCTGCGCAATGTGGACGCCCTGGAGGCCTCCGAGTCCCTCAACCACGCCGAGGCCCTGCTGCGGGACCTGGCCTCGGCCCAGGTGGTGGAGGAGAAGGCCGAGGCCTGGCAGGGCCGGCCAGCCCGCCTCCTGGTGCTCAAGCTGGTGCCGCGGCTCCCGGAGAACCAGCGCAAGTACATGAAGGAGCTCAAGGCTGACGGGCGCCTGTGGGTGGGCCAGGACGGCCTGCCCCTGGCCTTCTCCACCACCGCAGCCTACAAGGGCAGCCGCCTCTTCATCACCTTCGAGGGCGGCAGCAGCCAGGACCTCCAGTTCGCCCGGGTGGGCAGCCGGCTGGTGGTAACCCGGGCCAGCACGGAGGAGCGGGGCTCCGGCCTGGGCACCGCCACCCAGACCCGCAAGACCACCACGCTCACGGTGCTGCCTTAGGGCCTGGCCGCGGGCTCGGCTTCAGCGTCCCGGGCCCACACCTGGAGGGTACTC
>CAIRQL010000098.1 GCA_903880675.1 uncultured Holophagaceae bacterium | reverse complement strand
GCTTCACCATCTGCATGCCGTTCTCCACCCGGAGGTCGTGGGCCGCGATGCCCACATCCTCGCAGTCCTTCATGAGCCAGCGCTGGTAGGTGACGCTGCCCGCATCCTGGCTGCCGAGGATGACGCCCAGCCCCGGGGCAATGCCCAGCTTCCGGACATTGGCCCGGACCAAGGCCAGGTAGTGGCGGGCGGTTTCCTGGCCGTCAAGTCGTCCCGTCAGCTGGCTGGGCATGCAGCACCTCGGCAACCAGTCTATCGAATCTGGCCAGGGAGCCCCCTATCCTGGACCCATGCCCCCCCGCCCGTCCGTCTCCCTCCAGCTCCAGGACCGCCTCCGCGCCGCCTATCCCGATGCCAAGTGCGCCCTGGATCACGCAGATCCGTTTCAGCTGGTGGTGGCCACCATCCTGAGCGCCCAGTGCACGGATGCCCGGGTGAACCTCACCACGCCAGCCCTCTTCGCCCGCTTCCCCGATGCGGCCAGCCTGGCGGCAGCCCCCCTCCTGGAGCTGGAAGCCCTCATCCGGTCCACGGGCTTCTACCACAACAAGGCCCGGAACCTCATCGGCCTGGGGCAGGCCTTGATGGCCCGCCACGGAGGCGAAGTCCCCGCAGATCCGGCGGCCCTGGGCGCCCTGCCCGGCGTGGGCCAGAAGACAGCCAATGTGGTGCTGGCCAATGCTTTCGGGGTGCCGGCCCTGGCGGTGGACACCCACATCTTCCGGGTGGCCCGCCGCCTGGGCCTGTCCAAGGCCAACACGCCGGAGAAGGTGGAGGCCGACCTCTGCCGCACCTTTCCCCAAGAGGACTGGATCGAGCTGCACCACCAGCTGATCTTCCATGGCCGCCGGGTCTGCGACGCCCGCCGCCC
The DNA here is from genome assembly GCA_903880675.1 of uncultured Holophagaceae bacterium. Lineage (GTDB taxonomy): Bacteria > Acidobacteriota > Holophagae > Holophagales > Holophagaceae > Geothrix. Next base: position 47,746 of record CAIRQL010000098.1, on the reverse strand, counting down.
GGACTGTGCCGCCTGCCCCGTGCTGAGCCTCTGCCCCACGGGCCGGGGCAAGATCAAGGACCCCCACCTCGGTGTCCGCTTCCAGCCCCCGCCGGAAGGCGAAGCCGCACCGCCCGCACCTACGCCCCGGGCGCCGTCCCCGGCTGGCTCCGTGGCTCCCCAGCGCATCATCAGCCTGGTGCCCTCGGTGACGGAGCTGCTGGTGCAGTGGGGCCTGGCGGCCCGCCTCGCCGGCCGCTCCCGCTTCTGCATCGAGCCCCGCTGGATCCGCAACACCGTGCCCGCCGCCGGTGGCACCAAGGATCCGGACCTGGTGCGCATCCGGGACCTGGCCCCGGACCTGGTGATCCTGGAGAAGGACGAGAACCCCAAGGCCGTGGCGGACGCCCTGGACGCCCTGGGCATCCCCTGGCTGGCCCTGGAGATTCGCACCGTCCAGGACTGCGTGGCCGCCCTGCGCCTCCTCGGCGAGCGCCTGGGTGTGACGGACCTGAGCGAGCCCATGGCCAAAGCCCTGGCGAAGCGCATCAAGGGCCAGCACCAGAAGGGGCCCCGGGTCCTGCCGCTCATCTGGAAGGAGCCCTGGATGAGCGCCGGGCCCGATACCTATGTGGGCGACTTGCTCCGCCAGGGCGGCCTCACCCCCGTTGGCCCGGACCGCTATCCCGTCCTCACGGAGGCCGACATCGAAGCCCTGGCCCCGGACCTCATCCTGCTGCCCACCGAGCCCTACCGCTTCAACGCCCGCCACCAGACCGCCCTGCAGAAGCGCTTCCCCCACACCCGCATCGAGCTCGTAGATGGCCAAGCCCTGACCTGGTACCTCAGCCGCACCGAACCAGGCCTGGACCTCGTGCAGGGGTTGGCGGGGACGAGCTAGAAAAAGAGAAAAAGATTGGTTGGCTTTTGGTCTTTCGAGCCCTAGTTGATGCGCCGCTCGCGGCCTTTCCATTCTTTGTCGCGGAGCAGGAACTTCTGGATCTTGCCGGTGGAGGTCTTGGGCAGGCCGCCGAACTCGATGTGGCGGGGCAGCTTGAAGTTGGCCAGGCGGGTGCGGCAGTGGGCCACCAGCTCCTCGGCGGTGAGGGTTGCACCGGGCTTGAGGGTGACGAAGGCCTTGGGCACCTCGCCCCACTTCTCGTCGGGCACGGCGATGACGGCGCACTCCATCACGGCCGGGTGGGAGACCACGGCCTGCTCCACCTCGATGGTGGAGATGTTCTCGCCACCGGAGATGATGATGTCCTTCATGCGGTCGCGCAGCTCGATGGAGCCATCGGGGTGGCTCACGCCCAGGTCGCCCGAGTGGAACCAGCCGCCCTTGAAGGCCTTGGCGGTGGCTTCCGCATCGTTGTAGTAGCCCAGCATGACGACATTGCCGCGCATGACCACTTCGCCCATGGTGGCGCTATCTGCGGGGACATCCCGCATCTCGTCATCCACGATCCGAACCTCGCCGGCACAGACGTTAGCCATGCCCTGGCGGGCGCGGAAATCCGCCTGATCCGCGGGGGACATGGCCGCCAGACCCGGAGGCGGCACGTTGATGGTGAAGGGTCCGTAGACCTCGGTCAGACCGTAGACATGCTCCAGCTGGAAGTTCAGCTCGGACATGCGCGTGATGAGCGTCGGGGAGGGCGGCGCGCCCGCTGCGAAGAGCCGCACGGGCTTGACCAGCGTGTGGGCGGCAGGATCGTTCATGAGCATGGTGCAGACCGTGGGAGCCGCGCAGAAGTGGGTCACACCCGTGTCGAACAGCTCCCAGGTGGGACCGGGCTCGATCTTGGGGATGCAGACGCTCTCCGCGCCCACGGCCACGACACCCCAGGTGAAGCACCAGCCGTTGCAGTGGAACATGGGCAGCGTCCACAGGTAGCGGGACTCGACCTGGAGGCGGTGGTCGATGATCATGGCCAGGGCATTCAGGTAGGCACCCCGGTGGTGGTAGACCACGCCCTTGGGCCGGCCGGTGGTACCCGATGTGTAGTTGATGGTGATGGGCTCGTCCTCGCTCTCCAGCACCAGCGCCACGGGCTCCTCGGAGCCCTTGGCCAGCAGGGCCTCGAAGTCAGGTCCCAGCACCACCCGCTGGATGGTCGGGGGCACCAGGGCCAGCGTGGGCAGCAGCTCCGGGGACACGAAGACCTTCGTGGCGCCGCAGTGCTCGATGATGTAGGCCACCTCGTCCTGGTTCAGGCGGGTGTTGATGGCCACCAGCACGCCCCCGGCGAGGGGGATGGCGGTGTGGGCGATGAGGAGCGGCTCCGAGTTGAAGGCGAGGAAGGCGATGCGGTCGCCCTTCTTCAGGTCATCCGCCCGCAGGGCAGAGGCCAAGCGCCGGGTCCGGGCGCGGGTCTCGCGCCAAGTAAAGCGGCGGTCCCCATCCGTCACCGAGGTCCGGTCCGCAAAGATCTCGCCCGCCCGCTCCATGAAGTGGATGGGGGAGAGCTCCTGGCGAAAGACCTTGGGGGCGGGCGGGGTGGCCGGGGCTGGGGACTGGGGTGACCGCATGGGAGCGTCTCCTGAAGGACCGGTGCCGGGTGGGCAGAGGGTGGGAAATAGAAAGGGGATAGACCTATAAACAATGCCACAAACCAGCCCAAGCTACGAACCCGAAACCCCGGGCCGGGGGCAGCTCGGAAGACCTTGGCAGTGCTGTTGGTGAGGCTGGGCTACTTCCCTTCCAGCCAGGCCTTCATGGTCCCGGGCTTCTGGAACCCCAGGATGCGCCGCAGCTCCCGCCCTTCGGCATCCAGCAGGAGCACGGTGGGGTAGCTGCGGATCTGCAGCTTGGTCGCCAGGTCCTTGCGCTTGGCATCGGTGTCGATGCGGATGGCCACGGCATTGGCTCTGATCCAGGCCTGCACGGAAGCGTCCGGCCAGGTCTTCTCGTCCAGCTCTTTGCACTGGGCGCACCAGTCGGCGTAGATGTCCACCAGCACCACCTTGCCCTCGGCCTTGGCCTTGACGAGGGCGGCTTCGAGGTCCTGCTCGAGCCAGCCCTTATTAGCAGAATCGCCGTCGGCGATTCGGCTGTTGGAAGTGCCTAGGAGGGTGATGCTGAGAGCGGCTTCGGTGGCGCGGATGCCCAGGAGGACGGCCAGAACCAGCAACAAGACTGCCGCACCCCGGCGGAGCTGAGCCACCAATCCGGCAGCGGACTCGAAGGCACCGAAGACCGCCGCACCGGTGAGGAGGACTGCGGACCACAGGGCGAAGTTCGTCCACTCCGGGACCACCAGGCGCACGTTCCAGGCGGCAAAGCCCAGCACCACCAGGCCCATGCCCTGCTTGAAGCGGGTGAGCCAGTCACCACTGCGGGGCAGCGCCGCCGAGAAGGTGCCCACCACCAGGAACAGCACCCCCATGCCCAGGGCGAAGACGAAGAGCTGGAGGCCCCCCAGCCAGACATCTCCCTGCTGGGCGATGGCCACCAGCACGGCCCCGATGACGGGTCCCACGCAAGGCGCTGACAGCGGCCCCAGCGCCAGGCCCATGAGGAAGGCCCCGCCGAAGCCCTTGCGGGTGCCATCCCCCTGGAGCTTGGCCGCCAGACCCGAGGGCAGGGCGATCTCGAAGGCGCCGAAGAGGGACACGGCAAAGACCGCGAAGAGCAGGGAGACCGGGATCAGGAAGCCCGGCTTCTGCGCAAAGGCCCCGAAGGCGGCGCCGCTGCGAGCGGCCAACACGCCCAGGGTCGTGTAGGTCACCGCCATGCCCAGCACCAGCGTGCCGGAGAGCGCGAAGCCCTTGGCCTTACCCCCGCCCTTGGCGCCGATGATGGCCATGGTGATGGGGATCATCGGGAACACGCAGGGCGTCAGCGAAGCCCCCATGCCCGCCAGGAAGACCAGCAAGAGGGACAGCATCAGTCCGGATCGCTCCGGTGCAGGTGCCGGGGTGGACGGTGCCACCGCCACAGGGAGCGGCACAATTGGAGCCGCCTCGACCTTCACCCCTTCCGTGGCTTTTCCCATCGGTAAAACCGGCGCGCCCTCCGCCGGTTTTACCGCAGGAATCTCCCCCGCCTTCACCGCCAGCGTCCGCGTCGTCGGCGGGTAGCAGACCCCACCCTCACCCTCGGTGCAGGGCTGGTAGGTCACGGCGAGGGTCACGGTGCCACTGAGGCCGGTGCCCTGCAGGGGGATCTTCACCTGGCCATGCCAGATGCCGTCACCCAGCTCGTCCTGATCTGGGGTCGGGGGCAGCGGGCCGACCTTGAGGGTGCCGGGACCGCCTTGCTTGGCCACGGCCATGAAGGAGGCCTTGAGGTGGGCGCCCGGCGGCACACCGACCACCACCGCCCCCTTCTCATAGCGCAGACCCACATCCCTGGTGGGATCGAAGTTGGTGTCCGCCCGCTGGGCCCAGCCCGCCACTGCGCTGCAGAGGCTGAGGGCAAGGGTCAAGAGCATGCGCATGGGGCCTCCGGGCCGGAACCCTCCATGGTATGACGATCTGCGCCTTCCGCCGGGGCGGACCATGCCCTAGCCTGGAACGATGCCCGAAACGCCCGGTTTCCCCTGGTTCCAGACCCTGGTGGCCCGCCTCCGCACCCACTTCGCCGAAGAGCCCTTCCCGCGGGACTCGGCCCACGACCTGGGGCACATCCTGCGAGTGGCCCACCTGGCCCATGCCATGGCCCGGGAGGAGGGTGCCAATCCCCAGGTTTGCGTGGCAGCGGCGCTCCTGCACGACCTCGTCTACCGCCCCAAGAACCACCCAGAGTCCCCCCAGACAGCCCAGATGGCGGCGGACCTGGTGCCCCGCTGGTGCCGGGAGACCCCGGGCCTGGAGGCCCTGGCCGACCAGGTGGCGGCGGCTGTGGCCACCCACAGCTGGAGCGGCGGGGGCGCACCCGCCAGCCTGGAGGCTGAGGTGGTCCAGGATGCGGACCGCCTGGAGGCCCTGGGTGCCGTGGGTGTGGCCCGGGTCTTTGCCACCGGAGCCAGCTTCGGCGCTGGCCTCTGGCACCCGGAGGATCCCTGGGCGGAGGATCGTAGCCTGGACGACAAGGCCTGGAGCCTGGATCACTTCGAGCGCAAGCTCCTCAAGCTGGCCGAGGGCATGAAGACCACCGCCGGTCGCCACCGAGCCGCCGACCGCCAGGCCGCCATGCTGGCCTACCTGGGTGCGCTGCGGGCGGAGCTGGGGTAAGGGCAAATGGCTGTCAGCTGATAGCTGATAGCCGACAGCAAAAAGCTATACTGTCCCCCCATGCCATTCACCCTCTCCCTGCGCCGCCGCTTTGTGGCCGACCACTTCCATGACCTGCCGGGGTTCCAGGAGGACCGGCACGGGCATAACTGGGAGGTGGAGGCCACCGTGGCCCTGGTGGACCCGGCCGGGGAAGCCCCCTTCGCTGCAGCCCTCGACGCCTGGGTGGCTGGCCTGGACTACCGCCTGCTCAACGACCTGCCGGCCCTGGCGGGGCGCAACCCCACCGCCGAGGTGCTGGCGGAGTCCGCCTTCTTGCACCTGCAGGCAGCCGTCCTGCAGCCCACCGCGGTGAAGGTGCGGGAGAAGGCCAACTACTGGGCCCTGTGCCGCCGCACCGGAGCGCCGTGAAGGTCCGTGCCGCCACCCTCCTGCTGCTGCTCCTGGCTGCCTGCGGAAGAGAGCAGGCCCCGGAGCCCAAGGCCCCCTCTGCGGTGGCGCCGGCCCCGACCCTGACCCCCTGGACCTGGCACCCCTTGGGCAGCTGGGCCGTCATCGAAGGGGAGGTGGACCGGGACACAGAGCTGCGCCTGGAGGGATCCTCCATCCGGGAGCGCCGGTTTGCCGAGCTGGGCCCGGTGCGGTGGGAGTTCCTGCGACCACCGGAGGGACAGACAGCCGTCCTGCTGACGGGGGAAGGCGTGGAGCTGGCCCGCTTCACCTTTGCCACCACCCCGCCCGGGGCCACCCCGAAGCCGTCTGCGTCTGCACCGAAACCGGTCCCTCCGGCACCGCCCCCACCGCCCCCCAGCACCCGGACCGAGGCCCGTCTCCCCAGCACCCCCGTGCCGCCCCTGCCTGAGCGGAAGCCTCAGACCCTGCCCCGCACGGACCAGGCCCCCCCAATCCGGCCGGTACCGCCCCCGCCGCCCGCCCGGGCCCGGGCGGAGACCTTCCTGCCCAGCGCCCCCGTGCAGCCTCTGTCCGCGCGCACACCCCAGACCCTGCCCCGCACGGACCAAGCCCCTCCAACCCGGCCCGCGCCGTCCCTGCCGCCCGCCCGGGCCCGAGCGGAGACCTTCCTGCCCAGCACCCCCGTGCAGCCCCTGTCTGCGCGGACACCTCAGACCCTGCCCCGCACGGACCAGGCGCCTGCGACCCGGCCTGCACCGCCTCTGCCGCCCGCACGGGCCCGGGCGGAGGCCTTCCTGCCCAGCGCCCCGGTCCAGCCCCTACCCGAGCGCAAGCCCCTGCCCCTGCCTCGCACGGACCAGGCACCTGCCACCCGCTCCGCCGCGCCCACACTACCCGCCTGGGCGCAGACCGAGACCAGCCTGCCGAGCGCCCACCTGGCCCCCCTGCCAGGCCGCCGGGTGGCCGCCACCGGCGCCCCGGAGATGGCCCCCACCGCCCGCCGCAGCACCGCAGCACCGAACCTCATGGAGACCCTGCCGGCTCGGCCACCCCAGGCCCAGCCGCCGCTCCAGACCCAGGTGCACGCCTGGCCCGGAGCCGGCGAGGCCCTCAACCTCACCCGGGGGCCCACGGGCCGCAAGCGGCTCCTGCTGAGCTTCGACGGTGGCTCCAATGCCGAAGTCGCGGCCCAGATCCTGGACCTCCTCAAGGCCCGCAGGGTCCGGTCCACCTTCTTCCTCACGGGGGCCTTCATCCAGCGCCAGCCCGCCCTGGTGCGCCGCATGGCCGCCGAGGGCCACGAGCTGGGCAACCACACCTTGAACCACCCCCACTTCGCCCCGGGCATGAAGCGCGACCCCAAGTGGACCAGGGAGCGGTTCCAGCAGCAGCTGCTGGACGCCGACGCCGCCCTGCTGCGCCTTCTGGGCCGCCCCATGGATCCCCTCTGGCGGGCCCCCTATGGCGAGCACACGGCGGAGCTCCGGCGCTGGGCCGAGGAGGTGGGCTACCGCCATGTGGGTTGGAGCGAAGGCGCCGACACCCTGGACTGGGCCACCCGCCGGGAGCGGAACCTCTACCGCAGCGGGGAGGCCATTCTGGAGCGCCTGCGAAAGCGCCTCGACAAGGACGGGGACGGCCTCATCGTGCTGATGCACCTGGGCTCGGAGCGCAGCGACGGAGATCGTCCCTCGGAGGGTCTGGGCGCCTTCATGGACCGGGCCCTGAAGGAGGGCTGGACCTTCGTCACCGCCGGTGACTTCGTGCGCGACCTCGGCAAGCCCGCCTGGGATGCCCGCCAGCGCGTGGGGCTTCTCGGCACACCGCCTCCCAAGGGCCGCTAGCTGCCTGCGGCTGGGCTACACTGTAGCCAGGACACCCGGGAGGTTCGTTGCAGGGAATCGGCCGCTGGATGATCAGGACAGCACTGGGTTTCACCGCCCTGGTACTCCTCCTCTCCCTCGGCAGCTTCCATCCCCTGGATCCCCATCCCTTCACCCAGGGCTCGGCGGTGGCGGCGGTGCAGAACCTCTGCGGCACCGTGGGTGCCACCCTGGCTGGCCTGCTGCAGACCCTCATCGGCCTCGGCGGCTGGCTCGTGCCCCCCTACCTCCTGTGGGAGGCCTGGCCCCGGGAGGGTCGCCGCTGGTCTGGGCGCGTGGCCTGGGCGGTGCTCGCCTTCTGCGTCTGGACCGCCCTCGGAGCCTTCGGGAACCGTGTCTGGACGGGGCTTCCCGAGGCCGGCACCTTGCAGCTGCGGTGGGGCGGTTGGCTGGGCAGCGCCCTCTGGCCTTCCTTGCGCCGCTTCCTCGGGCCCGTCGGTTTGCCGCTGCTGTTGACGCTGGCGGTGGTCGCCTGCGCCCTGGTCCTGGCTCCCTCCATCACCCGCGCCATCGGCGTCCTCCTCACCCGCTGGTTCGGAGAGACGGCCATCTTCATCCGGCCCCTGCCGGCGGACGGCCTGCAGCGCTTCCTCACCATGGTGAAGCGGCCCTTCCTGCGCAGCACCTCCCAGGTCCCTGACCTCGATGCCCAGGATGCCGAAGGCCTGCTGGCCCTGGCCGAGCGCGACCGGAAGCTGGATGCCCAGAACGGGGCCCTGGCGCAGGCGGAGCGCCAGTCGGCAGAGGCCCGCAAGCGAAAGCCCGTGCCTGTCCCGGAAGACCGGCTGCCCCTCATCCACTCCCTCAACCTCGATGCCAGCACTGCCATCATCGACGCGCAGGCCCCGGAAGCCACAGGCCCCGTGACCGCAGCTGCACCGGGCACCTTCCGCACCAGCATGCTGGCCACCGCTCCGCCGCCACCCGTCCCGAAGCCCACGGTGGCGAAGGCCCTGGTGGGTCGGGACCGCTTCGGCCGGGAGATCGTGCAGCTTCCCCTGCCCATGTCCGACGCCACGCCCCGGGGTCCGCTCCCCCCCTTCCCACCGGAGGTGCCCCGCCTCTCCATCACCGAGCGGGATTCCCTGCCACCCCGCCGCCTCTTCGATCCCCCCAAGCAGCACGCCAAGGCCGACATGGCGCTGCTCGAGGAGATCCGGGAGAAGATTGGACAGAAGCTGTCCGAGTTCAAGATCAAGGGGATCATCACGGGCATGCAGCCCGGACCGGTGGTCACGGTCTTCGAGTTCCAGCCCGACCCCGGCATCCCCCTGTCCCGCATCCTGGGCATGGAAGAGGACTTGGCCCTGGCCCTGCAGGCCGAGGCGGTGCGCATGGATCGCATCCCCGGGAAAAACCTGGTGGGCATCGAGGTGCCCAACCCCAAGCGCGAGATCATCACCTTCCGCGAGGTCATCGACAGTCCGGCCTTCCGGGATGCGCCGGGCCTGCTGCAGCTGGCGCTGGGCAAGGACATCTCCGGCCGGCCCGTGGTCACGGACCTCAACAAGATGCCCCACCTGCTCATTGGCGGCAGCACCGGCAGCGGCAAGAGCGTGGGCGTGAACGCCATGATCTGCAGCTGCCTCGTGCGGGCCCTGCCCAGCGAGGTGAAGCTCATCCTGGTGGATCCCAAGATGGTGGAGCTGGGCCTCTACGAGGACATCCCGCACCTCTGGGCCCCGGTGGTCACGGACATGAAGGAAGCGGGGCGCGTGCTGAAGTGGGTCGTGGCCCAGATGGAGGACCGCTACCGCCGCCTGGCCCTGCTCAGCGTCAAGAACCTGGAGAACTTCAACGCCAAGATCCTGGCCTCCGGGGGCACCTTCGACCTCTCTGACCGTACGCCGAATCCGCGCTGGCCCGACCGCCCCTCCCTGCTCGAGCCGCTGCCCTACGTGCTGGTGGTCATCGATGAGCTGGCGGACCTCATGATGGTGGCCCGCAGCGAGGTCGAAGACAGCATCGGGCGCATCGCCCAGAAGGCTCGTGCCGTCGGCATCCACCTCATCCTCGCCACCCAGCGCCCCAGCGTTGATGTGGTCACCGGCGTCATCAAGGCCAACCTGCCCAGCCGCCTCAGCTACCGGGTGCGCACCAAGATCGATAGCCGCACCATCCTGGACTCCGGCGGCGGCGAGCAGCTCCTGGGCGCCGGCGATGCCCTCTTCCTGGCCAACGGGGCCAGCCATCCCCGCCGCCTCCATGCGCCCTTCATCAGCGAGGAGGAGACCCTGCGCCTGGTGAACTGGCTGCGGGAGCGGGGCCGCCCGGACTACAACCAGGCCCTCATCAGCGCTATGGAAGCCGAGGAGGAAACGGCCCTCTTCGACGAGGCCGAGCTCAACGGTGCCGACGACATCTATCAGCGGGCTGTGGCCGTGGTGACCCGCGAGCGGAAGGCCAGCACCAGCCTCCTCCAGCGCAAGCTCAACCTGGGCTACGGCCGCGCCGCCCGCATCATTGATCGGATGGAAGAAGAAGGAATTGTTGGCCCCGACCGAGGTGCCGGCAAGCCTCGGGAAGTCTTCGCTGCAGGCGAGTGAACCGGAAAGCGGAATTTCACGGCCCGCAGAAATTCATTCATAGCGGCCCTAAAGGGGGCATAAAGTCTCCACTAGAGTGGCTGTAGACCTGCGTCACAACCTTCTTGATATATAGGTAATCAATCATAGACTCCGGGTGGCACCTTTCTTTGGGAGTCCCCATGAGCCGCCTGACCGTCATCCCTGCCCTCCTTGCTGCGGCCTGCCTGGCCCTGAGCGCCGCCGATGCGCCGCCCAAGCCCGCCGCTGCAAAGATCTGCACCACCTGCCACACCACGGACGCCAACCAGCTCCGGGGCTACTTCGACACCCTGGTCACGCTGAACAACTCGCTGCAGCTGCGCCTGGACGACCGCACGGAGGTCCTTCGCTACGACAAGACCACGCTGAAGATCCTCAGCCCGGAGCCCGCCGCGACCACCGAGGCCACCCTCAAGGGCATCGCCAAGGGCCACGAGGTTCGCGTTGAGTACTCCGAGAAGGACGGCATCAAGACTGTCACCCTGGTGGCCGTGAAGCCCCCAGTCAAGCTGGCAGCCCATGAGACGGCGACCCTCGAGGACATCCAGAAGCTGGTGGCCCTGGGCTCCGAAAAGAGCAAGTACTTCCTCTATGACTCCCGCCCCGCGCCGCGCTTCATGGAGGGCGCCATTCCCACCGCCGTGAACCTGCCCTTCCCCGCCTTCGACAAGAACATCGACAAGCTGCCAGCGGACAAGGGTGCGCTGGTGATCTTCTACTGCAGCGGGAAGACCTGCAACATGAGCCCCGGCTCCCTGGCCAAGGCCCGGAAGCTGGGCTACACCAATGTGAAGGTGTTCATCGATGGCATGCCCGCCTGGGGCAAGAAGGCAGCGGGCGTGCTGAGCCCCACCTCGCTGAAGACCGCCTACTGGGACACCCAGACACCCCACGTGGTTCTGGATGCCCGCCCCTCTGCCGACGCCGCCAAGGGCTCCCTCAAGGGCGCCGTGGCCGTCGACCCGGCGAAGGTGGCTGACCTCCTCAAGACCTTCCCCTCGGCGAAGCTGAAGCCTCCCGTGGTGGTGGTGGATGAGCTGGGTGGCGCCGCCGCCAAGACTGTCGCTGCAGAACTGGTTAAGGCGGGCTACGTCGGCGTGAACGTGCTCTCCGGCGGCTTCAAAGCCTGGCAGGCGGCAGGCCTGCCCGTGGAGACCGGCACCCTGGCGGCTCAGGCCACCTTCGTGCCCAAGCCCCGTCCGGGCTCCATCTCCGGCGTGGAGTTCACCAAGCTGGCTGAGGCCGCACCGGCCACCCGCGGCGTGGTGATCCTGGATGTGCGCAACCTCGATGAGACCAAGAACGGGGTCATCAAGGGTGCCCTCATCATCCCCGAGCCCCAGCTGCTGGCCCGCCTGGCGGAGCTGCCCAAGGATCGCCCCCTGGTCTGCCACTGCTCCACCGGCACCCGCGCCGAGCTGGCCTACCACCTGCTGAAGGAGAAGGGCTACAACGTCCGCTTCCTGCCCAACGAGCTCACCGTCATTGACAGCGGCGAGTTCACGCTGGATTAGCGGTAGGAAAGCGCTGTCGCTGTTATCCCCTTCATCCCCTTCATCCCTGTTTCAAGTGCTTTTTGACGGGATCAAAGGGATGAACGGGGATAACTGCAGTCGCGTGCTTGGAGTTGGGAGGCCCCTGAACAGCAACTCCCTGTTGGGGCACCGATCTGCGCCAATCTGCGCACTCTGCGGTTCCGCTGTTGCTCTTGAACGGCCCAGCTCAGCCGGCGTTCCGCGCAGGCCGCCAGCGGCTGCGGCGAGCGATGTCCGCCATGCCGTCGGGATGACAGGTGAGGCAGCCTTCCAGGCGGGGATGCCCGCTGGGCCACCAGGCCCGGGCCTCGCCTTCGAAGTCCTTGCGCCGGGCCTCGGGGATGCGGGCCCAGTAGAACGACAGGGCGGGGCCTGAGGCCTTCATCTCGAGCACATAGAGGGGGCCCACCTCAGGACCGGGGCGGCCCCAGCGATCCTCCACGGAGCTGAGCACCACCAAGGCGCCGGTCGGCAGGGGTGCACCAACCCGGTAGGCCCCGGCGGCCTCGGCACTGACCCAGGAGCGGACCCAGCGCCCACCGTGAGCAACGGACTTTACGGGGTCTGGGTGGAGGGGTTCCAGAGCGGCGAAGTCCAGGGCCCGAGCCAGCACCGAGGCCTCCGGGGAAGGCGGCGCAGTGGGTGGGCGCACCACCACCGGCGCCACAGCCGCAGGCAGGACCGCCTGGGGGGCCGGGACCACCCGGGCCTTGGCATGGGCCAGGCCATGGCCGGAGTCCCCGGCCAAGACCAGGAGGGCCGACCACGCCAAGCCCAGGGCCAGGCTCGGGAGGCCAAGGCTCTGATACTCCTTGCGGGGCCGGGTCATGGCCCAGAGCGCAGCGGCCCCGACAACGAGGCCCGCCAGGGCCACGGTAAGGTGCCAGGTCAGCGGGCCCCAGGCGCTCGGAGCCAGGGACGGCAGGAGTCGGTTAGGGGGCAGCAGGCCCAGGTGGCGCATCTGCAGGTAGCCCGTGGCCAGGGAGGTCAGGAGGCCCACCAGGCCCGCCCAGCCCAAGTACCGAGCCACGGTCCACCAGGCACGAATGCCCCGTCCCGGGCGCTGCGCCGCCACCAGGGCCAAGGGCAGGAGCAGGCCAACCGCCACCGGAAGGTGGGAAAGGAACGCATGCTTGAAGGCCAGCCAGTCCATGGATCCCACACCAAAATGTCAGAAGATGACGATGCCAGCAGTGTGCCACTGGAGCCAGGGAATGCGGCCGGGGATTCCTGTCACAATTACCCCATGCGTCAGACCCTCCTCCAGCATGTCCAGGCTTCCGTCGAGCTGAAGCAGTCCTTCTTCGACCGAGAGGTGGACCGCATCGTGGCCCAGGCCGATGACATGGCTGAGCGCCTGCGGCGCGGGGCTCGCATCCTGGTGTGCGGCAACGGGGGCAGCGCCGCCGACGCCCAGCACCTGGCCGCCGAGCTGAGCGGCCGCTACGTGAAGGAGCGGCGGGCCCTGGCGGGCATCGCCCTCACCACGGACACCTCAGCCCTCACGGCCATCGGCAATGACTACGGCTTCGACCAGGTGTTCTCCCGGCAGGTGGAGGCCCTGGGCCGCCCGGGGGACCTGCTCATCGGCATCAGCACCAGCGGCAACAGCACCAACGTCATCCGGGCCGTGGCCTCGGCCAAGGAGCTGGGGATCCGCACCCTCGGCCTCCTGGGCCGGGATGGCGGTCGCCTCGCCGACCTCATGGACGACGCCCTCGTGGTGCCCTCCACCGTCACGGCCCGCATCCAGGAAGTCCACCAGATGGTCTACCACTTCTGGTGCGAGGCCCTGGACACCCACTTCTGAGCCGCCCCGTGGCCCTCGCTGCAGGTCTTCTGGCCCTGGCCCTCCTGGCCCAGCCCACCCCCCGCACCCATGCGTGGCGGGACGCCGCTGGCCGGACCCACATCACCAACACCCCGCCCCCACCCGGGGCCGAGGTCCTGAAGCCACCCTCAGCCTCGGGGATTGAAAACGGCAAGGCGGCCCCGCCGGAGCTGTCGCCCCTTCCGCCTGTCTCGGAAGCCCCGCCGGACCCCTCCCTGTCCCCCGCCCAGCGGGAGGCCTGGAGTGCCCTCGATCAGCACCTGGCCCGGGCGCGCTCGGCCGGGGACCAGCGCACCCTGGACGCCACCGTCGGCTCGCTCTTCGATGACAGCCTCTGGGGCCGGGGCCTGTGGGCCCTTGGCACCGCCCCCATCCTGGGTCTGGCCCTCATGGGCCTCATCGGCTGGTGGGTGGCCCTGGGCCTCCGGGCGCCCCTGCGGCTCCCGGCCCTGGCGGGCTTCCTGGTCGCGGGCCTCGCCCTGGGCCAGGTGCTGCTGGCCACCTTCCTCTACCGCCCCCAGGCCGCCCACCTGCGCCAGAACCTCCAGCGCCTCGAAGTGCACACCGGCCTGGGCCGGCCCCTGCCGGCGGCCGAGCGCCTCCGCCTCCGGCAGCGCTATGCCGACCTGGAGCGGGCCGCCAGCCCCGCCCAGCCTCCCTGGCACTTTCCCGGGGAGGTCGAGCGTCTGCGCCGAGACTTCCTGCAGGTGATGGTTGCACCCTGACCTCCGGGGCCACCTGCCCCGCCTCCGGACTGCGGCACAGGCAGAGCCTCTGGGCCTCTACCTGCACGTGCCCTTCTGTGTGGATCGGTGCACCTACTGCTCCTTCACCACCACGCGGGACCGGACCCTCCAGACCGCCACGGTGCAGCGCCTGCTGGCCGACGTCGCCGCCTGGGGGGAGGCCCTGGGCCACCCCGCCGTGGACACCCTCTACCTGGGCGGCGGCACCCCCTCCCTCCTGAGCCAGGCGGAGCTGACCGCCCTTACCGCTGCCCTGGGCGCGGCCTTCGACCTCTCCCCGCTGGTGGAGGCCACCCTGGAGGCCAACCCGGGCACCGTGGACCTGGGCTGGCTCCAGGCCGCCCGCAGCCAGGGTTGGGACCGCATCAGCCTGGGCGTGCAGGCCCTCGACGATGAGCTGCTGGCCCGCCTGGGGCGCATCCACAGTGCAACCGAGGCCCTGGCGGCCCTGGACCTGGCGCGGCAGGCGGGCTTCCAGCGGCGCAGCGCCGACCTCATGGTGGGCATTCCCGGCCAGTCCCTGGCCAAGGTGCTGGAGGATGCCCGCACCCTCGCCGACACCGGCATCGACCACCTCAGCGTCTACCTGCTGGACCTGGACAAGGCCTGCCCCCTGCGGGCCGAGATCGCTGCGGGCCGCCTGACCCTGCCCTCCGAGGACGCTGTGGCCGATGCCTTCGAGAGCCTCCAGGTAGAGCTACCGACCCTGGGCCTGGCGCCCTACGAGATCAGCAACTACGCCCGCCCCGGCGGCATGGCCATCCACAACACCCGCTACTGGGAGCGCCGCCCCTACCTGGGCCTGGGCCCCGCCGCCGCCTCCCACCTGGGAGAGCTGCGCTGGACCCAGACCAGCGTGATCCCTGCCTGGGTGGAGGGCCGGGGCGCTCTGGACCTGCAGGACCTGGACCCGGCAGAAGCCCTGGCGGAGGTGCCCCTGCTGGGCCTGCGCATGCACCGGGGCATCGCCTGGAACCAACTGCGGGCCCAGGGTGCAGCCTTGAACCTCAGCCCCCTCGTGGACGCCTGGGAGACCCGTCTGAAGGCCCTGGCCCAGGAGGGTCTGGTGGCCTGGGACGGCGATCAGGTGCGCCTCACGGCTCGGGGCATGCTCATGAGCAATGGGATCCTGGAGCTGTTCGTTTGAACCACGCCGGGGAAGCCGCCGCCCTCCTGACCTCGCTCTGCTGGTCGCTGAACTCCGTCTGCTTCATGGTGGCCGGCCGCCGGGTGGGCTCGGCCTCCGTCAACCTGAGCCGCCTGCTCATGGCCTGGGGCACGCTGCTGCTGCTGCACCTCGCCCTCTACGGCACGCTGTTTCCGTACCAGGCCGGCGGGGTGCGTCTGGGCTGGCTGGGCCTGTCGGGCTTCATCGGCTTCGCCCTCGGCGATGCGGCGCTGTTCGAGGCCTTCGTGCTCATCGGCGCCCGCCTGGCCATGCTGCTCATGACCCTCTCGCCCATCTTCAGCACCCTGCTGGCCTGGGCCTTCCTGGGGCAGAGCCTGGGACCGGCGCATCTGGCGGCCATGGCCGCCACCCTGGGAGGCGTGGCCTGGGTGGTGTGGGACGGGGGCGAGGGCGAGGCCCACCCCCACCTCTGGCGGGGCGTCCTGCTGGGCATGGGCGGCGCCCTGGGACAGTCCCTGGGCCTGCTCTTCAGCAAGTACGGTCTGGCCGGTTCGTTCCCACCCCTGTCGGCCAACCTGATCCGGGTGACTGCGGGCCTCGCGGCCCTGCTCCTCTACTTCACCGCCACCGGCCGCCTGCGCGGCACCCTGGGCGCCCTGCGGGACGGCCGGGCCGCGGCCTTCATTGGCCTGGGCGCCCTCACGGGACCGGTGCTGGGGGTGGTGCTCTCCCTCATCGCCATCGCTAAAGCGCCCATGGGCGTGGCGGCGACACTGATGTCACTCTCGCCCGTGCTGCTGCTGCCGGTGTCGCACTTCGTCTTCAAGGAGAAGGTCGGCGGCCACGCCGTGCTCGGCACCCTGCTGGCCCTGGCCGGGGCTGCGGCGCTGTTCCTGGTGCCGTGAAGTCTGCAGGGAAAAGCGGGACAGGATTAACAGGATTCGAAGGGATTAACAGGATTCAACAATCCTTCTGACGGTTCTTCACGTGGTCGTACACAAACCACGCGACGCCGGCCAGGAGCACCACGGCGATGACGGCGTCCAGCTTGTGGAAGTAGGCACCCAGGGTGTTCCACTTCTCGCCCAGCTTGTAGCCCACCCAGGCCAGGCCCAGGCACCAGGGCAGGCTGCCCGCGAAGGTGTACAGGTGGAACCGGGTGCGGTCCATCTTGGCGATGCCGGCAGGCAGGGCGATGAAGGTGCGAACCACCGGCAGCAGGCGGCCGATGAAGATGGCCCAGGTGCCGAAGCGGGCGAAGAAGCGCTCGGCCTGGTCCAGGTGGCCCGTGTGGAGCCAGATATAGCGGCCGTACTTCTCCACGGCCCGGCGGCCGCCCCAGGCGCCCACCTCGTAGGCGGGGATGCTGCCCAGGTTGCAGCCCAGGGCGCCGAAGACGCCCGCGATCCAGATCTGCGCCACGGGGTTATCCGCGCCCAGGCCGAAGAAGGTGAGCTGCCCCTTGAAGGCGAGATACCCGGCGAAGGGCATGATCACCTCGCTGGGCAGCGGGATGCAGGCGCTCTCGATGGCCATGAGCAGCATGACGCCCAGGGGGCCCATGGCGGCCATGACGGCGACCATCCAGGCGACGATGGGGGCGAGCAGCTTCTGCAACATGGGCATACCTCAAAGGTTGAGTCTACCGGGCGGGTAGACTGTTGGGATGAGTGAGGATCTCGTCCGCAACCGCAAGGCCTTCCACGACTACCACGTCCTCGACACGTGGGAGGCGGGGATCGCCCTGGTGGGGACCGAGGTCAAGTCCCTGCGGGCGGGCCTGGGTCAGCTCCAGGACGCCTACGTGGACACCGCCAACGGGGAGCTCTGGCTCAAGCAAGCCAACATCTCCCCCTATAAGTTTGGGACCGACGCCAACCACGACCCCCTGCGGGCCCGGAAGCTGCTGCTGCACAAGGTCGAGATCGCCAAGCTCATCGGCAAGGTGGTGCGCAAGGGCCTGACCATCATCCCGCTGGCCATCTACCTGAACGACAAGGGGAAGATCAAGGTGCGCATCGCCCTCGCCGAAGGCAAGGCCGTGGGCGACAAGCGCGAAGCCCTGAAGCAGCGCGAGCAGAAGCGCGAGATGGACCGCATCCGCAAGGGCGCCCGGGAGTAGGGTGCTTGGCCCATGTTGACCCCTGGATCATGAATGGGCACAATCCGGTAAACCCCTACCCCCGGAGTCCCCCATGAGCCTGCTGGCCGGTCAGATGATGCGGATCCCGCTGCTGATCTCCCACCTGATCACCCATGCGGCGCGCCACAGCGGCGACACGGAGATCGTGTCCCGGCGGGTGGAGGGCGACCTCCACCGCACCACCTGGGCCGAGGCCGAGCTGCGCTCTCGCAAGCTGGCCCAGGCCCTGGCGCGCCTGGGCTGCCAGCCCGGGGATCGGGTGGGCACCCTGGCCTGGAACGGCTACCGCCACCTGGAGATCTACTACGCCACCTCCGGCAGCGGCCTGGTCTGCCACACCGTGAACCCGCGTCTCTTCCCCCAGCAGATCGCCTGGATCATCAACGACGCTGCGGACCGCGTGCTCTGCTTCGACCTGAACCTGCTGCCCCTCGTCGAGAAGATCGCCGCGGACTGCCCGCAGGTGAAGCACTTCGTCCTCATGGCGGACCGGGACCGCATGCCCGCCGAGACCACGATCCCAAACCTGCTCTGCTATGAGGACCTGGTGGCAGCAGAGGTCGGCGACTACACCTGGCCCACCTTCGACGAGAACACCGCCTCCAGCATCTGCTACACCTCCGGCACCACGGGCGATCCCAAGGGTGCGGTGTACACGCACCGCTCCACCCTGCTCCACAGCTTCGCCTCCGCCCTGCCCGACTCCATGAATGTCCGCGCCACCGACGCCGTGCTACCAGTGGTGCCCATGTTCCATGTGAACGCGTGGGGCCTGCCGTACACCATGGCCATGGTGGGCTGCAAAGTCGTATTCCCCGGGCCCTTCCTGGACGGAAAGTCGCTCTACGAGCTCATGGAAGCGGAGCAGGTGACCTTCAGCGCCGGGGTGCCCACCGTGTGGCTGGGCCTGCTCAACCATGTCCAGACCAACGGCCTGAAGTTCTCTTCCTTCAAGTCAACGGTCATCGGCGGCGCCGCCTGCCCGGCCTCCATGATCCAGACCTTCGAGGACGACTACGGCGTGGAGGTGGTGCACGCCTGGGGTATGACGGAGCTGTCACCTCTGGGCACCCTCTCCCGGCTGCGCTCCAAGCACCTGGACCTGCCCGAAGCGGACCGCCGCGCCCTCCTGGCCCGCCAGGGCAAGGTCATCTACGGCATCGACATGCGCATCGTGGATGGGGATGGCAAGGACCTGCCCTGGGACGGCGTGGCCTTCGGCGACTTGGAGGTGCGCGGGCACTGGGTCATCAACCGCTACTTTGGCCAGACCCACGATCCGCTCCACGATGGCTGGTTCCCCACCGGCGATGTGGCCACCATTGATGCGGACGGCTACATGCTCATCACCGACCGCAGCAAGGATGTCATCAAGTCCGGCGGCGAGTGGATCAGCTCCATCGCCCTGGAGAACCTCGCTGTGGCGCACCCGGCGGTGTACCAGGCCGCAGTGATCTCCGTCGCCCACCCGCAGTGGGGGGAGCGGCCCCTGCTCACTGTGGTGCTGAAGCCCGGCGCCACGGCCACCCGGGAGGAGCTGCTGACCTTCTACGAGGGCAAGATCCCCCGCTGGCAGATCCCCAACGACGTGGTGTTCCTGCCGGAGCTCCCCCACACCGCTACCGGCAAGATCCAGAAGCTGAAACTGCGCGCCGCCTTCAAGGACCACACCTGGCCCCAGAGCTAGTGCCTCACCGAGGAGCCAGGGACAAGAGCGTTGACGGGGATAAGGGTGCCAAGGCGCCAAGCAGTTCTCCGCTCTCCTCTGCGCCTCCGCCTTCCTCCGCTTCCCTTCCGTTTTTTCTTTGCGCCCTTTGTGTTCTTTGTGGCTAAAGACCTTTTGCCCTTCTCTGCGGTAGGCGTTTAGATTTCCAGCCTAGTGCCCCCAGCCACCCTGGGCGAAGCGGGTCAGTTTTTCGTCGGTGCTGCGCAGGGCCAGGGCCCGGGCCACGAAGCGGCCGATGGGATCGGCCTCCAGGTTTACGGGGTCACCGGGGCGCATGGTCTTCAGTGCCGTGTGGGTGACGGTCTCCGGGATGAGGGCCACGGTGAACCAGTCGGGGCCGCAGTCCACCACGGTCAGGGAGATGCCGTCCAGGGCGAGGGAGCCCTTCGGCGCGGTCATGGGAGCCAGGTCCGCGGGCATGGCGAAGCGCCAGAGGCCCTCGCCCGTGGGGCGCTCCAGCAGGCGGCCCACGCCGTCCACATGGCCTGACACCAGGTGCCCATCCAGGGGGTCGCCCACCCGCAAGGCGGGCTCCAGGTGCAGCGTGGCGCCCAGGGAGAGGCGGCCCAGGGTGGTCTTGGCAAGGGTCTCTTCGCTGAGGTCCGCCTCCCAGGCCCGTCCGTCCACCGCCACGCTGGTGAGGCAGGTACCGCTCACGGCGATGCTGGAGCCCAGCTCGGCGCGGGCCAGGAGGTCCGCCGGGGCAGCGATGCGCAGGCGCGCGCCGCCAGACCGGGCAGTGCGAGCTTCCAGGGTTCCCAGGTGTCTGATGAGTCCGGTAAACATGAGCAGATCTTACGGCAATCCCCTTCATCCCCTTCATCCCTGTGAAAAACAAAAACAGGTCAACAGGGATACAGGGGATGAAGGGGATGCAAAGAAAGACAGGCGGTCTTCCCTGTTCCAAGCATGTGCACGATTGCCTTAAGGGGTTGCGCTCAGCCGGCTCTTCCGCGCCCCGTAGAAGGCGTAGACCAGCAAGCCGAGGCCCAGCCAGGCAAAGAAGCGATACCAGGTGACCGCGGGCAGGCCCCGGGCGATCCAGAAGCAGCCCAGGATGGCGAGGGGGGCGATGACCCAGGCGAAGGGCATCACGAACTTCCGGGGGGCCTCGGGTCGGCGGTAGCGCAGAATCAGCACGGCGGCACAGACGATCACGAAAGCGAAGAGGGTGCCGATGTTGGCCAGCTCCACCACCTCGTCGATGTTGAGCAGGGCGGCGGGGACAGCCACCAGCAGCCCGGTCAGCAGGGTGGCATGGGAGGGTGTCTGGAAGCGGGGGTGGACCTTGCCGAACCAGGGCGCGAGGAGGCCGTCCCGGCTCATGCTCATGAAGATGCGCGGCTGACCCACCTGATAGACCAGCAGCGCCGCGGTGGTGGCGATGACAGCGCCAAAGCTGATGACCGCCGCGATGCCGCCCATCTTGTGCTCGGTGAAGATGTAGGCCAGGGGATCCGCGATGCCACCCAGGCGGGTGTAGTGGAGCATCCCGGTCACCACCAGGGCCACGGCCGCGTAGATCACTGTGCAGATCACCAGGGACCAGAGGATGCCCCGGGGCAGGTCCCGCCCGGGATTCCGGCACTCCTCGGCGGTGGTGCTGACGGCGTCGAACCCGATGAAGGCGAAGAAGATGATGGCGGCGCCGGACTGGATGCCGGGCCAGCCGTGGGGCACAAAGGGATGCCAGTTGGCGGGCTGGATGAAGCGGACGCCCAGCCCTACCACTGCCAGCAGGATCATGACCTTGATGATCACCATGACGCTGTTGACCCGGGCGCTCTCCTTGATGCCGATGTAGCAGAGCCAGGTGATCAGCCCGGTGATGACCACCGCCAGCAGGTTGATGGTGACGGGGTAGCCACCCAGTGTGGGGGCGGCCTTCACCACGTCCCAGTTGGCGAAGACCGTGGCGCCATTGATGAGACCCGCCTTGGCCTGGGCCAGGGCCTGCACCTTGGCGCCGAGGTCCATGGCCGGAACCCCCTGCACCAGCTTCATGGCACCGCGCAGGTCCATGCCCAGCCAACCTGGAATGTCCACATGGAACACAGTGGACAGAAAGCTTCGGGCGTAGTCGCCCCAGGAGATGGCCACCGCCACGTTGGAGATGGCGTATTCCAGCAGCAGGTCCCAGCCGATGATCCAGGCCATGAGCTCACCGAGGGTGGCGTAGGCATAGGTGTAGGCGCTGCCCGACACCGGGATCATGGAGGCCATCTCGGCATAGGCCAGGGCCGTGAAGCCGCAGATGAGAGCCACCACGAGGATGCTGATGACCAGGGCGGGCCCGGCGGGCAGGCGGCCATCCGCAGCGTTGCCGGCGGCGGCGGTGCCGATGGAGCTGAAGATGCCGGCGCCAATGATGGCCCCGATGCCGAACATGGTGAGGTCGAAGACCCCCAGGCCCTTCTTCAGCTGGTGCTCGGGCTCCTCGGCGCTGGCCTGAAGCTGCTCCAGGGACTTGGTGCGGAAGAGTCGGGTGAGCATGGCGGCCTTGGGAAGAAGGTCCATCCTAGCAGGAGGGGCCGGGGTCCCCGGACGGCCCCGGGGCGGCTCCTGCTACCCTTCGGCTCTCCTGTCCTGTCCCGAAACCCCCCTCGGAGCGATGCGGCCATGCGGCTCTGGAACGACCGACGCCTGCGGCTGTCCCTCACGGGCCTGGGCCTCCAGTACCTGCTGGCGCTGCTGGCGGTGGGGGCCTTCTCGGTGAACACAGGGAACAACCTGCTCTACCTGGTCTTCTCCATCATGCTGGGCCTGTTCCTGGTCTCCGGCATCCTCAGCCGGAGGGCCCTGCAGGGTCTGCAGGTGGTGGAGGTGGTGGAGGGCAGCCTGTTCGCCCGCTCCCGCGGCGGCCTGCGCTTACGCCTGCGGGACGGCGGGGGGGGCCGACTCCGGGGCCTGGAGCTGCACCTGGACCTGGAGGACACCCCGGTGGAGCCTGGCTTCCTCGGCGCCGCTGGCCCAGAGGGTGACGCCACGGTGGTCCTCCAGGCCCGGCCCGGCCACCGGGGCTGGCTCACCCTCCGCTCCCTGGAGCTGCGCACCCGCTTCCCTTTCGGCATGGTCGAGAAGTCCCGCTTTATCCCGCTGGACCAGCCCCTCCTGGTGCTCCCCCACCCCCGCATGGGCTCGGTCCGGCCCGGCGCCTGGCGAGGGGAGGGCCGCCGGCCCCAGCACCGGGAGGGCACGGGCGCCCCCCTGGGGGCCCGCCCCCTCCGGCGGGGGGATCCCCCGGGGCGCATGCACTGGAAGCGCACCGCCCAGCGGGGCCAGCCCTGGGTCCGCACCTTCGACGAGGACCGCCCGGTGGGCCTGGAGCTGCGGCTGGACCTGGGGGCCTGGAACCCGGGACCAGCCTTCGAGGGCGAGCTGGAGCGCCTGTCCGGGGCGGTGCTCCAGGCCCGCATCCAGCGGCGGGAGGTCAGCCTGGAGCTGGCAGGGGCCGGAGGCCTCCGGGCGGTGCAGGGAGCACCGGCTTGCTGGCGGGCCCTGGCCCTGGCCCAGGCCGAAAGGGGCCGGGAATCAGACCCGGCGCCCAACCTCCGATAAGCTAAAGGTCTGGAGGCTTCCGTGTTCGACGATCCCCAGTCCCCGGACTGGACCCCCCTGCTCGAGGCCGCCTGGCGGGCCCGGGGCCATGCCCATGCGCCCTACAGCCACTTCCAGGTAGGCGCCGCCCTCCTGACGGCCACCGGCGAGATCTTCGCCGGGTGCAATGTCGAGAATGCCGCCTACCCCGTCACCCTCTGTGCCGAGCGGGGTGCCCTCAGCGCCGCCGTGGCAGCGGGCCTGGCCCCAGGCGGCCTGCTAGCCGCCGTGGTGGTGACCGACGTGGCTGAGCTGACCCCACCCTGCGGAGCCTGCCGCCAGGCCCTGGTGGAATTCGCCGGGACCCTGCCGGTCCTGCTGGCCAACCATCGGACCCGAACCCTGCACCGAATCGAGGATCTGCTCCCTCACAGCTTCACCGGCGGGCACTTCCGGTAGCCAGACCCGAAGGCCCCGCCTACACTTGCCGAACCCCTGCCAGACACCCGAGGCTGCCGAATGGCCATTGATCGCGTCAGAGTAAAGAAAGAGGCCGACCGGCTTCTGACGGCGGGCAAGATCGAGCGGGCCATCGAGGAGTTCCAGAAACTCGTGGAGGACAGCCCCCGGGACTTCAACACCCAGAACCAGGTGGGCGACCTCTGCGTCCAGATCGGCCGCGTGAAGGAGGGGGTCGAGATCCACAAGCGGCTGGCCTCCGCCTACGAGCGGGATGGGTTCCATGCCCGCGCCGCAGCCATATTCCAGAAGGTGGTGCGGAACGCCCCGGAGGACCTGGACGCCGCCCAGCGCCTGGCCGATCTCTACCGCCAGATGAACCGCCCAGCCGACGCTGTCCGGGTCCATCTGCAGGTGGCCGAGCACTTCCAGAAGAAGGGGCTCATCAAGCGGGCCCTGGAGGAGTTCAACAAGGTCGTCGACCTGGATCCCAAGAACCTGAAGATGAAGGTGCGCCTGGCCGACCTCTACAACAAGGAGGGCCTCAAGGACCGCGCCGCCGGGATCTACCTGGAGGTGGCCGAGTCCCTGGCCATGGAGCAGATGCCGGTGGAGGCCGGCCAGATCCTCGAGCGGGCCAAGGAGATGATCTCCACGCCCCAGGTCTTCCTCACCCAGAGCCGGCTGGGGGTGATCCAGGGCGACTACGGGGCAGCAGCCCTCCACCTGCGGGAGGGCTTGGAAGCCAACCCCCGGGACCCCGAGCTGCTGGAGGCCCTGGCGGAGATCGAGCTGCGCAGCGGCCATCCCGAGCGGGCCCTGGAGGCCCTGGCCCAGGTGGCGCAGCTGCCGGAGAAGTCCCTGCCTCTGTGCGAAAAGGCCCTCCGGAACCTGGCGCAGGCTGACCGGGCCGAGGAAGGCCTCCGGCTCTTCGCCCCCATCGCCCGGGAGCTGGCCCGCCGCGGCGGCGGGGACACCGTCGCCCACTGCTTGCGGTCGGCCCTGAAGGATGCCCTGGGGACCGAAGCCTGGATCCTCCTGGCGGAGCTCGCCCACCAGAGCGGCAATCGCATGGAGCAGGTGCACGCCCTGCAGAATGCCTTCGGGCTGGCCAGCCAGGAGGGGGATGCCGCCCTGGCAGACCGCCTGGGAACCCAGCTGGAGGGTATGGGGGTGGTCCCGAACGCGGGGATTGCGGCACCCCGTCCTCCCGGCGCCCCAGGCTTTGACCGGGTGGGTGCACCCGACATCATTCGCCACGGCGTGGGTACCGAGGTGGATCCGCTCCGGCGCATGCGGATCGATCAGATCTCCCGCGAGGCGGAGGCCCTGATGCGCGGCGGCAGCCCCGAGCGGGCGGTGGAGACCTACCGAAGGGCCCTGGAACTGGACCCGGAGGACCTCACCATCATCGAGGCCATCGCCACCGTGCACCGCTCCACGGGCCGCCTCACCCAGGTGCAGATGCAGTACGTGCAGAGCGCCCAGGCCCTCGCCCAGGCGGGGAAAAAGCTGGAGGCGTCCCACCTGCTGGACCAGGCTGACCTGCTGTTCCCGGGGTCGACCCGCATCCACCGCCGGACCCTCGGCCTGCCGGAAGCTGGGGGGTCACCAGCACAGTCCCCATCTTTCGGGGCCATGCTGCCCACCCAGGGTTCGCCCTTCCACGAGCCGGTGCCGACCCTGGAGCCGCCGTCCCAGACCTCCCTCCCCTTCCGAGAAGAGCTGCCCCTGCTGCCGGACCCGGATGTGGACGTGGACATCCCGGACCTCTTTGCCCTGCCGCCGGAGCCCCTGGACTGGCTGGACACCATGCCCCAGGAGCCCGCCCCGGATGCGGCCCTGCCCCCGTCCCTGCTCACCGCCCCCCTGCCGCCGATGCCCACCCAGCACTTGGCGCCAGAGACCATCGAGGCCCTGAACGCCCTCCCCGAACCAGAGCAAGAACAAGAGCCAGAGCCCGTCATCGAGCTGCCGCCCGAGCCCGAATCCATCCCGGAATCCCCGGTGGCCGCCGAACCGCCGACGCCGGAGGCCCCCCCAGCACCGCCGCCGGCCCTGGCTGACCCCGCCGAAGTGGAGGGCCTCCTGGGGGACATCGACTTCCAGCTCGACTACGGGAGCCCCGAAGAGGCCAAGCTCGAGATCCAGGCAGCTCTCCTGCAGTTCCCGGGCCAGCCGGACCTGGTGGCCCGCATGGAGCGGGCGGGTGCCGCCCTGGAAAAGCTGGGCCACGCCGACCGGGAGGACGCCCTCCAGGAAGCGGATTTCGCCAACTCCTTCTTCGACCTCACGGATGTGCTGGGCACCGCCCTTCTGGACGCCGGCGAAGGCGAGGAGATGCACGATGCCACCCATGTGGTGGAGAAGATCCAAAGCGTGGACGAGCTCTTCAGTGCCTTCCGGGAAGGCGTGGAAAAGCAGGTCCAGGGCGACGACTACGACACCCACTACAACCTGGGCATCGCCTACAAGGAGATGATGCTCATCGACCCCGCCATCGAGGAGTTCCGGGTGGCCATGGGGGATCCGGAGCGCACCCTGGAGTGCTGTTCCATGCTCAGCATCTGCGAGCAGGCCCGGGGCGACCTGGACGCTGCTGTGGCTTGGCTCCGCCAGGGCATCGAGGCGCCGGGGTTCCCGCCAGAGGACAGCATCGGCCTGCGCTACGACCTAGCCGAGGTCTACCTCCAGCAGGGTCACGGGGACCTGGCGACGGAAGCGTTCCAGGCCGTCCACGACCTGGACCCCGACTACCGAGACGTCGCCGCCCGCCTGGCTTAGCAACGCCCAGCGTCAAAGCAAACAGTGATCAAGGGAAGACAAAAAATCGCCACCAAGGCACCAAGGCCGTTCTTTTTGGACGAAGACCAGCTCTCACCCCACGCTGCGGACGCCGCTGGCGCCCCAGGGCTGGAGGGCTTGCAGGGCGGGCTGGACGGGCTTGCCGGCCCGCTGCAGGTGGGTGAGCTCCAGGGCCCCTTCGCCGGTGGTGAGCCAGGCGCCTTCCTTGCCCCAGAGCAGCTGGCCAGGGTCGCGGTAGCAGGTCCGCAGGGCGCCCACGCCGCAGACCTTGAGGGCCTGGCCCTCCAGCTGCAGCTCGGTGCCAGGCCAGGGCCAGAGGGCCCGCACCTGCCGGTGGAGGTCCGCTGCCGGGCGCTGCCAGTCCAGGCGACCCATCTCTCGATTTAGCTTGGGGGCGAGGGTGGCCAGGGCATGGTCCTGCTCCTGGGGGCGGGCGGTACCGCTCAGCAGCAGGGGCAGCTGATCCATCAGGAGGTCAGCGGCATCCACGGCCAGGGCGGCCAGCAGATCCTCAGCCGTATCCCCGTGGCCGATGTTCCGCTGGCACTGCGCCAGCACCGGACCTTCATCCAGGCCCGGCGTGAGGCGCATCAGGCTCACGCCCGTCGCTTCGTCCCCAGCCAGCAGGGCATGGTTCACCGGGGCCGCCCCCCGCCAACGGGGCAGCAGGGAGAAGTGGAGGTTCCATACCCCCAGGGGGCAGGAATCCAGCATCCAGGCCGGAAGGATATGCCCGTAGGCCACCACGATGGCCAGGTCGATGGCGAGGGACTCCCAGAGCTCCTGGGTCTCGGGGAGGCGCCACCGCAGGGGCTGGTGCACTGGCAGGCCGAGCTCCAGTGCCGCCCCCTTCACCGGGGGGGCCTCCAGGTGGCGGCCCCGGCCCGCCGGGCGGTCCGGGTTGCAGAAGACAGCCTGGATGCCCTCGGTGGCCAGGGCCCGGAGGGCCGGGACCGCCACCTGGGGGGTGCCGAGGAACGCGATGCGGGACATGGCGTGGCTCCTAGCCTCGGGACTGTTTCTGGTACTTCCTCTGCAGGTACTGGCGCTTCACGGGACCGAAGTACTCGACGAACAGGCGGCCCCGGAGATGGTCGATCTCGTGGCAGAAGGCGCGGGCCAGCAGGTCCTCCCCGGTCAGCTCATGCCAGGAGCCGTCCCGGGCCCGGTTGCGGACCGTCACCTTCTGGGGGCGATCCAGGACTTCCCGGACCCCGGGGATGGACAGGCAGCCCTCGGGGCCGGTCTGGATGCCCTCTTCGGCCGTGATCTCGGGGTTGATCAGCACGATGCGCTGGTCGAAGTCCTCACCGCAGGAGCAGTCGATGACCGCCAGGTTCAGGTTCACCCCCACCTGGGGGGCGGCGAGGCCCACGCCTTCCTCGTACAGGGAGGTCTCCAGCATGTCAGCGACAAGCTGCTCCAGCTCCGGGGTCCACTCCCCCACATCCTCGCTGTTCTTCTTGAGGCGGGGATCCCCCCAGGTAAGCACGGGCAAGACGGTCATTCCACCTCTCCAGCATTCCAGTGTAAACCAAGGAGCCTCCTGCGGTAATCTGTGAGGTCCGTCTTCCGGAGTACCGCATGCTGCGATCTTTCCGCCAAGTCTTCAAATCCAACCGCACGCCCATGGCGGCGGTGATGGTCGTGGTCCTGCTGGGCCTGGTGGCCTACCTGGCTCCCGCTGGCGGAGGCGTCTCCTCCGACACAGTGGTGGCGAGAGTCTACGGCCGCGAAGTCCTGATGCGGGACCTGGCCGAGCACATGCAGGAGCTCTTCCAGCGCTACGGGAAGCAGGCCAGCCCTGAGACCCTGAAGCCCTACATCCAGTCCCAGGCCCTGCGGGATCTGGTGAACCAGCGCCTCATGGAGGAGCTGGCGGAGCGGCACCACGTCGTGGTGACCGACGAGGAGGTCGGCGCCCGCCTCCGCGCCTTCCTGCGCCAGTACCCCATGCTTCTGGACCCCAAGGGCAACCTCAAGACCACCGCCGAGCTGAAGGTGATCTTCCAGGAGACGGGCTTCAACCCCACCGTCCAGGAGCGCAGCATCCGCGAGGAGCTGCTCCGCACCAAGCTGGTCCAGCAGGCCGCCCTCCAGGTACCCATTGACGAAGCCTGGCTGACCATCGAGAACCGCCTGAAGAACGAGAAGATCGCCTTCCAGCAGGCCACCCTGGCGGTGACCCCGGGCGCCGTGGCCGACCCCGGCGATGCCGTCCTGGAGCCCTTCCACAAGGCCGGTGGTGAGCGCTTCCTGCAGCCGCCCCGCCGCGTGATCCAGTACGTCGCCGTGGACCGGGCCGCCTTCGGCAAGGACCTCCAGGCTGACGAGGCCGCCGTGAAGGCCGCTTTCGAAGCCCGCAAGGCTGACTACACCGAGTTCAAGGCCCGCCACATCCTGTTCAAGGCCGAGGGCGACACCCAGGCCGCCGAGGCCACGAGCAAGGCCAAGCTGGTGCGGGAGCGTCTGGTCAAGGGCCAGGACTTCGGCAAGGCCGCCGAGGAGCTCAGCGAAGACCCCAGCGCCAAGGGCAACGGGGGCGATCTGGGCTGGTTTGCCCCGGCTCGCATGGTCAAGCAGTTCTCTGACGCCACCGCCGCCCTCAAGAACGGCGAGATCAGCCAGCCCGTGCGCACCCCCTTCGGCATCCACCTCATCAAGCTCGAGGGTCGCCGGGAGCGCAGCTTCCAGGACGTGAAAGACCAGCTGGCCAAGGAGATCACGGACACCCGCTTCCGCAGCCGCGCCCAGGAGCGCCTGGAGCAGATCGGCAAGCGCGCCAACGGCGGCGACCTCGCTGCTGCCGCCACCAACCTCGGCAGTCCCGCCAAGCTCAGCCAGCCCTTCGCCAACGAGCCCTCCGCCCAGTCCGAGGGCCTGCCGGAGCTGTCCCAGCTGGTCAGCGAAGCCTTCCGCCTCAAGGTGGGCGAGGTCTCCAAGCCCCTCGCCATTGGTGATCGCCACCTGCTCTTCCGTGTGCAGGAACAGCTCCCCGAGGCCGTCCCGCCCTTCAAGGAAATCCGCGCCAAGGTGCTGGCCGCCTACCGCCTGGAGGAGGCCCGCAAGCAGGCCCTCGCCAAGGCCCAGACGGCCCTGAAGTCCGGCGGCCTCCAGGCCGTGGGTCCCGTCACCGATCAGGCCGCTGCGCCCATCGCAGGGCTGCGCGACCTGGCCTCCCACCCGGGCATCCGGAAGGCCCTGCTGGAGACCGCCGTGGGTCAGACCACGCCTTTCCAGTGGACCCAGGACGGCAAGCTCTGGGTGGCCCGCATCGCCTCTCGCGAGGCCGCGCCAGCCCTGGCCTTCGAGACCCGCCGCACCCTCATCCAGGAAGTGCAGTCCGGGGAGGCGCAGAAGCTTCTCTCTGCTGAGCTCCAGTCCCTGGACCGGCAGGGGCGCCTGCGCCCCGGCCTTAGCAGCTTCTGGGGCCACCTGAGCGGGATCTACATCAACGACAGCGCCGTCAACGTCCAGCTGGACAATTAGGCCAGCGGCAGCCGGGGCGAGGCCTCCCAGAGACGCCGCACCGCCGGAGGCCCGTCTGCAACCAGGGCCTGGAAGCTCCCCTGGGCCACCGACTGACCCTCCTCCAGCACCAGCAGATGGCTGCACAGGTCCGCCGCCGCCGGCAGGTCGTGGGTGGCCAGGAGCAGGGCCGTGCCCCGGGCCTGCTCCCCTGCCAGCAGGTCCCGCAGGGCGCCCGCCAGGGGCCCGTCCAGGGCCGAGAAGGGCTCGTCCAGCACCAGCAGGCGCGGCGCCAGCATGAGGGCCCGGCCCAGGCAGAGGCGCTGGGCCAGCCCCCCGGACCAGGCCTCTGGGCGCTCGGCCAGGGCGGCCTCTGGGAGGTGCACCCGGGCCGCCATCTGCACGGCGGCTTCCCGTCGGCTGGCCAGGGTGCCGCGGCCCCATACCACCAGGGGTTCCTCCAGGATCTCCCAGCCCGTCCGATGGGGGGGCAGGCTGGCTCGGGCGTCCTGGAGAACCGCCTGGACGAGCGGCCGGCGGCTGCGGCGGTCCCGCTCCGACAGGGGCGACCAGGGCTCACCCTCCAGCAGGATGCGGCCCTCCGTGGGGGTGACCAGACCCAGCACCAGCTCCAGGAGGGTGGTCTTCCCGGCGCCGCTAGCTCCGGCCACGGCCCAGGCCTCGCCGGGGGCCAAGGCGAAGCCCACCCCCCGCAGGTCCCACCGCCCCGCCCTCTGGAGGCCGAGGCCTTCCACGAGGAGCAGAGGGGGGTTCGTCAGCGGATCACCTCGGTGCCCAGGAAGGGCTGCAGGACCTCGGGGACCCGGATGCTGCCATCGGGCTGCTGATAGTTCTCCAGCACGGCCACCCAGGTGCGGCCCACGGCGAGGCCGCTGCCGTTGAGGGTGTGGGCGAAGACTGGCTTGCCCTCCTTGCTCCGGGTGCGGATGTTGGCGCGCCGGGCCTGGAAGTCGCCGAACCAGCTGCAGGAGCTGATCTCGCGGTAGGTGTTCTGGGAGGGCAGCCAGACCTCCAGGTCGTAGGTCTTCTGGCTGCTGAAGCCCATGTCCCCGGTGCAGAGGAGCACCCGGCGGTAGGGCAGGCCCAGGGCCTCCAGGATGGCCTCCGCGTCCGCAGTGAGTCGCTCCAGCTCAGCCTCAGCTGCCTCGGCTGTGGCGAAGGTGACCAGCTCCACCTTGTGGAACTGGTGCTGGCGGATGATGCCCTTGGTGTCCCGCCCGTAGCTGCCGGCCTCGCTGCGGAAGCAGGGGGTGAAGGCGCAGTGGCGCAGGGGCAGGCTCTCGGCAGGCAGGATCTCGGCGCGGTAGAGGTTGGTGACGGGCACCTCCGCCGTGGGGATGAGGTAGAGGGCGCCTTCGCCGTGGGCCACCTTGAACAGGTCCTGCTCGAACTTGGGCAGCTGACCCGTGCCGTACATGCTCTCGGCGTTCACCAGATAGGGCGGGAGGATCTCCGTGTACCCAGCGGCGGTCTGGCGGTCGAGCATGAAGGTGATGAGGGCGCGTTCCAGACGGGCGCCCAGGCCCTTGAGGACGGCGAAGCGCGCCCCGCTGAGCTTGGCGGCGCGGTCCAGGTCCAGGATGCCCAGGGCCGTGCCCAGGTCCACGTGGTCCCGGGGGGCCGCAATGTCCGGCACCTGGCCCCAGCGCTTGATTTCCACATTGGCGTGCTCGTCCCGGCCAGCGGGGACGCTGGCATGGGGTGGGTTCGGGATGCCCGCCAGGAAGTCCCGGAAGCTGGCCTCGATCTCCCGCTCTGTCGCTTCCAGGGCCTTCATTTGCTCGCCCACCTCCCGCTGCTGGGCGATGAGGGCGTCCGCGTTCTCCTTGGCCCGCTTCAGGCGGCCCACTTCATCGCTCACGCGGTTGCGCTCGGCCTTCAGGGCTTCGGCCTCCTGGAGGGCTGCCCGGCGGCGGCGGTCGAGGTCCTGGTAGAGGGCCCGGTCCAGCGTGTAGCCGCGCTCAGAGAGCCTCGCCGCCACGGCGTCGAGGTCGGTGCGGAGGAGGTTGGCATCAAGCATCGCGAGGTCCCGGAAACCTCCATTCTACCGGCTCCGGGTCTGCCTGCGGCAGACCCGGAGAGGTGAACTCAGGGCCTAGACCTGCGGCCACGCTCCGGATGGCATGGGCTCGCCGGCCCAGGACACGCTGAACGCCGCTCGCACTTCGTCGAGGCCACCGCCGGCACCCAGTACCAGGCCCAGCTTGGCCAGGGCGGCCCAGCGGGTGTGCAGGCCGCCGGACAGGGCGCCCATGGCCTCCACCTGGCGGCCCAGCTCGTAGGCCGAGAGGTCCACCCCGCCGTGGGGGCACTGGGAGATCACCACCACCGGCAGGCGGCGCTGGGCACAGTCCGCCAGGAAAGCCTGGAGGTCGGGCCGTCCCATGGGCAGGTTGCCGGCGCCGAAGGCCTGAATGAGCACCGCCCGGGCCCCTGGGGGGGTGAGGCTCCAGGGCATGCCGGGGTGGGGCGTGACCGTGTGGATGGCCGTCTCCAGGACCGCCCCGAGGCCCGCCGGCACCCGCCGCTCGAAGGTCCCAGCCTGGGGGCTCAGGCGAATCTCCGCGCCGATCTCCGCCAGGGGGGCCAGGTTGGGGCTCTGGAAGGCCTCGAAGAGGCCCACGCTCAGCTTGTCCGTGGCCACACCCCGCAGCCAGTGGGTGCCGAAGCAGACGCCCACCTCGGGGATGGCACGGCAGGCCAGGTCCACCGCGTTGACCACATTGCTGCGGGCATCGCTGCGCACGAAGGCCAGGGGCCGCTGGCTGCCCGTGAGCACCACGGGCTTGCCCAGGTCCGCCAGCAGGAAGCCCAGCACGGACGCCGAGAAGGCCATGGTGTCGGTGCCGTGGATGATGACGAACCCGTCGAAGTCCTGGCTGGTGTCCCGGATCCGCTGGGCCAGGATCTGGATGTGCTCGGCCTCGAGGCAGGCGGAGTCCTGGTTGAAAGGGACCTCCACCGACAGCTGCGCCAGCTGCCCCAGCTCGGGGACCTGCTCCAGCAGGTGCTCGAGGAACTGCCCCGGGGCCAGGGAGGCAGGCTCGCCGCTGGGCGCCATGCCGAGGGTACCGCCGGTGTGGAGGAGGATGATCCTGCGCATGGGGTTAGTCTACAGGGTGAGGTCCCCGAGGCAGCAGCCTCTGGAACCCTACTCCAGGACCGGGCCCCATGCGCCGCATTCCCCGCGCCATCCAGCTGATTGTCGCCCGGTACCTCCGGCGGCTGCTGAGGAACCGCCTGGACGGCCCCCAGTTGCAGTCGGCCATCGAGTCCGCCCTGGCCACCCTGCCGATCCAGGAGAAGCTCCTGGTGCGAGAGGGGGCCCTGCGCTCCGGCGGCCTGAACCGCCAGCTGGCCTGGGCCATGGCCTTTGTGGCGGGGGCCGTGAACGCCGGGGGCTTCCTGGCGGTGAGCCACTACACCTCCCACATGACGGGGGTGGTCTCCTCCATGGCCGATGAGCTGGCCGCCGGCGACCTGGTCACGGCCCTGGCAGCGCTGGCCATGATGGTCTCGTTCCTGGCCGGGGCCTTCCTGTGCACCACCCTCATCAGCTTCGGCCAGCGCCACCGGATGCGCAGCCGCTACGCCCTGGCCCTGGTCCTGGAGGCGGGCCTCATGCTCGTCTTCGGCTTCATGGGGAGCCGCCTGCAGCAGGAGCTGCGCTTCACCCTGCCCACCACCGTGATGCTGCTCTGCTTCATCATGGGCATGCACAACGCCGTGACCTCCATCATCTCCGGCGCTGCGGTGCGAACCACCCACCTCACGGGCACCGTCACCGACATCGGCATCGAGCTGAGCCGCCTAACCTACGTGAATGTGCACCAACGGCACGGGCGCGCCCGCATCGTGGCAGACCGGCAGAAGCTGTCCCTCCTGCTCCTCATCCTGGCCTCGTTCCTGGGGGGCGGGGTGGTGGGTGCCCTGGGCTTCAAGCACATCGGCTTCAAGGTGACGGTGCCCCTGGCCGGCTTCCTGTGCTTCCTGGCGGCCCGCCCCCTGCTGCTGGAGCTTCGGCTCCTGCTGCACCGCCTCCAGAAGCAGTGGGAGCACCACGAGCCCGCCGACTGACCCGTTCAGGTCATGTCCAGTTCCGGCATCCGGCCCACCCCCCGGACGCGCCGGGTGCGGGCGGCGCCCTTGCCCCCGATGAGCAACAGGCAGTCGGGCGAAAGACGGTCCTTGAGCTCCACGATCATGCGCCGCACGGGCTCCCCCGTGTGCTGGATGGAGAGGCTGATGGCCACCCGGTTCACCCGCAGGAGCTTGGCTGCCTGGGCGATGCTGGCGATGGGCAGGTCCACGCCCATGAGGTCGGTGCGGGCGCCCCGGCCGGCAAAGATTAGGGCCGCCATGAGCAAGCCGAGGCGATGGCGCTCGCCGGGCAGCGTGCACAGCAGCACTCGCCCCTCCCCCGCCAGCAGGGGCAGGATCTGGCGCATGCGCCGCAGGAGGTCCTCCAGCACCTCGGTGAGCAGGTGCTCGTGGTGCAGGCCGATCTCCCCGTCAGCCCAGGCAATGCCAACCCGGTCCAGCAGGGGCTTTACGATCTCCTGCAGGAAGGGCTGCCACCCCATTCCTTCGAGGTAGCCCTGCAGGAGGGTGCGCATGCGGTCGGGATCCATCCCCTCCACGGCGTGCCAGAGGGCCTCCAGTCGGGTGCCCCCCATGGGCAGGATCATGCGCCGGAGGGCGTCGGCGTCCGCCCGGGCCACCAGGGCCGGACGCTGCCCGTGGGCCAAGGCCTCGGCGACGAGCCGCAGGCGCTGGAGGTCAACCTCGGGGTAGCGCCGATGCCCGGAGGGTAGCCGGATGGGTGAGGGAAAGCCGTAGCGGCGCTCCCAGATCCGGATCACATCCACAGACAATCCGGTCACTGCGGAGATGTCCCCGATGCTCAGCAGCCCCGTCCCGTCGTCCTTCGCCATGGTCCCTCCAACCTGGAAGCGTGGGGACAATATGGACGCACCTGGAGGTGAATGGGAGGTTTTTTCAAAGCAAAACTTGGTAATTAATTCTACGTATATCAGCGTCTAGATAAAAATCTAGACATCTGATTTCAGTTGGAAGTCACCAGGGCTTTCAGTTCATCGAAGCCCCGGTCGCTGGTGCAGGTGACCACCACCGCACACTGACCCGGCTGGCTGGGGGGAAGCTCGACCTCGCCCACGAAGCGGCCAGCGGGATCGGTGCGGCCGGTGAGCAGGCCCGTGGCCTTCCTCAGGCTGGAGACCAGCTTCACGGCGATCTCGGCATCGGGGACCGGGTTCCAGGTGTGGCAGAGCCGGGCCTGAATCTGCACCCGGAAGGGCCGCCCGAAGGCCGGCGCCAGGGGCCGGTCCAGCACCAGCTCCAGGGTGTCCACATCCCCCTCCAGGAGCAGGAAGTCGAGGATGGCCTGGTCCAGGGGACGGTTGTTGAAGGCCGTGGGCTCCAGGGTGTCCGAGGGGGTCACGTCGTACTTGCCGTTCTTGATGTCCCGGATCACCGCCCGGTGCTGCTCGTCCATGCGCGTCTGCACGGCCGGCTCAATCAGCGTGGAAGCCGCCTGCAGGTCCTCGTAGGACGAGCGGTAGCTGTCGAGGATCTCCCCACCCACATAGATCAGGGTTTCGATCTTCGGGTTGGCCAGTCCCTTGTCCTCGGTCTGGACATGGAACGTGCGGCTCCCGTGACGGACGTCGGTGTTGTAGCCGGTGATCATGGCGGGCAGCCGAGAGGAAGGAGGGAAATGGGAAACATTCTCCTACTTCTGCAATCTTCCAGCCAAGTCCGGCATGATCTCCCAGGCGATCTCCCGGAGGGCAGCATCGCCGAGACGGGCCACCACGGCCCGGGCCAGGGCCTCCAACAGCTCCGGATCGGCCAGGACAGCCTGGACCAGGGCTCGAGCCGCTGCGTCAGTGGCGGGGGCCTGACCCTGGGCGGCAGGCGCCTGACCCAGGGCGGCAGCCGGTTCGACTTCGGCTGGGGCGGGCACTTCGGCTTCGGCAGGCTCGGCCTGGACCTCAGCCGCCGGCACGACCGGAGCGAGCGCCGCCAGGTCCCCTGCCAGGGACTCCAGGTCAAAGTCCTCCAGGTCGGCGACGGGCTCCTCGGGCTCCACCGTCAGGACAACCGGAGCAGCCTCCGCCAGGTCCCCATCCAGAACCTCCAGGTCAAAGTCCTCCAGGTCGGCGACGGGCTCCTCAGGCTCGGGCTCCACCGCCAAGGCGACCGGCGCGGGCGCCGCCAGATCCCCTGCCAGCACCTCCAGATCCAGGTCTTCCAGGTCGGCGATGGGCTCCTCGGGCTCGGCGGCCAAGGCGATGGGCGCAGGTGGCGCCAGATCCTCTGCCAGGGTCTCCAGGTCCAGGTCATCCAGGTCGGCGACGGGCTCCTCGGGCTCGGCGACCAGGGTGATGGGCGCAGCTTCTGCCAAGTCCCCTTCCAGGGTGTCCAGGTCCAGCTCTTCCAGGTCCAGGACCACCTCGGGGGCGGCCTCGGGAAGGTCCGCAGCCTCTTCAGGCCACAGGTCCTCTTCCACCAACACCAACAGGTCGCCCTCAGCATCGGGGACTTCCGCTGTCGGGGCTGCCGCTTCTTCTGGGGCGGGAGCAGCAGGCACCTCGGCTGGTGGCGCCGGTTCGGCCACGGGGGTGGCGGCCAGGGCCAGCACCCGCTCGGCCAGCTCCCGCAGCTCGATGGGCTTCTTCAGAAAGCCCTGGATCGAGGACCGTCCCAGCCGAGCGGGATCGATGGGATCCAGCACGCCGGCCATGAGGGCGATGGGCATGCGGGCGGTCTCCGGCAGGGCCCGCAGACGCTCCAGCAAACCCCAACCATCCATCCCCGGCATGGAGGTGTCCACCAGCGCCACATCGAACCGCTCGCCGCGACTAAGCAGGTCCAGGGCCTCGGGAGCTGAGCTTGCGCAGACCAGCACCACCTCGGTGTTCGCCAGCAGGGACTCGGCGATGCGGTGGATGCTGGGGTTGTCGTCCACCAGGAGCAGGCGCGGCATCGTGGACCTCAAGGGGCGGGAAGGAAGAAAGAGTGGCTGGGGACCACGCTACCAGAAATGTCCACGCCCTGAGGAAACCATCAGCGGAGCAACCGACGCAGGGTCCGAACCCGCTCCACTTCCACCAGGCGGGTCAGCAGCAAACGGTCCCCCACCCAGACCCAGGCCACCCCCTGGGGCTCCCGGAGGGCGATCTCCGGTCCCTTGGGCAGCCAGCCCTTCACAGAGACCCGCAGGCCCAGGGCCGCTCGCCACTCCGGGCGGAACGCCTCGAAGAGGGCCTTCCGCTGACGCTCGGGGGGCAGGGCCGTCTCGTTCCAGCGCCGGTCCCAGGGATCGAAGGCACCCCCCTCCCGCCAGGCCCAGGCGGGGTCCGGGGTGGGCCAGGGGGGCAGGTCCCCGGTCACAGGCGTCCACTCGACCCGGGCAAAGGGGGCGATCTTCCGGACGGCGTCCTCCCCGGCGGGGCCTTCCTGGAGAGCCATGCCCTGGGGCGGGTGCGCCGAGAGATGGCCCGGGCCGGCGGCCTCGCGGCGCCAGTGGCCCGCTTCGAGGACCCAGGCAGTCCAGCCCTGGGGGGCCGCCACCCAGAGGCGATCCCGGCGGGGGAACCAGAAGCGGTCCCCGGGGTGCCAGGGGATCTGCAGGCGGGCCCCCGGAAGGTCCTGCCCGTCCTCGGACAGGGCCTCGGGTTTGGTGGCAGTGCCCCGCGATGGCTGGGGCAGGCCCGGCTCATCCCAGGCTGCGAGGGTGGCGTCCCCGGGATCTCCGTCCAGGGGCAGGGCGCTGAGGAGGAGGCGGGACTCGGCCCGGCCCTCCGGGCCTTCAAAGAAGCCCACGAGCGCGGCCTTCCCGTCCCAGCTGAAGCGGCTCCAGGGGCCCGACTGGACGGCCCAGAGCACCCGGCCCTCCGGCAGCTCCAGCAGGCGGGTCTCGAAGCGTGCCGGCCCCATCTGCAGGGTCACCAGCAGGCGGTTGCCCTTGGCTGGATCCAGGCGGGCGGAAGAGAGCAGGGCGTCGAAGCGGTAGTGGCGCCACTCCAGGCCCCGCCACAGGATCACCTCACTGCGGCCTTTGGGGCCATTCAGGGCCAGGCCCTGGTCCGCCAGGTAGGGGGAGGCCGGCTCCCAGGGTGTGCCGAACCCGCCCTCGAAGGGCCAGGGGTCCGGCTGGTCCGGGTCCTTCGTGGACTGGAAGCGGGGGGACCAGCCCTCCTGGAGGCGGTACTCGGCCACGGACTCGTAGCCACCCAGGGACATGATGGCCGGAGCGGCGGCGTTCCCCACCCCGCCCTCGCTCACCGGACGCGGCGCCTGCACCACCGCGAAGAGCAGCAGCATGGCGGCGATGAAGAGGCTGGCGATGATGTACCGTTGGGGGATCACGGGGTACCCGGGGATTCACTTCCCATCATGACCCATCCCCGCCGGGAGACCGCCTCCGATGACGCCCCTGGAAACCGAGCTCAAGCTGCGCATCCCTGCTACAGCCCCCTTTCCGCCCCTCCTGGCGGCCCTGGGCTTCCGGGAGGCCGCGCCCGCCCAGCCCGAACACAGCGTGCTCTGGGACCGCGAAGACGCCCTCCGCGCCGCCGGCTCGGCCCTCCGCACCCGGAGCTACGCCGGCGCCTTCCGCCTCACCTGGAAGGGCCCCCGGGTGCCGGATCCCCTGCTCAAGATCCGGCCCGAGCTGGAGACCGGCGTGACCGATGGCGCGGTCCTGGAGGCCATCCTGACGGCCCTGGGCTACCAGCCCACCCTCCGCATGGAGAAGGTCCGCGCCAAGTGGGTTCGGGAAGACCTGGAGGCCTGCCTGGACGAGACGCCCTTCGGCTGCTACCTGGAGTTGGAGGGGACGCCGGCAGCCATCGCCGAGGTGCGGATCGGCCTGGGACTGTCGGAGGACCTGGCCGAGCCCCGCAGCTACCCAGAGCTCTACCGCCTCCATGGGCTGGGATGAAACGCGCCGCGGCTTCCATCCTGCTGGCGGGGCTCCTCCTGGGCTGCCGGTCCGAGACGCCCGAAGCCCAGGTCCGGGCGGCCTTCGAGGCCTGCCGGACGGCCGTGGAGGCCGGGGATGCCGCTGCCGCCACGGCCCCCCTGGATGGGGCCTTCCGGGGGCCCGACGGCCTGGACCGGGCCTCGAGCCGCAGCTTTCTGCAGGCCACCTTCCGCCAGCAGCGGGTGGGGGTGACGGTGCTGCGCAGCGTCCTCACGGAGCGGAACGGCGAGATCCTTCAGGAGGTCGATCTCGTCCTCACCGGCAAGAGCGGTGCCCTGCTGCCGGAGGAGGCCAGCCACCGGGAGTTCCACCTGCGCTGGCGCAAAGTCTCCGGCACCTGGCGCCTGGTGGAGCTGCGGACGGCGGACGGAAACTGAGGGCCGGGCTCAGTCGCCCAGGTAGTCCATGAACTCGCCGTGGTGGTCCATGGGCAGCCGGCAGGCCTGAGCCTCCTCCTTGATGACCTGCGCACAGCGGGGCACGGCCTGCAGGGACCGGGCGGAGATCCCCAGGGCCCGCGCCTGGCGGAGGGTCTGCATCACCGCATCGGGCCAGCCGAGGCGGTAGTGGGTGGCGATCAGCAGAGCCAGGATCCGGGCGTTGGCGGAGTCCATCTCCAAGGCCTGGAGCAGCTGGTGCCGGGATGTCATCAGGAGGTCCCGCCGGACCTCCGCCTGCTGCCGGGGGGTGTTGGCATCCGGGGCGCCGCCACTCGGGCCCGTGGGAGTGGCCTCGGGGGCCCGCACCGCAGATTCCGGGACGGGGCTGCGGCGCGGGGCATTTTGCGCCGGGAAGCCCCGGGGGGGCGTGGCTGCAGCGGGACGGCCTGCCACGCTGCGCCGGATGATCATGGCCAGCGTGGGCCGCTCCTGCTCCATGCGCCAGTTGGTGTCCCGGGCCGCGCGCAGGGCGAGGGCCAGCTCTTCCGCAGACTGGAACCGATTGGCCGGGTCCTTGGCCAGGGACCGGTTCAGAAGGGCCTGGATGTCCCGGCTGATCCCCTGGAAGGCGGTGGGCGGGAGGGGGCCCGGGTTCTCATGCAGCAGGCGGTAGATGATCGAGCCCGGGCTGGGGCCGTCGAAGGGCGGGAGGCCAGCCAGGGCCTCGTAGAGGATCACACCGATGCCGAACAGGTCGCTCCGGCCGTCCGAGCGGCCGCTCTGCAGGTACTCGGGGGCCATGTAGTTCACGGTCCCGAAGACCGTGCCCTCGTCCGTGCTGTCGGAGTTGAGGACCTTGGCCACACCAAAGTCCAGCAGCTTGGCCAGCAGGCTCTTCCCGTCCCAGATCACGCGGATGTTGGAGGGCTTGAGGTCCCGCTGGAGGATCTGGTGGCGGTGGGCCACGGCCAGGCCATCGCAGACCTGAGCCAGCACATCCAGGACATCCCGGGGCGTGAGGTTGCCCGCCCGGATCAGGGTGGCCAGGTCCTCGCCCTTCACCAGCTCCATGGCCAGGTAGAGCACCCCCTGCTCCTCGCCCATCTCATAGACCGTGACGATGTTCGGGTGGTTCAGCACCCCGGCGGCCCGGGCCTCATTGGCAAACCGCTCCCGGGACCCGGCAGCCATGCCGGCGGAGGTGTGGATGACCTTGATGGCCACCTCCCGGCCGATGATCGGATCGCGCCCCAGGTACACCTCGCCCATGCGTCCCTGGGCGAGGAGTCGCACGATCTCGAACGTGCCAAGGCGCATCAGCACTGATTTTTCCAGAGCGGTGGTTCCCGATCATCCACGCCCGTCCGGCCCCCGTCCAGGGCTTTCTGCACCAGGGAGCGGCCAGCCTCGGGTTTCATTCGCCCAGGCCCCGCAGCCAGGCCTCGTCCCGGACCGGGATGCCCAGGGCCTCGGCCTTGGCCAGCTTGGAGCCGGCCTTCTCCCCCGCCAGCAGCAGGGTGGTCTTGGGGCTCACGGCCCCCGTGACCTTGGCCCCCAGGCGCTTGAGCCAGGCCTCGGCCTCCTCGCGGGAGAGTGTCGGCAGGGTGCCCGTCACCACGGCGACCTCGCCGGAGAGGGGCAGTCCGCCCCGCTCCCGGGGCGCCGGTGGCTCCGGCTGGACCCCCAGGCCCGCCAGGTGGGTCGGCAGGTCTGGGTGCAGGGCCGCGAAGGCCCGGAGGGCGGCGGCGACCTTAGGGCCCACCTCCTCCACGGACTGCAGTTGCTCCAGCGGGATGGCCCAGAGGGCCGCCAGCGAGGGGTAGGCCTCCGCCAGCAGCTCCGCGGTGCGCACGCCCACCATGGGGATGCCCAGGGCGTGGATCCAGCGGGCCAAGGGTTTGGTGCGCGCCCCGTCCAAGGCCTCCAGCAGGTTCTGGGCGGACTTCTCCGCCATGCGGTCCAGGCCCGCCAGGTAGGCCAGGCCGGAGCGAGGGTCCTGCAGCAGGGCCACCACATCCCAGGGCTGCTCGATGCGCCCAGAGGCCACAATCTGCTCCACCAGGGCGTCCCCCATGCCTTCGATGTCCAGGGCCGACCGGCCCCCGAAGTGGAGGAGGCGGCCCACCAGCTTGGCGGGGCACTCGGGGTTGAGGCAGCGGATGGCCACCTCGGCGTCGTCCGTCTTGCCCACTTCGCCAGCGCACACGGGGCAGGCGACGGGAATGGTGGGCAGCGGCAGGTCTCGCTCGGCCTCGCCCGGCACCAGGGCCACCACCTTGGGGATGACCTCCCCGCCCTTCTCGATGAAGACCCGGTGGCCCACCCGCAGCCCCAGACGGGCCAGCTCGTCCACATTGTGCAGCGTGGCTCGGCGCACGGTGGAGCCCGCCACCTCCACCGCTTCCAGCTCAGCCACGGGGGTGAGCTTCCCGCTGCGCCCCACCTGCCAGGTGATGCCCAGCACCGTGGTGGTCACCTGGGTGGCAGGGAACTTGAAGGCGATGGCCCAGCGGGGCACCCGGTCCGTGGTGCCCACGGCTGCCTGGGTCGCAGGATCCAGCACCTTGAGCACCACGCCATCGGTGTCGAAGGGCAGGCGCAGGCGATCCTCGGCCTGGGCGGCGATAAAGCGCAGCATGTCCTCCATGGCACCCACGGCCGTGCCGGGCATGCGCGCGAAGCCCCAGGTCGCCAGCAGGGCCATGGCCGTCTCTTGATCGCTCTGGAACAGGGCCGGTACGGCACTGTTCCAGAGCAATTGCCAGGGCAGGAAAGAGAGTCCCCTTGCTGCGACCTCCCGGCTGTCCAGCAGCTTCATGGTGCCGCTGGCGGCATTGCGGGGATTGGCGAAGCGGGCCTCGCCCCGGGCATCGCGCTGGCGGTTGAGCTCCTCCCAGCGCTTGCGGGACAGAAAGACCTCGCCCCGCACCGTGAGCTCAGCCGGTGCCTCCGCCGGCAGGCGCAGAGGGATGTCAGCGATGGTGCGGGCGTTCTCCGTCACCAGCTCGCCGGTCTCGCCATCGCCCCGGGTGAGGGCCTCCACCA
Source organism: uncultured Holophagaceae bacterium (assembly GCA_903880675.1). Classification (GTDB taxonomy): domain Bacteria; phylum Acidobacteriota; class Holophagae; order Holophagales; family Holophagaceae; genus Geothrix. Next base: position 5,890 of record CAIRQL010000098.1, on the reverse strand, counting down.
GCAGTCGGTCCTCGTAGCGCAGGGACAGGGAGAGGCCGTCCACCTTGAGCTCGGCGGCGTAGCGCGGGGCGGCTTCCGGCGCCAGCTTCCGCCAGCGGACCTCCCACTCGGCGAGCTCCGCGGTGGAGTAGGAGTTGTCCAGGCTGAGCATGGGCACGGCGTGGCGGCGCTTCTCGAAGGAGTCCACCGGCGGTGCGCCCACGCGCTGGGTGGGACTGTTGGGATCGGCGTACTCCGGATGGGCCGCCTCCAGGTCCCGCAGCTCGCGCTCCAGGGCGTCGTATTCCGCATCCGAGACCGTGGGCTGGTCCAGCACATAGTAGCGATGGCGATGGGTTCGCACCTGGCCCGCCAGGTCCGCCATTCGCTGTCGCAGGTCGCTCATTTCAGTCTCGCTCGATGTTGGATCCCCATGATGATGCCCAGGGCGAGGAAGAAGCTCAGGGTACTGCTGCCGCCGGCGCTGAAGAAGGGCAGGACCATGCCCTTGTTGGGGAGGGCGCCCGCAACCATGCCCACGTTCACCAGGAGGTGCAGGGCGAAGATGCCGGCGGCACCAGCGCAGAAGTAGGCCTCGGTGGCACTGAGGGCCACGCGCGCCGCCGCCAGGATGCGGTCCAGCAGCAGCCCGAAGAGGGCCAGGGCGATGAGGACGCCGAAGAACCCGCGCTCCTCGGCCCACACGCTGAAGGCGAAGTCCGTGGTCTTCACCGGCAGGAAGTTCAGCTGGGTCTGGGACCCACTGGTGAAGCCCTTCCCGATGAGGCCGCCGGACCCGATGGCGATGCGGCTCTGGTTCACCTGGTAGCCCTTCCCCTGGAGGTCGCTGGAGGGGTCCAGGAAGATCATCACCCGCTGCTTCTGGTAGGGCTTCAGGGCGAAGTTCCAGGCGGCGGCGCCACCGAGGAGGACGAACACCACGAGGGCGGCAATCCACCGGGCGCGGACCCCCTTCATCAGCGGGATGAGCAGGAGGATGGGCAGGAAGCTGAGGGCCATGCCCAGGTCCGGCTGGCGCTGGATGAGCAGCATGGGGAAGACCACGAGGCCCACGGCACCAAGCAGATCCAGGCGCGTCACCTGGTCCGGGGGCCGGGAGCCCAGGCGCTGGGACACATAGAGCAGCGTCACCCACTTCATCAGCTCCGAGGGCTGGAAGGTCTGCCCCAGCACCACGAACCAGCGGGTGGACCCGCCGATGCGGCGGCCCACCACCAGCACCGCCAGCAGGGCGAGCAGGCCCACCAGGTAGGCGGGGAAGCCCTTGCGGAAGAAGCGGCGCGGATCGGCCCCGGCCAGGGCCGCCATGATGCCGAGGCCCATGAGGTTCCAGAGGCTCTGCTTCAGCCAGATCCCGGACTGGGGCGTGTTGCGGCCCGCCGAAAACAGCGTCAGCGTGCCCAGCCCAATGAGGGCCAGCACCACCCAGAGGAGGCGCGGATCGAGGGCGCGGAACCGCTCCTTCATTCCGGGGCCTCCGGCGGCGGCGCAAAGGGATCCACCAGCTTGCCCCGGGGCGGCGGCAGTGGCCGCACCGGCCGATCCAGGAACCAGTACTGCACCAGCTTCTTGGCGATGGGTGCGGCACTGCTGGCACCGAAGCCCGCATTCTCCACCACCACCGCAAAGGCGATCTGCGGCTTCTCCCGGGGGGCATAGCCGGCGAAGAGGGCGTGGTCCTTCAGGGCCTTGGCCTGGCGCGCGTAGTGGGCCCGGTCCACGAAGGTGGCCACCTGGGCGGTGCCGGTCTTCCCGACCATGGTGATCTCCTTCAGCGCCGACGCAGCCGCCGTGCCACCGCGCACCACCTCGTAGAGGCCCTCGTCCAGCACCGCCCAGATGGCCGGGTCCAGGGGTGTGTCCCGCACCGGGGGCACCGGGGCCGGAATCAGCTGGCTGGTCTCATCATCCCGCAGGCCCAGAAACAGGTGGGGGGTGATGAGCTTCCCCCGGGTGGCCAGCAGGGCGTAGAACCGGGCCAGGCCGATGGGCGTGACGCCCACCGCGCCCTGGCCGATGCCCACGCTGATGGTCTCGCCGGCGTACCACTTGGGATCCCGGGGCACAGCCTTCTTCTTCCAGGCCCGGCTGGGGATGCGGGTGCGCTTCTCCTGGGGCAGGTCGATGCCCGTGCGCTCGGTGAGGCCGTACTTCTCGGCGGTGGCGTGGATGTCGTCCACGTCCATGCGGGAGGCCAGCTCGTAGAAGTACACATCGCAGCTCTGGGCGATGGCCTGCACCATGGACAGGCTGCCGTGCCCCGTGGGCTTGTCGCAGCGGAAGTCGCGGCCGTAGAAGTTCTTGCGCCCGGCACAGTAGACCTGCGTCTGGGGCGTGACCACGCCCTTCTCCAGGGCGGCCAGCCCCACCAGCAGCTTGAAGGTGGAGCCCGGTGCGTAGACGCCCTGGGTGGCGCGGTTGAGCATGGGCTTGGTGCGGCTGTTGGCCAGGTAGCGATCCACCATGTCCTGGCTGAGGCGGTTGAGGAACAGGTTGGGGTCGTAGGAGGGGCTGGAGTAGAGCGCCAGCACCCCGCCGTCCCTCAGGTCCAGCACCACCACGGCCCCAGCCTCCTCGCCCATGGCCTCCTGGGCCACCTTCTGCAAGCCGGCGTCCAGGGTGAGGTAGAGGCTGCGGCCCGGGGCGGCGTCGATCTGCCCGAAGTTGGCGACCTCCGTGCCCAGCTGATCCACGAGGATGCGCTTCTGGCCGTCGATGCCCTTGAGGCGGTCGTTGCCGGCGGCCTCGAAGCCCTCCTTGCCGATGATCTCGCCCAGATGGAAGGCCCCGGGCCGGGCCTTCATCAGCTCTTCGTCCACCTCTCCCACGTAGCCCATGGCGTGCCCCGCCAGCTCATCACCGAGGTAGACCCGCCGGGGCGCCACCTCCACTCCCAGGAAGGGGAACCGGGCCCGCACCCGCTCTGCCAGGGCGATGCCGGACTCGTCCAGGTTCTCCTGCAGCACCAGGGGCCGACCCTTGCCCGCCTGCCGGTAGCTCTGGACCTTGCGGGCCAGGGCCTGGGGGTCGAGGTCCAGGGCCTCCGCCAGGGCCGCCACCACCTCAGGCCGGGTGGGCAGGTCCTCCCGCTGGATGACCAGGTGCAGGGCCCGGCGGTTGTCCACCAGCCGGTGGCCGTTGCGGTCCAGCACCAGGCCCCGGGGCGCCGCCAGGGGCCGCACCTTCACCGCCTGGTTGAGGGCAATCTGGCGGTACTCGCCGTGGCGCACCAGCTGCAGCCAGGCGTAGACCAGCACCAGGAGGGCCACCAGGCCCCAGGCCATGACCCGCATGGCGCCAATGCGCCGGTGGAGGACGGGCCGCTGCCGCGGATCCATGGTTCAGCGCCGGCCGGTGGTGGAGCCGGGATGGAGCAGGCGCCAGACGCCCCAGCCCCAGAAGGGGAGAGACAGAAGGGTCCACAGCCAGCTCCAGCCCCAGGGGTGGGGCCCAGCCGCCAACCGCACCATCCCGTGCAGGAGGAGTACGTGCAGGACCGCCAGGGCCGCCAGGCGGGCCAGCCAGTCCTTCAGGCCGTCCAGGGGCCAGCGGGCGGCCGTCCACCCGGCAATGAGCACCACCGTGAGGTCCGCCCAGGCCGTGCCCCCCAGGTGGGGCGGCAGGCGCAGGCTGAGCTCCACCGCCCAGCCGGCGGCGAGGGCCCACAGCGCCCCGGAGAGGGGGGCGCCAATCCGAGGGGCCAGGGCCAGCACCAGGGCGGCATGGACCACCGCCTGGAGGCTGGGAAAGGGCGACGTCAACAGCACGGCAGCCAGACCGGCGGCACAGAGGAGGTTCTGCCGGAGGACGGTGGGGGGCAAGGGCCTCATGGCGTCCCCTTCTTGCGGCTGGCGGGCTTCGGCTGCTCGGGCTGGACGAAGGGCTGCTGGACCTCCAGGGGCGGCTGCGAAGGCAGCAGCAGGACCGTGCTGACACGGTCCAGGGGCGCCGCCAGCTGCACCGTCAGCTCCAGCTCCAGCTCGCCGCGCTCCACGCGCACCACATGCCCCACCAGCAGGCCCCGGGGGAAGACGCGGTCCAGGCCGCTGGTGAGCACGGCCTCGCCGGGCTGGACCACCTCCTGGTTGCTGACATAGCGGATGTGGGCCCGGCTGGCCCCCAGGCCCTGCAGGACGCCCGTGGCGCGGCTGCGGATGAGCATCACGGCCACGGAGGCATTGGGGGCGTCCACCGGCAGGACCTTGGCCTGGGTGGGGCCCACGGACCAGATGCGGCCCACGATGCCCTCGGGGGCCAGGACGCCCTGGTCCTCCACCAGGCCGTGATCCCGGCCCTGGTCCAGAATGAGGCCGCCAAAGGCCGCCGGCCGCGTGCTGTAGAGCACCCGGGCGGCACTGAGCTCAAGGGGTATGAGCTTGCGGAGGCCCAGCACCCGCAGGGCCTCCTCGGCCTCGGCCAGACGGGGTGCCTCTTGGGCATCCCGCAGCCGCAGGGCGGCCAGGTCGCCGGCCAGGCGGGCGTTTTCAGCCTGCAGGTCCTGCAGGCTGCGGGAGTCATCCCGGCGGCGGGAGCGCCAGCCTTCCCACTGCCGCGCTGCGCCCTGGGCCGGGAGGGCCAGGGTGTCCGCTGTCCGGGTCCAGGTTCGGCCCGCATCCGGCCCCAGCAGCACCCAGGCACCGTGGCCGAGCCAGAGGAGGACCAGGGCCAGCCGCCGCCAGGCCGCCCGGCTCCACCTTCTCCTGGCTGCACGGGCAGGCATTCAACCTCCTGGGGGACAGGCCCCTGACCGCGGGGCTAGTCGAGGATCTGGATGCGGCGGAGCAGTGGGATGTTCTCCAGCAGCATGGCGGTGCCCCGGACCACGGCGGTCTGCGGCTCCTCCGCCCGGAACACCGGCAGGTGGGTCTCCTTGCGCAGGCGCTCGTCGAGGCCCTGGATGAGCGAGCCACCGCCCGTGAGGCAGATGCCGCGGTCGATGAGGTCCGCCGCCAGCTGGGGCGGGGTCTCGTTCAGCGCCTTGCGCACCAGGTCGATGATGGCGTTGATGGGCTCGGACAGAGCCTCGCGGATCTCGGCGTCGTTGAGGGTGAGGGTCTTGGGCAGACCTTCGAACTGGTCCCGGCCGCTCACCTCCATGGTACGCATGGCCTCGGAGGGCCAGGCCGAGCCGAGGTTCCACTTCACCTCTTCCGCCGAGGACTCGGAGATGAGCACGTTGTACTTCTCGCGGATGTACTTCACCACCGCCTCGTCCATCTCGTCGCCAGCGATGAGGATGGAGTCCGAGAAGACCTTGCCGTTGTAGCTGATGACGGCCACGTCCGTGGTGCCACCGCCGATGTCGACGATCATGCAGCCGCGCTTCTCGTTGATGGCGAGACCAGCCCCGATGGCGGCCACCATGGTCTGGTCCACGAGGAAGACTTCGCCGGCCTTGGCGTCATAGCAGACCTGCTTCACCGCGCGGCGGGCCACCTGGTGCGCCCGGGGCGGCACGCTGACCACGATGCGGGTGCGGGCGATGCCGCGGTTGGGGCGGGCCTTGGCGATGAAGGCTGCGAGCATCTTCTCGGCGGCGTCCACCTCGAAGATCATGCCGTCCTTCATGGGGCGGATGGTGCGCACGCCCTGGGGCGCGCGGCCCAGCAGCTGCTTGGCCTCGTTGCCAACCGCTTCCACTTCCTGGGTGAGGGTATTTACGGCCACGATGGACGGCTCATACACCACGATCCGGCCAGACTGCTTGGTATGCACCAAGGTCGAGGCCGTGCCGAGGTCGATTGCTAGGTCGGAATTGAAGAGGTTCGACCAGAATTGGGTTGAAAAAAAGCTGGCCACAGAGAACTCCCAGGGAACCTCCTAGTGTTCCACAGACCAGTCTTTAGGGCCACTGGAAGCTCTGGGCCTTGGACAGCCAGTGGGCAGTCAG
>CAIRQL010000097.1 GCA_903880675.1 uncultured Holophagaceae bacterium | reverse complement strand
GCATTCCAGATCCGGGTCATGATGTACGCGCCGATGAGGCTGAAGGGGATGATGGCGCCCACCCAGACCCAGGCGTGGGCGGGCTGGTGGCCGTGGGTGGCGATGCCATCCCAGCCCCACGTGTTGAGGATGGAGCCCAGGCCAAAGCCGGTCAGACCCGAGCCGATGTACTGGATGCCGTCCAGGGCGCCGGTCACGGTGGCGGCGGCTTTGCGCCCCCCGAAGTCCATGCTGGCCGTGCCGCTGAGCATGCCGTGGACGCCGAAGATGAACATGGCCGTGAGGCCCAGCAGGGCCACCGCCCAGACCTTGCCGCCCCAGGTGCCCTGTCCCAGGGTGAGGCCCAGGAGGCAGAGCATGACCACCTGCACGAGGTAGAAGACAAAGGCCACGGGGGGGCGGCGGGACTGGAAGAGCTTGTCGCTCATCCAGCCACACATGAGGCCGCCGAGGATGCCACCAAGCATGAAGGCAACCCCTGTCCACCAAAACAGGTACTCCTTCTTGCCCAGGTGGTAGATCTCCTGCAGGTACTCGGTGAAGTAGAGCATCACGCCCTGGCGGACAAAGCCCGTGCAGAACTCGGCGCCGATGAGGGCCACGATGATGGGGTTCTTGAAGACCTTCCGGATCAGGTCCCGCAGCGGCATGGGGGCGTCTTCAGCGAGGTGGGCGTTGGAGCCATCACCGGTGTCGAAGTCCGTCAGGCCCGCATGGCTGGGGCGGTTGCGCACCAGGAACCAGTCCACACCGAACATGAAGGCCATGGCTGCGGCGGGCACGAACCAGATGACCGTCCAGCTGCCAAAGCTGGCCAGCAGCCAGGCCCCGATGGTGGTGGCCAGGAAGTAGCCCGAGCTGATCATCATGCCGAAGATGCCGCCGAAGACACCCCGCTCTTTCACATGGAACCAGGTGCTGTTGACCTTCACCACCGAGAGCGCCCCGAAGCTCTGGAAGTACATGTTGAGGCTCCAGAGCAGGCTCATGCTCACGAGCACCCGGGAGGCGTCCCCCTTGAGGAACATGAAGCCAATGGCCAGGTTGACCAGGGCAGCGCCCAGGGACCCCACCAGGATGGCCTTGCGACCGCCGATGCGGTCGGCAATGGGGCCATTCAGGGCCACGGCCAGACCATAGGTCCAGAACCCGGCCGAGGCGATGAAGCCCATGTCCGCCTTGTTCAGGTGGAACCAGACGCCGATATCGTTCTTCACGATGTTGAAGTTGTAGCGACCCATGTACATGGCCGCATAGGTCAGGCCCAGGGGGAACCAGTTCATGAACCGGCGCAGACGGAAGGCAGGGGTGTGTTCCACGGGGACCTCTGGGTGTCCGGGCTACCGGAGGCTTGCCCCCGGCAGGGCGCCGGGTCTGCTGGGCGGGGGCGGCTCCCCTGGGCTCACTGGACCTTGCTGAACGTCTCGTTGGTGCTCATCAGTTCCCAGGTACCGGCGCGCTTCTGGAAAGTCGCATGGCGCGCCTTGGTCTCGCCCAGCTTGGCCTCCGGGTGGATGGCTAGGAAGAGGGGAAACTGGGCGGTGGGATTCTGAAGGCGGATCTCGTAGGACACCTTCACGCCGTCCCCGGCGTTCTCTACCTTTACGGCCCGGACAAAGCCGGCCTGGGCCACGGGCACAGAGAAGCCAGCCTGCAGGCCTTTGGCCATGGGCTTGATGGACGGAGGGGCGTTGGGCTTCAGGGCGAAGTTGGTGGTCTCGCGCTTGCCTTCTTCCTTGGTGCTGATCTCGAACCAGTCGGTGGCTGCGAGGTTGTCCCGCAGGGTGACCAGACGTGCGTACTCCGGGGTGCCCTTCTGGGCAGTGGCCTGTTCCGGCACGATGACAGGGATTAGGACGGGGTAGCCCTTGCGGATGAGGTTCTCAGCCTTGCTCTTGTCGAGCTTGCTGCCGCAGGCAAGGGTGAGGAGGAGGGCCGGGAGAATGAGGCTGGTGCGCATGCAGGTTCCTTTGCAGTTCGACAAGGATGGTGACACAACCGGGCCTTGGCAGGGAGCCGGGGTTATCCTGGGACCGTCCTCGAGGAGGCCCCCGTGAACGCAGGCTACCTGGCCCATCTGCAGCGCGAACTCGACCAGCTGAAGGCGGCGGGGCTCTACAAGACTGAGCGGACCATCACTTCGCCCCAGCAGCCTCGGATGACTGCCAATGGCAGGGATGTGGTCTGCCTATGCGCCAATAACTACCTCGGTCTGGCCAACCACCCCGAGGTCATCGCCGCCGCCAAGGGTGTGATGGATGACCACGGCTTCGGCATGGCTTCGGTGCGGTTCATCTGCGGCACCCAGGACATCCACCGGGAGCTGGAACAGAAGCTCGCTGCCTTCCTGGGGCTGGAAGATGCCCAGCTGTATTCCTCGTGTTTCGACGCCAACGGGGCCATCTTCGAGGGCCTGCTGGGTGAGGAGGACGCGGTCATCAGCGACGCCCTCAACCACGCCTCCATCATCGACGGCATCCGCCTCTGCAAGGCCCAGCGGTACCGCTACGCCAACTCGGACATGGCCGACCTGGAGACCCAGCTACAGGCTGCAGATGCCGCCGGGGCTCGCTTCAAGCTGGTGGTGACCGACGGCGTCTTCAGCATGGACGGGTACATCGCCAAGCTGGGTCCGATCTGCGACCTGGCGGAGCAGTACGGCGCCATGGTGATGGTGGACGACAGCCATGCGGTGGGCTTCATGGGCGAGCACGGCCGGGGCACCCACGAGCACTGCGGGGTCATGGGTCGGGTGGACTTCCTCACCGGGACCTTCGGCAAGGCCCTGGGGGGTGCGTCTGGCGGCTACATCGCCGGGAAGGCCGAGGCCATTGCGTGGCTGCGCCAGAAGGCCCGGCCCTACCTGTTCTCGAACTCCGTGGCGCCCTCCATCGTGGCCGCCACCCTGAAGGTGCTGGACCTGCTGGCGGACAGCGGCGACCTCATCCAGCGGGTCCACGCCAATGCCCGCCGCTTCCGGGCCGGGATGGAGGCCGCCGGCTTCAAGCTGCTGCCGGGTGAGCACCCCATCGTGCCGGTGATGCTCTTTGAAGCGCCCCTGGCCCAGGCCTTCGCCACCCGCCTGCTGGACGAGGGTGTCTATGTCAGCGGGTTCTTCTTCCCGGTGGTGCCCAAGGGCCTGGCCCGCATCCGCACGCAGCTGTCCGCCGCCCACACCAGCGAGGACATTGATCACGCCATTGCTGCCTTCACGAAGGTCGGCCGGGAGCTGGGCGTCATCGCCTAGGACCGTGTACCAGGGCCGTTGCCCGTGCTAGGCTCCCGGCATGAATCGGACCCCTTCCTACGAGCGTGACCCCTCCCTCCGGACCCTCGATACCCGGGTCCTGCGGGCCTGGGTGGAGGATGGCCAGAGCTGGGCCGTCCTGGAAGACACCGTCCTCTACCCGGAGGGTGGCGGCCAGCCCTGCGACCGGGGCACCGCCAACGGCATCGAGGTGCTGGAGGTGCGGACCCACGCCGGGGAGATCCGCCACCGCCTGGCCGCACCCCTTGCCGAGGGGCCGGTGGCCCTGGTGCTGGACTGGGCCCGCCGCTTCGACCACATGCAGCAGCACACGGGCCAGCACCTCCTCACGGCCCTGGCCCAGGACCGCTTCGGCTGGGCCACCACGGCCTTCCATCTGGGGGAGGAGGTCTGTGATGTGGAGCTGGCTGTCCCGACCCTTACCCCTGGAGACCGGGCCCGCCTGGAAGAGGCTATCGCCCAGGAGATCCGGGCCGCCCGGCCCATTCGGGCCCGCCGGGTGGATGCTGAGGGCTACGCCCGGGAGACGGTGCGGAGCCGGGGTCTGCCCGAGGGCCACGTGGGCGACATCCGCCTCGTGGAGATCGAAGGGGTGGACCTGAACACCTGCGGGGGCACCCACCTGCAGCACACCGGCGAGCTCGAGGCCCTGGCCCTGCTGGGCACGGAGGCTCTGCGAGGGGGCCTGCGCCTGTTCTTTGTCGCAGGGGGACGGGTCCGTAGGCGCCTGGGGATCCACGAGGCCCGCACCGCCGCCCTGCGCGGCCTGCTGGGGGCGCCGGACGCTGAGCTGGTGGCCGTACTCCAGGGGAAGCTGGACCAGGCCCTGGGGGCGGACAAGCGCCTCCGTCGCACCGAAGAGGAGCTGGCTGATGCCCTGGCCGGGGGGCTGGCTGCTGCCCCCGGCCTCCTGGTGGAAGCTCACTTGGGGGAGCGGGACATGGCCTTTCTGCAGCGCCTCGCCCGCTTAATCTTGGCCGCCGCCCCCGCCAAGGCTGTGTTTCTCACCGCCGAGACGGCGGGGCAGGGCATCTTCCTGCTCTCGGCTGGGCCGGACACGGCCATCGACATCCCGGCCCTTGGGCGCGGGGTGGCGGAGGCCCTGGGGGCCAAGGGTGGCGGCTCCGGCCGGACCTTCCAGGGCAAGGCTCCCGACCTGGCCGGGCGGTCCCGGGCGCTGGCGCTGCTGCCGCAGGCCTGACGGGTACTCGCTAGCCCCCTGCGGCCACCGGCAAGTAGAGGTGGAAGGTGGCACCTGCTCCCGGCACGGACTCGGCCGTAATGGCTCCCCCGTGGGAGCGCACCAGGGTGTCGCACAGAGCCAAGCCCAGGCCCATGCCCCGCTGGGCGCCCCGCTCCTTGGTGCTGAAGTAGGGCTCGAAGATCATGGGGAGGTTGGCCGCAGGGATGCCGGGACCCGAGTCGCTGAGGGACAGGTGCAGGTATCGACCTTGGGGTAAGCGGAGGGCCGGAGCCTCCTGATCGCTGAGGTTTGCCTCGCTGGCAGCCACCTTGAGGTCCCCCGCCCCAGGCATGGCTTCCCGGGCGTTGAGGGCCAGGCTGGCCAGCACCTGCCGCAGGCCGGCGAGGTTGTAGCGGATGGGGGTGTTCCCGCAGCGGAGGTCAAAGGCCACCTGGACTGGCGAGCCCACCAGGGTCTGGGTGACAGTCTCCCGCACCAGGGCTTCAATGGAGCCCGTGTGGTCCATGGCGTCGGAACCCATGGCCAGGGTGAAGAGGCGCTTGGCCAGGACCCGCGCCTGTTCTGAGCTGCGGTCCCCGATCTCAAGGCTGCGCAGGGCGTCGCTGTCCTTCGGGACCTTGAGCTTGGCCAGGCTGAAGGCCGTGAGGATGGCCTGCAGGAGGTTGTTGAAGTCGTGGGCGATGCCCGCCGTGAGAATGCGCAGGCTCTCCTTGTGACGGGCGCGGAGGACCTCGGCTTCCAGCCAAGCCTGCTTCCGGAACAGCGCTTCAGCCGCCAGGCGGTGGGCGCACTCCAGGAGGGCAGCCTCCAGTCGCTCGCTTTGAACTGGCTTGATCACATACTTCTCCACCCCGATGTCGATGGCGCTCATGAGGTAGTCAGTCTGCTCGAAGGCGGTGGTGACGATGATCGGGGTGGAGGGGGCCAGCTTACGGATCTCTGCAGCCATGGCCAGTCCGCCCATGACGGGCATGAGCAGGTCCGTGACCACCAGATGGACCGACTCGGTGCGGAAGGCCTCCAGGCCCTCGGCCCCATTGGAGGCCGAGATGAGCTTGCCGACCCGCCGGCGGAGGAAGGCTTCGGTCTGCGTGCGGGCCAGATCCTCATCCTCCACGTACAGCACCGTCAGGGTCTTCAGAAATTCGGCGTCCTGGGTTGCGTCGGTCATGGCCCCTCCTTGCCCAGTGGGGTGCTGATGGTGAACTCCGCACCCCTGTCGACATTCCTCGCCTCAATGCGTCCGCCCATGCTGCGCTCGATGATCTGCTTTGACATGTAGAGCCCGATCCCGGTGCCCATCTCCTTGGTGCTGAAGTAGGGCTCGAAGATCTTTTCAAGGATCTCGGGGGGGATGCCACCTCCGTTGTCCCGGACATGCACGCAGCCGGCGTTTCCTTCCGTGCTCAGGGCAATCGTGACCAGGCCCCCCTGGGTGCCGGACTTCTGGATGGCGTGCTGAGCGTTGGTCAGGAGGTTGAGGATCACCTGGGAGTACTCGTTGGGGAAGCCCCGCAGGATCATGTCCCCCTGGCTCTGGATCTCCAGGGTGATGCCGGTGTTCCGGAACCCTGCATCCACCATGGCCATGGCCTGCCGGATCTGCGCCAGGGCGGAGAAGGCCGAGGGTTCCTTGTCCGGTCGGAAGAAGTTTCGGAAGTCATTGATGGTGGAAGACATCTTCTGGACCAGAACCGACCCGTCCGCGACCGAGCGCTCCAGATGGGCCAGGTCAAGCTCGCCGAAGCGATAGGCATCCTTGAGGTTGGACAGGATCATGCCCAGGGCGTTGAGGGGTTGGCGCCACTGATGGGCGATGTTCCCGATCATCTCGCCCATGGCGGCCTGGCGGCCCTGGGTGCTGAGCATCTGGTCCTTCTCGCGGAGCTCGTCCAGAGCTTGGTGGACCCGACCGTCCAGGGAGCGGTTGAGGTCCTCCAGCAGCACCTGGCGGTGCCGGATCTCTTCTTCCAGACTCTTCCGCTCAGTGATGTCTTGGTGGGTACCGGACATGCGCAGGGGCTTGCCGTCTTCGGTCCACTCGACCACGCTGCCCCGGTCCAGGACCCACACCCAGTGGCCATCCTTGTGGCGCATCCGGGTTTCACATTCGAAGGTGGGGCTCTCCCGCTCAAAGCAGCGCCGCTGCAGCTCCCGGGAGCGCAGCAGGTCCTCGGGATGGCTCAGGTTGGTCCAGGTGCCGATGTCCACAGGGGAGAGGTCCCGGAGGGTAAAGCCGAGGATCTGAGCCCACCGCTCGTTGAAGATGGTCTCGCCGGTCTGGACATTCCACTCCCAGGTGCCGGCGTCCGTGCCCCAGATGACCTCCTGAAGGCGCTGGCTCTGCGTGCGGAACCGCCGCTCACTCTCTTGCAGGGCCGCATCCGCCCGCGCCCGCTCGGTCACGTCGTGGACGATGGAGAACAGCAGCGTGTTGCCTGCCACCAGGGTTGGCGTGGAATAGACTTCCACCTCCCGCACCTCGCCGCTGGCCAGCCGATGGGGGAAGCGGAAGTGGGTGCGATCCTCGCGGATGGCTCGGTGCCGCTCCAGGGCGATCTCTTCCGGGGGCATCAGGTTGATCTCGTCGATGCGCATGGCCAGGAGCTTGGCCCGGGGGTGGCCGTAGAAGGTCTCCGCAGCCTGGTTGGCATTCACAATCCGACCGCTGCCGGGCTCGATGAGCATCATTACGGAGCTGTTCTTCTCGAAGAAATTGCGGAAGCTCGACTCGCTCTCCGCCAGGGCCTTCACCGCAGTCTTCCGCTCGGTAATGTCCTCCAGCAGGATCACGCAGCAGGGGGGATCGCCCGGCTCTGACGGCAGGGGGACCATGCCCAGGTAGCCCTGGATCTGGTGACCGTCCCGGTGGATGAACCGGCGCTCCATCTGGATGGGCTCGGGTGTGCCGCTCACAAGGCGGTCCCACAGGCCCTGGTCCCAGGCGGCGTCCTGGGGGTGGGACAGGCGGGCCAGGTTGAGGCGGAGGAAGGCCTCCCGGGGATACCCGAAGGTCTCGCACATCCGGGGATTCACAGTGAGGAACCGGCGGCTGGCAATCTCCACCAGGGCCATGCCAATGGGCGCGGATTCGAAGATGGCTCGGAACTGCGCCTCGCTGGCCAGCAGGCGGGCGGCCTGCTCATCGGCCAGGCGGAGGGCCTGGCGCTCAGTGAGGGTGAGGGTATAAAAGAACCCCGCCAGGAACAGGCTGGCCAGGCTTCCGGTGATGAGGGCCCCCCAGTGACGGCCCGCCCCCAGGGCTGCTGACCCCTTGAGGTTGGGTTCGATGACCAGGCTCCAAGGCCTTCCGCCCGCTTCCATGGTGCGAGTGGTCACCCGGATGCCCGGGATGGCTGTGGCCGGGTTGGAGTCGTACAAGATGTCCCGGGGGCCTCCCTCAGCCCCATCGAAGAGGTGCACATCGAGGCCCTCAGATTCGCCCCTGAGGATGCCCTCCACCAGGTTGGTCATTCGCAGGGGGTAGTAGGCCCAGCCCCGGAAGGACTGGCGGCGCTCTTCCACCGTGGCGAGGGGTGCCCCAAACCTGTAGACCGGGGCGTAGAGGAGGGTGCCGAACTGGATGTCCTTGTCCCCCTCCTGGTAGAGGCGCACCCGCCCCGTGAGCACCGTTCGGCCCGTGTCCCGGGCGCGGTTCATGGCCTCCCGGCGGAGGATCTCGGCGTGCATGTCCCGGCCAAAGGCCCGCTGGTTCCGCTCGTCCATGGGCTCCAGGTAGATGATGGAGCTCCGCCCCTCAGGGGCTGGCGGGAGGGGGCCGCCGGGCTGGACCTTATAGTTCTGGTAGCCCGTTGCCCGTATGCGGGCCTCATGGCGGGCCAGGCTGCCCTCGGGGATCCACTCGGCAAAGCCGAGCCCCTGGATGCCCGGGTAGTCCCTCTGGATATTGAGGCGCTCCACATACTCCCGCCACTCCCGGTTGCTGGGCAGGGGGCCCCGGCCCAGGAAGGCTGCAGCGCCTTCTAGGACCTTCTCCATGGAGCGAATGCGCCGCTTGAGGAGCTGGAAGATAAGCTCCGTGCGCGCTTCCTGTTGGAGGTGGATGACGCGGGATTCCTCGTGGCGGATGAAGAGCCAGGCGGGAATGGTGAGGGCCAAACCCAGGACCAGTCCCACCAGGGGGGACAGGGTATGGAACAGTCGTTTGCCTGGGGACTTCAAGGGTGCCTTTCCTCCCTGGGTTTTCGGGTTCAGAGGGCGATCCTCTCATGGCAGACCAGTCCGTGGAACCGGTTCTGGCCACAAAGTGCGCCCCGGAGGTGGGAGAATGTCGTCATATGTCCTTCACCTACCTCGACCACAACGCCACCACGCCCCTCGCTTCCGAGGCCTTTGAGGCCATGCGGCCCTGGTTCACGGAGCGCTTCGGCAATGCCAGCTCGGCCTATGCCCTGGGGCATCTTTCCGAGGGTGCGGTGGTCGTGGCTCGAGAGCAGGCGGCCTTGCTGGCGGGCTGTGAGCCGGCAGAGGTGGTCTTCACCTCCGGTGGAACCGAGAGCCTCAACCAGGCGGTACGCGGCGCCTGGGAGTCCTTTCCGGCCCGGCGGCACCTGGTGCTCACGGCGGTGGAACATCCGGCCCTCCGGGCCCTGGCGGCCTGGTGGCGCCAGCAGGGTGGTACAGCCACCGAGGTCGGGGTGGATAGCGAGGGCCGCTTGGACCTGCCGGGACTGGCGGCGGCGGCCGGAGGCGACACAGCCCTGGTGGCGGTGATCGCTGCCAACAACGAGTCCGGTGTGCTCAGCCCGGTGGTGGAGGCTGGCCGCATCGCTCGGGCCTGCGGGGCCCTCTTCCTGGTGGATGCGACCCAGGCGGCGGGGCGCATCCCCGTCGATTTCGCGGCCTGGGGGGCCGATCTGCTGGTCCTGGGTGCCCACAAGTTCCATGGCCCGAAGGGGGTGGGCTTGCTGGTGATCCGCCGGGGTGTGCGCCTGAAGCCGCTGCTGCTGGGCGGGTCCCAGGAACGGGGACGGCGGGGTGGGACGGAGAATGTACCGGGCCTGGTGGGCCTGGGCAAGGCGGCCGCCCTGGCCCTGGAGGCCCTGCCGGGCATGGCCCGGGTGGCGGCCCTGCGGGACCTCCTGGAGATGCGGATCTTGGCCGAAATCCCCGACACCCGGATCCACGGGGCGGGCGCACCGAGGCTGCCCAACACCTGCCTGGCGGGCTTCGCCGGTATCGAGGGGGAGGCCCTCCAGCTTCGGCTGGCGGAGCAGGGTATCTGTGTCAGCACCGGCAGCGCCTGCAGCACGGGCCAGCGGGAGCCCAGCCCTGTGCTACGGGCCATGGGGGTACCGGATTCCCACGCCCGGGGCACCGTGCGGTTCAGCCTGGGTCGGGGCACCACGGAGGCGGAGATTACTCGAGTCGCTGACCTGCTCCCTGGCCTTGTAGCCACCCTGCGCAGCCAGGGGCCGATGGGTTAGGGACACAGGGCCCGGGTGTAGTGCTCCAGGGCGTAGGGGAGCCAGCGGTGGCCCGGCACACCCCGGCTGATGTAGCCCATGTGGCCGCCGTGGGGCTCCAGGTGGAGGTGGACGGCGGAGGCTGGGCCGGACTCCACAGCGTGGCGCCAGGGGATGAAGGGATCGTCCTGGGCCATGAGGACCACCGTGGGCACGGTGATGACCCCCAGGTGGTGGCGGGCCGAGCAGCGGGCGTAGTAGTCCTCGGCGTCCCGGAACCCACCGGCCTGAGTGGTGTAGGCATCGTCGAACTCCCGCAGGCTCATGAGGGGGCGGGTGGGGTAGATGTCCTCGATGAGGCCGTCCGCCAGGCGCTCCTGGATGGCCCTGCGGCAGCGACGAATGAAGCGCAGCTCGTACAGGCGGTTGAAGCCCCGGTGGATGCTGTCCGAGCAGGCCCCCAGGTCCACCGGCGGGTTGACGGCGATGGCGGCGTCGGGGCGGGCGTCCACGCCGGGCACGCCGCCCCCCAGGTTCAGCAGCAGGGCATTGGCCGACAGGGAGTAGCCGATGGCCAGCTGCCGGAGTTCTGGATGGCGCTCCCGGGCAGCGGCAAAGGCGGCCCCCAGGTCATCCCCGGAGCCGCTGTGGTAGGGCCGCCGGGCCAGGCCGCGCCCCTCCCCGCAGCCCCGGTGGTTGACGGTCCAGACGTGGTGACCCAGGCGGCGGCCGAGGGCCACGGTGCGGCGCACGTAGTGGGCTCCGGCATCCCCGCCCAGCCCGTGGAAGACCAGCACCAGCACATCTGTCTCGCCGGGGTAGTGGCGCCCGGCCAGCTGGTCTCCGCCGGCCAAGGGAATCAGGAAGGGCACAGAAGGGCAGTCCGGCTCGTCGCCCGGGAGGAAATTCCCGATGATGGTTTGGAGGTGCCCTCCCTGCGCCCACCAGGGGGGGCGGCAGGGCAGGGTGGGCGGAGTAATCTGCAGCATGGCTCCAGTGTGCCCCGGGGGCCCCTCCGGTGGGACCCTTCAGCGGTGCCTTCCCGGCCGCTGAATTGGCGCTGGACTGCCTTTAACCTTGTGACCCCTGCAACAAAGCCTCCGATTGAAGACCACTGTGGAGAGAACCTTCGAGCCCAGGTGTAATCTGTTGGTTTCCGACCCCGAATAAGGGGTAACCAATACGAGGAGTGTGGCCATGAAGAGACAGGAAGCCCTCGACTACCATTCGCAGGGAAGAAAAGGAAAGATCGAAGTGGTGGCTACCAAGCCATGCTCCACTGCCCGGGACCTGTCCCTGGCCTATTCCCCTGGCGTCGCCGAACCCTGTCTCGCCATCGAGAAGGATCCTGAGCTTGCCTACCAGTACACCGCCAAGGGCAACCTGGTGGCCGTCATCTCCAACGGCACCGCCGTGCTGGGCCTGGGCAACATCGGCGCCCTGGCCGGCAAGCCCGTCATGGAAGGCAAGGGCGTGCTCTTCAAGCGCTTCGCCGACATCGATGTGTTCGATATCGAAGTGGACGAGCTGGACATCGACAAGTTCTGCCAGGTGGTCAAGGCCCTGGAACCCACCTTCGGCGGCGTGAACCTCGAGGACATCAAGGCCCCCGAGTGCTTCGAGATCGAGACCCGCCTGAAGAAGGAAATGAACATCCCCGTCTTCCACGACGACCAGCACGGCACCGCCATCATCAGCACTGCGGCGCTGATG
>CAIRQL010000096.1 GCA_903880675.1 uncultured Holophagaceae bacterium | reverse complement strand
CTTCCTTTCTATCAGCCACCCCTTGCCTGTTTTCCTCTGCGTTCTCTGTGGTGAGATTTCTTTCCCTGCAATCCCGGAAGATCCTTTTTTTAGCCACCGATGAACACCGATGAACACCGATTAAAAGCTGATAAAGAAAGAGCTATTAGGTATTGGCATTCGTTTTTTATCATGTCTTTATCGGTGTTCATCGGTGTTCATCGGTGGCTGATTTTCTTTTTCTTTGAAAAGCATTTCAGCCGGTGGTTTCGGTGATTCCGGCGAGGGGTCGCGGGTCATGTAATTTTTCGGTAAAGTTATCGCCCGTTCCTTTATTTCTCAGCCCTACCAAAAGGCTTCGGGCGCATACTCAGGCCCCACGTTCACCGGAGGCAGCCATGGCCGCGAAAAACATCCTCATGCTCGTCGGAGACTTCGGCGAGGACTACGAGATCATGGTGCCCTTCCAGGCGCTGCTGGCTCTGGGCCACAAGGTGCAGGCCGTGTGCCCGGGTAAGGTCGCCGGTGACTGGATTGCCACCGCCATCCACGACTTCGAAGGCCACCAGACCTACTCCGAGAAGCCCGGCCATCGCTTCACCCTCAACGCCACCTTCGATGACATCGACCTGGGTCAGTGCGACGCTCTGGTCATCCCTGGGGGCCGCGCGCCCGAGTACCTGCGCCTCAACCTGGAGGTGCTGGAGCTGGTGCGGCACTTCTTCAACGCTGGGAAGCCCGTGGCCGCCATCTGCCATGGCGCCCAGCTGCTGGCCGCGGCCGGGGTCCTCGAGGGCCGCACCTGCTCGGCCTATCCCGCCTGCCGAGCCGAAGTGGAGATCGCCCGCGGGAAGTATGCGGAGATCGCCATCGATGGGGCCGTCACCGACGGCAACCTGGTGACTGCCCCCGCCTGGCCCGCTCACCCGGCCTGGCTCGCTCAGTTCCTGCAGGTGCTGGGAACCCGTATCACCCTCTGAGGCCCACTTTAGATGGAGTACCCGTCGCTGCCGGACTCCAGGCCCCGCTGGACCTGAGCCAGGTCGGCGAGGGTCTGGCCCGCGGCCACCGTCCGGAATACTTCCGCCGCCTGGGTGAGCATCTGACCCACGGTGCGGGCCCCGGCCGAGCGGTCCGACTCAGGAACTTCCCAGGCCAGGCTGCCTTCCAGGGCCTCCAGGACCTCCAGGGCCGTGATGCGGTTGGCGGGGCGGGCCAGCTCACAGCCGCCCGAGGGGCCGCGCTGGACCTTCACCAGGCCGGCGGCCTTGAGGCTGCCCATGAGCACGTGCAGATACTTGGGGGGGAGGTCCTGCCGTTCGGCGATGGCGCTCACCAGGACGGGGCCTCGGCCGGACTGGACCGCCAGTTCCACCATGAGCTGAAGGCCGTAGCGGCCCTTTGCGGTTACTTTCATGGCTCCACTGTACACCCAATGCAAGTTACTTGATTTTTTGAATCGAATTACTTGACATTCTTAACTGGGATCTCCATCCTGGGTTATGGGCGCCGGACGCCCCCTGCAGGAGACCCCCCATGCCCCGCCCCAATCGCGTGAACTTCGCCTACGAGCTCATCGGTCACACCCCCGTCGTGCGCCTCAACCGCATCGTGCCCGCGGGCAGCGCCACCATCTACCTGAAGCTGGAGAGCGCCAACCCCGGCGGCTCCGTCAAAGACCGCATCGCCCTGGCCATGGTCCAGGACGCCGAGGCCCGGGGCGTCCTCAAGCCCGGCATGACCGTGCTGGAAGCCACCAGCGGCAACACTGGCATCGGCCTGGCCTTCGTGGCCGCCACCAAGGGCTACAAGTTCACCCTGGTGATGCCCGACACCATGACCCTGGAGCGCCGCTCCCTGGTCAAGGCCTACGGGGCTGAGCTGGTGCTGACGCCGGGCTCCCTGGGCATGAAGGGCGCCGTGGACAAGGCGGAGGAGCTGGCCGCTGCCGATCCGTCCTACTTCCTGGTGCGCCAGTTCGACAACCCCGCCAACCCCGAGGTCCACCGCCGCACCACCGCCCTGGAAGTGCTGGAGCAGGTCCCCGAGCTGGATGCCTTCGTGGCAGGCATCGGCACCGGCGGCACCATCACCGGCGTGGGCGAGGTGCTGGCCCAGCGGAAGCCCGGCACCCTCGTGGTGGCCGTGGAGCCCGTGGACAGCCCCCTGCTCACCCAGGGCAAGGCCGGTCCGCACAAGATCCAGGGCATCGGCGCCAACTTCGTGCCGTCCATCCTCAACCGCGACGCCTTCACCCGCATCGAGGACGTGGGCTACGAGGACTCCCTCCGGGTGGCCCGCCGCCTGGCCCGGGAAGAGGGCCTGCTCACGGGCATCTCCACCGGCGCCATCGTCCACGCGGCCCTCAAGGTGGCCGCCGAGCTGGGCCCCGGCAAGACCGTGGTGGCCGTGCTGTGCGACACTGGCGAACGCTACCTCAGCCACCCCCTCTTCGCCGAAATCGATGGTCCCGCCGGCGCCTGAGGCCTTTCCGCGAGTCCGCCATGAGCGCTGATTTTCTTGATACCAACGTCCCGGGCAACCCGGCCTACCACTTCACCATCCAGCCCCCCGTCCGCGAGGGCGGGGCGGGCTGGTTGCAGCGGCCGGCCCTGATTCCTGGGGCCGGCACCGCCACCCAGTGCGTCCATGGTGGCGTGCAACCGGACCCCGCCTACGGGGCGGTGATGCCGCCGCTCTACCTGTCCTCCACCTTCGCCTTCAAAGACATCTGCACCAACGCCGGCTACGACTACACCCGCAGCGGCAACCCCACCCGCGCCGCGCTGGAAGAGGCCATCGCGCTGTTGGAGGGCGGCTCCGGTGCCACCTGCACCAGCACGGGCATGAGCGCCATCCTGGTGGCCCTCAACCTGCTGCCCCACGGCAGCCACCTCATCAGCACCGTGGACTGCTACGGCGGCACCTTCCGCCTCCTGGAGCACGCCCAGCGCTTCTACGGCCTGGAGGTCACCTACCTCGACCTGGCGGACCTGCCGGCGGTGGCAGCGGCCATGCGGCCCAACACTCGCATGATCTGGATCGAGACGCCCTCCAACCCCCTCCTGCGCCTCACGGACATCGCCGCTGTGGCAGCGCTCGGCCACCGTCAGGCCGACTGCCTGGTGGCCGTGGACAACACCTTCCTGTCGCCCTTTCTCCAGCGCCCCTTCGACCTGGGCGCGGACCTGGTGATCCACTCCACCACCAAGTACCTCAACGGCCACAGCGACGTGGTGGGCGGGGCGGTGGTCGCGGGCCCCGGCCGGGGTGCCCTTACCCAGCAGATCCAGAGCGTGAACAACCTGCTGGGCACCAGCCAGTCGCCCCACGACTGCTTCCTGGTGCTGCGGGGCCTCAAGACCCTGCCCCTCCGCATGCGCCAGCACGAGGTCAACGCCCAGGCCCTGGCGGAGTTCCTGGCGGCCCATCCGGCGGTTGGGAAGGTCCACTACCCGGGCCTCCCCACCCACCCCCAGCACGCCCTGGCCCAGCGCCAGCAGCGCGGCTTCGGCGCCATGCTCAGCTTCGAGCTGAAAGAGGGCGGGAACGAGCGCCTCAACCGCGTGCTGCGCGCCCTCAAGTGGTTCACCCTGGCCGAGAGCCTGGGCGGCGTGGAGTCCCTGGTGGCCCACCCCGCCTCCATGACCCACGCGTCCATGACCCCCGAAGCCCGCCAGCGCGCCGGCATCAGCAACGACCTGATCCGCCTCTCCGTCGGCCTGGAAGACCTCCACGACCTCCGCAGCGACTTAGCTCAGG
>CAIRQL010000095.1 GCA_903880675.1 uncultured Holophagaceae bacterium | reverse complement strand
GCCTCCGGGGTCTTGGCGAAGACCAGGACGCCGCTGGTGAAGCGGTCCAGGCGGTGGACGATGAACAGGTTGAAGCGCTTGAAGCCGCGGCGCCGGTAGGACTCGGTGATGGCCTCAGCTAGGCTGGGCTCGCTGCCCTGCTCCGCAGGCACCGTGAGCAGGCCGGCGGGCTTGAAGACAAACATCAGGTGGTTGTCTTCCCACAGGGTCTCGTAGGGGCCGGACTGCAGCTTGCGGGCCGCCGGCAGCACCTCGTAGGTGCGCTCCGGATCAAAGGCCACCAGCAGGGTGTCCCCGACCTTCAGGCGCAGCCCGTGCTTGTCGGCGATCTCGCCGTTGACGGTGACGCAGTGGCCGTCAATGAAGCCCTTGGCTTGGCGGTGGCTGATCACCATCACCTTGTGCAGTTCCGAGGCCAGTGCGGTCCCTTCGTGTTCTGCCTGCCACTGCCGTTCGATGCGTGCCATGGCGACGCCCTCCATCATCGCTCCGCGTCCCTAGCAACGCCAAGCGGACATCCAGAAGACCACGATTTCCCCCCAGCACCCAACAAAAAGGGGAGCGGCAGCGCCGCTCCCCTCTCTGTCAGAACCGGCGTAACTACTTGGCGGCCTTGGTGAAATCCCCGGCCTTGACCACCACAAAGGACTCGGGGCGGAGGTGCTTGCGAAGGGCTGCGTTGACCTCTTCGAGCTTGAGGGCTTGGACCTTCCCCTCGATCTCCGCTTCGAAGCGCACCGAGCGGCCCAGGTTCAGGCTCCGGCCCAGCCAGCGAGCAATGGCGCGGTCCTCCTGGCGGTCGGTCTTCTCGGTGGGGGAGCCCCAGGAGGGAAGAAAAAAACAGCCGCGGGGTGCCCCGCGGCTGCGGCTAGAAACGGCTGACCCTATTTGAGCGGCTTCAGGGTGAGGGGGTCCCGCAGGGGCAGCTTCACTACGGGCAGCTTCGCTATCTCGCTCAGCTTTCCTGGATGGTCCTTCACATCGCCTTCTTCGGCTTCGCCGGCCTTGCCCACCACCAGAAGCACCATGGCTTCCGAGGTGAGGTATTTCTTGGCAACCCGTAACACGTCCTCCTTGGTCACGGCCTGGATCTTTTCGCGATAATCCGCAAAGTAATCATCGGGCCAGCCGGTGAGGGCTTCGGTGGCAAAGAGGTTGGAGATGGCCTGCTTGTTGGGGAATCGGGCTGGAAAGCCATCCATGATGCTGTCCTTCACCACCTTCAGTTCCTGGTCGCTCACGGGTTCGGCCTTGATGCGGTTGACCTCAGCTAGGGCTAGGCGCATGGCATAGGCCACGGACCGGTTCTTGGTCTGGAAGCGGCAGGACCAGTTCCCTTGCCAATGGGCGCCGGCATCGAAGTTGGAGGTGATGCCGTAGGTGAGGCCTTCATCACTGCGGATCTTCTTCATGAGCCGGGCGGTGAACCCGCCGCCGCCGAGGATGTCGTTCATCACCACGGTGGCATACCAGTCAGGATCCGTACGACGGAGTCCGGGGACAGCGAACTGGACGGTGCTTTGGGGAACATCCTTGTCGCAGACATAGATACTGGGCTTGCGGGAGAAGTTGGGAGCGGGTGGCTTGGGACTGACCTGGGCCTCCTTGCCGGGCTTGAGTTCCCCGAGGCTCCGGTTCAAGGCTTCCAGGATGACCTTCTTGTCGAACTTGCCCGAGACTGCGATTACCAAGTTCGACGGATGGAGAATCCGGGCATGGAAGGCTTTCAAATCTTCGCGGGTGATGGCCTTAAGGGAGGCCTCCGTCATGCCCGCGTTAGAGAAGTGATTCTCGCCGTTAAGCAGGTAGCCCATCTGGTAGCTGGCGATGGAGTTCGCACTGTCATTGCGCTGGTCTAGGCCAAGGCGCGCCTGCTTCTTGGCCAGATCCAGACGTTCCTGGGCAAAGGCTGGCTGAGTCAGTACCTCCATGAAGAGCTCCAGTCCGGTCTTGAAGTCCTTTTCGAGGACCTCCAGGCTGATGCTGCCGGTGGTGGCGCCAAAGTTGCTCCGAACTTGTGCAGCCAGGAACTCGATGCGCTCGTCCAGTTTGTCGGCGGAGGTCTTCTCGGTGCCACCTTCACGCATGCTGGCCCCCATCAGGCCTGCGAGCCCTTCCCTGTCCTTGGGCTCAAGGTAGGACCCGCCGCGCACCATTACATTGATGCGAACGAAGGGCTGGCCATTAGGATCGGGGGCGATGAAGACCGGAATGTTGTTCTTCAGCTTGGTCTTGTAATCCTTCACCCGGGGAGCCTGGAAGGTGAAGGGTTTGTAGGTTAGCTTTTCCGGCCGGTCGACGATCTCCTGAGAGAAGGCTAGTCCGGTGCCGAGGAGGAGGGAGAGTGCGATTCGGCTAAACATTACTTGGCCTCCAGCTTCTGGATGCGGGTGCGGAGCTTCTGCATCAGGAATTCGACCAGGGGCTTCACCTGGGGCGGGAGTTTGTCCGCCTGGGCCTCCATCTGGGCTAGGCCTTCCTTCAGCTTGGCCACATCAGTTTCTTTCTCGAACTGGGCTAGGGCCATCTTCGCGTTGCCGCGCAGGGCCTCGGGGAGCTTGGCCAGCTCAGGGTCTTCGGGGCCCGCTGACCCTGCCGGAGCCTGCTTCCGGTGAATGGAAAGAACGCTCCGGTTCTCGGGGGTCAAGTATTTCTTGGCCACCCGCTGAACATCTTCCTTGGTGACCTTCTGTAGGGTCTCCGGTTCGGTGAGGAAGTCCTTGTAACTACCGGCCCCCTCGGCCTCGGCCAGCTGGGCCACCAGACCGCCGTTGCTTTCCAGGCGACGGTAGGCGTCGGCCAGAACCTGGTTCTTGACCTTCTGTAGCTCCAGGTCGGTAATTCCGTCCTTCTGGATCTTCTCGACCTCGGCGTAGAGCATGGGCTCCACCTCCTCGAGTTTCCTCTCAGGGGTGGGCACTCCAATGACAAAGAAGGCACCAGAATATTTCTGAGTACGGTTGAAGGCCTGTGCCCCCGCCGCGGCCTTCTGCTTCAGAACCAGTTCCTTGTTCAGGCGGCCGGACTGGCCGTTGAGCACCGAGCCCAGGATGTCCAGGGCTGCGGCGTCCTGGTGCACGCTGGGGACTCCCTTGTAGCTGGCAAAAACCATGGGGGTGGTTTCCGCCTCGGCATCCATGCGTTGCTGAGCAACCTGCGCGGGATCCGTGGTGATCACTTCGGGCACACCTTTGGTGTTGCGGGGAATGCGGCCGAAGTAGCGTTCCATCATGGGGATCGCCTCCTCTGCACGGATATCTCCCACCAGGACGGCGGTGATGTTGTTCGGTGCGTAATAAGTGGCGAAAAAGCGATCAGCAACCTCCCGGTTTACCTGGGAGATATCGCTGGGCCAGCCCACCACCGGCCAGCGGTAGGGATGGGCCTCCCAGGTCATGGCGAAAAAGGCTTCCATGATCTTGCCGGTGGGTGTGGCGTCCACCCGCTGGCGGCGTTCCTCGAGGATGACATCGCGCTCGCTGTAGAACTCCCGGAAGACGGCGTTCTTGAGGCGATCGGATTCCATCCAGGCCCAGAGCTCCAACTTATTGGAAGGCACAGTGAGGTGATAGAAGGTCCTGTCGTTGCTGGTGTTGGCGTTCAGGCCGGTGGCGCCAGCCTGCTTGTAGATCAAGTCCATTTCGTCCTTGACGATGATGGCGCGCTGCTCTTTCAGTAGGACATCGAAGTCCTTGAGGAGTTGCTGATGGCGCTCGGAGCGCGCCTTGGGATCTTGGATGTCCAGGATCTCGCCGCGGCGCTGCCGTTCGCGCAGGATGCTGATTTCCTCCCGAATGCCAGCCTGGACTTTGTCCTGGAGGACATTGATCTCGGCATCCCGCTTCGGATCCTTGGTCCCGATGGTGTTCGTGCCCTTGAACATCATGTGTTCGAAGAAATGGGCCATGCCTGTAGCTCCCACCGCTTCATTGGCACTGCCCACGCGGGCCACCCAGCCGGCGGCGACCGTGGGCTCGTCGTGTCGCTCAACGAGGAGGAGGCGCATGCCATTGGAGAGGATGTGCTCCTTGACGGGAACGGTCTGGGCCAGCAAGGGAGCCGCTATGACGAGTGCGGCAATGATCCCTCGGCCCGCTGCGATGGGCATGGTGCCTCCTTCGATGGTGGAAAAGAACAGATTTGAAAACGGGGTGAGTCTAACAATCCATGAGAATTTCAGGAGGTTACTCTGGCGTGGAATGCCTTGGTATACAAGAGGTTTCCCATCAGTGGACAGTTTGTAAAGGTTAGCGGTCGGGTTGTAAAGGCCAGTGGTCAGCAAGCAGAGCCTCTAACTGCGTCTGCCACTCGGCGCGCAGAGCCATGAGGTGGAGACCCTTGTCTTTGCCCGGAGCAGGCTGGAGGAGGCCCGAGGTGCTGGGGTGGGGCCGGGTGTGGAGGTCGAGGGGCGGGGCCTCCTGCAGCCAGGCCAGGATCCAGGCCGCCCGCTTGCCGAAGGCGATGACCCGCAGCGGCGGCCGGGACGGCCTTGGTCTTGGCGATGGTCTTGGCGATGGCCTTGGCTGAATGGGCGTGGCCTTGGGGGGATCCCCTGCCACCATCGCAATGGTCGGTCGTTTTGGGGGTGGTCCTTTATGTTGTTTCGGTCGTGGCGTCCCCGTGGCCGATGCTGACCAGCTTGGCGATGACCAGATCCCCCGACACATTCAGGGTGGTCCGGCACATGTCCAGGAAGCGGTCCACACCAAGGATCAGACCGATGCCTTCGGCGGGTATTCCCACCTGCACCAGGAGCACCACGATGAGCGGCAGGGAGCCCCCGGGGACGCCGGCGGTGCCAATGCCCGCCAGCACCGACAGCAGTACGACCATGATCTGGCTGGAGAGGGGCAGGTGGATGCCGTAGACCTGGGCCAGGAAGAGCACGGTGACGCCTTCAAACAGCGCCGTGCCGTTCTGGTTGGCGGAGGCGCCCACCGTCAGCACGAAGCGGGAGATCCTGGGTGGGAGCAGGAGGGTCTTCTCTGCGGTCTCCAGGGCCAGGGGCAGGGTGGCGTTGGAGGAGGCCGTGGAGAAGGCGTAGAGGTAGACCCCCCGGCACTGGCGGAAGAAGGCCCAGGGGTTGGTCCGGCCAATGATCGCCAGGGCGGCGCCGTACACCACGAATTGCTGGATGAGGAGGCCCAGCACCACCGTGCCGGCGAAGTACGCGACGTTCCCCAGGAAACCCGCACCCAGGGCATAGACGGTCTTGAAGATGATGCAAAAGATGGCCAGGGGTGCCAGCTTCATCCCGATCTCGATGACCTGGAGCGAGGCCTCAAAGAGCGTCTCCAGGCCCCGGACAAGGGGGTTCTCCTCGCTGCCGGCCACCAGGCTCAGGGCGTAGCCGAAGAAGAGGCAGAAGAACATGAAGGCGACGATCTCGCCCTGGAAGGCCCGGACGGCGGCATCCAGGGGGTTCTGGGGCAGCAGGTCGACGATGAACATGTACCAGGGCTTGGCCTGGGTGGCTGCCACGGTCTTCTGGATGGCGATGACCGACTGGTTCTGCGCCAAAGCGGCCCGATCAAAGGCGAGGCCGGCCCCGGGCTTCAGCAGGGAGGTGAGGCCCACGGCGACGAGCACGGCCAGGAAGCTGAATACGACCGTGTAGGAGACCGAGCTCACGGCCACCTTCCCCAGGTTCCGGCCCTTGCTCAGCTCGAAGACCCCCACCACCAGGCCGGCTCCGATGAGGGGGACCACCACCATGAAGATGATTCGGAGCCAGAGGGAGCCCACCAGGGTCATGGTGTCCGTGACCCACCGCATGGACGGATGGGCCTGGAGGGGAAGGCCGTAGTGGGCGGCAAGGCCCAGGGCCACGCCCAGTAGGAATCCGATGAGGAGCTTGGCTGGCAGCTTCATGGGCTCGCCTTTCATTCGAAGGACGGGACATGGGGGGGTGTTGCTTGGACTTTGCCCCAGGTGGCCCGCTGGGACAAGGGGAGGCCCATATGTCGCCGGGAACGGACCCCCTGTTTCAGGCCTGGAGGAGAACCTGGAGCGAGGCCTCCCAGGCGTCCCGGAGGTCGGCCAGGTGGAGGCCCTTGCCCTTGCCTGGAGCAGCCTGGAGGAGGCCCTGGGCGCTGGGGTGGGGCAGGGCGTGGAGGTCGAAGAGCGGGGCCTCGGGCAGGCGGGCCAGGATCCAGGCCGCCCGCTTGCCGAAGGCGATGACCCGCAGCGGCGAGGTCAGCCCGGTGGAGGCTCGGGTCAGCTCCGCCAGGAGGCGGGCCAGGTTCTCCGGCGCCCGCAGGTCCCGGTCGGAGGGGGCATGGAAGTGGTCCCCGTCCCGGGTCGGGCAGGCCGGGTAGGCGTTGCTGAGGGCCGTGCCGTGCAGGGTGGGTGCCAGACCCAGGCTGCGGAAGCGGGCCCCGTCCCAGTCCTCCCAGGCGGCCTCCGGGACGTCCGCTCGCCCGGTCCGGGCCAGGGCCCGAAAGACCGTGATGCCGGCGCCGTCCCCCCAGAAGGGGAGGCCCGACTGGTCGGCGCCCCGGGGGCCCGGGGCCTCGCCGAAGAGCATCACCGAGACCGGGCCTGCGGCCGGAAAGAGGGCGGGGACGGGATGGCCGTGGATGCGGGGCAAGGGGTACCTAGGGGGTGTGGATGCGGCCAGCCGCGCCGCCGGTGGCGGGGAGGGTGTGGCAGCGGTTGCAGTCCCCGGTCGGAGCGCCGCCCATCTCGACCCGCTGGCCGTTCCGGATCACGGCGGCCTTCTGCAGGGGAAGGGGCAGGGCGGTGCGGGCCAGGAAGGTCCCGGCGGAGTTCGTCGTGTAGCTATGCACCGTCTGGTTCGCGTCCGTGATCTCCACCGTCACCCCGGCGAGACCGGCGCCCGAGTCTGCGGTGGCGGTGGCATACACCGTGCCTGCAATGGGGAAGCCATGGCAGGCCTGGCAGTTTTGGCCAGGCGACATCCGTTCATCGCCTTCGTCGTCGTGGCCCCCGCAGGCCAGGAGGCCCGTCAGGAGGAGGATGGCGCAGAGGGCAGCTCGCATCCTCTAATGCTCCCACATCCACCTGGGCTTCCGCTGCTTGTACAAGTTTTCCCCGCTCAGCCCTGGGGCTGCCCCTCCTTCATCAGGGCCGAGAGGGCCTTGAACTGGGGGTGCTGCTTGTCCCGGGCCCACTCGAAGGCCACGGACTCGTGGTTGGTGAGGGTGGCCCCGGCGGCGGCCATGCGATCCAGGGCATGGCGACGGTACTCCTCGCCGCGCCCGCTGACGCCATCCCAGCAGAGGTGGACCTCGTGGCCCGATGCCAGCAGCTCGAGCACGGTCTGCATGACACAGACATGGGCCTCGATGCCAGCCACCACCACCTGGCGCTTCGCCGGGGCCAGTCCCGGTCGGGCCTGCTGGAGTAGGCCCTCGAAGCCGGCGTCCCCGCAGCAGCCAAAGGCCGTCTTTTCCAGGAAGAAGGTGGGGGTGGCCAGGGCGTCGAAGGTCTCCCGCAGGCCTGCCTCCGTGGGTCCGATGCCCTTGGGGTACTGCTCGGTGAGGAGCACCGGCACCGAGAACAGGTCCGCCAGCCTCATGAGACGGTGGGCCACCTCAATGACCTGGCCGGGCCGGTGCACCATGTGGACCAGCTTGCCCTGGAAATCGATGAGCACGAGGATGCTGCGGTGGGTCTCAAGCAGGCTCATGGGTCCTCCCGGGGTCCAGCCTATCCTTCCCGGACCCTCCTGAGTTGGAAGGACAGGGGGAAAAACGAGTCCTTAAATAATTTTTTTGACCAGCCACGTCAAGATCCGTCTTGGGGTTGGGAAAAGGGGACCCGGTGCGTTCCTAATTCCAAGGTGGCTTATGAGGAAAAATAACTTATCTTCTTTAGGACCATTGGGAGGCCCCATGGGCTGGGACGGCCGAAAAGAGCGACGGGGGGCACGGGTAGCGGTGTCGACCGACTGCCGGGGCGGGATCTGGTCCCTGCCCGGCGGGACGCGCTTGCCCAACACCCTGGACCAGGCCGTGGTGGTGGGGGACCCGAACCATCCGGCGCGCCTGCGGGACACCGATCTGGAACAGCCAGAGGCCTTCCACTCCAGGCTCACGGCCTGGCTGCTGCAGCAGGGCTGAGGGTTAGGCCTTAACCGGGAAGCACGCAGTGGGCATGGAGCCGCGGAATGAGGTCCGCCAGGCGGGACTCGGGCACCAGGAAGGCGATGGAGACCGTGCTGCTACCGGTGAGCAGGCCACCCACGGGCTCGTGGCCCAGGGCCACCAGGTGGCGCAGGGCCGCCACGGGGTCCGTGCGGAGGCCCTCCCCCACCAGGGCCACCACCGCCCACCCGGCTTCGCACAGCACGCCTGAGGCGGCCAGGGTCCCCAGCACACCGAGCGACGCGTGGGTCTCCGGGCGTACGGCCAGCAGGGTGCCCGCGGGGCTGGAGATGAGGCCGAAGCGCAGGGCCCCGGCCTCCTCCAGGCTGCGGGCGGCCTCCAGGGGCGGCTCCAGACCGGCGGAGGCGGGGAAGCGCAGCAGGTGGATGCCCTCCTTGTAGGCCACGGAGGTGACGGCACCGGCAGGGCGCTCGGGGGGGTGGGGCAGGATCTCGGTGCGGGAGGCTCCGGGGCGCAGGGTGTTGGCCACCACGAGGCGGAAGCCGGCGCGGCCGCCGGGGGCCAGGGAGTCCGCATGGAGCACCTTGGCGCCGAAGGCACTGAGGGCCTCGGCCTCGCTCAGGCTCATCTGGGGAATGGGTCGGGCCCCGGGGACCAGGCTTGGGTCCGCCGTGAGCACGCCGTCCACATCGGTCCAGATCTGCACCTCGTCCGCGTCCAGGGCTTCCCCCAGCAAGGTGGCGCTGGTGTCGGAGCCGCCTCGGCCCAGGGTGGTGGTGGCGCCTTCCGGGGAGGAACCCAGGAACCCCTGGGTGACCCACAGGGCCCCGGCCGTCAGGGCCGCCCGCCAAGGGGCTGCTGCTGCTCGCAGGGCCGGGAGGAGGGGCCGGGCCTTGCCGAAGCGGGCGTCGGTCTTCATGACCTCCCGAACTTCCTGGAAGGTGGCCTGGAAGCAGTGGGCCGCCAGGTTGGCCGAGAGGGTCTCGCCGATGGCCAGGGCGGCGTCCCGGCCCCGGGCTGTGCCCTCCCCCAGCATGGCCATGCCCGTGAGCAGCTGGTCCAGGCGGTCGAACAGAGGGGTCCAAGCCGCTTCCACTGCCGCCAGGTGGCCCAATTCGCTCGCCACCTCCTCGTGGCGCTGACGGATGGCCGTCAGCACCGCCTGGGCGGCGGGGAGGTCCTCGCGGCCGGCAGCGGCACAGGCTTCCAGGATGCGGTCCGTGGTGCCCCGGAGGGCCGAGACCACCACGAGGCCCCCAGCTGGCAACTCGGCCTGGACGATGGCGGCGGCCCGACGCAGAGCATCGGCACTGCCCACGGAACTGCCACCGAATTTGATGACCTTGAGCGTCATGGCTGATTCCCTTCTGCCGGGACTCCCCCCAGCTCATAGGGCGTCTCCTGGTAGACGCAGTAGTTCAGCCAGTTGGAGAACAGGAGGTTGGCATGGCCCCGCCAGCGGACGCGGGGGGGCTGGGCCGGATCGTCCCCGGGGAAGTAGTTGCGGGGTACGGCGATGGGCAGGCCCTTGCCGATGTCCCGGCTGTACTCCCCCTGGAGGGTGCAGGGATCGTATTCCGAGTGGCCCGTGACGAAGACCTGCCGGTGGTCCGTGGATTGCACCATGTAGACCCCGGCCTCATCCGACTCGGAGAGCAGGAGCAGGCGGGGCTCGGCCAGGATGTCCTCCCGGCTGATGCCGGTGTGGCGGGAGTGGGGGGCGAAGAACTCATCGTCAAAGCCCTGCACGATGCGCTCGTGGCGCACGTTGAGGTGGTGGGGGAAGATGCCGAACATCTTCTCGGCCAGGGCGTGCTTCTGGATGCCGTAGTAGCGGTAGAGGGCGGCCTGGGCGCCCCAGCAGATGAAGAGGCTGGCGAAGACATGGGTGCGGGCCCAGTCCAGCAGCTCCGTCAGCTCCGGCCAGTAGTCCACATCCTCGAACTGCATCTGCTCCACGGGGGCACCCGTGACGATGAGGCCGTCGAAGGACTGGTTGCGCACCTCCTGGAAGGAGACGTAGTGCTGCAGCAGGTGCTCGGAGGAGGTGTTCTTCGAGTCGTGGGAGGCCGTGTGGAGCAGGGTCACTTCCACCTGGAGGGGGGTGTTCCCCAGCAGGCGGAGCAGCTGGGTCTCCGTGGCGATCTTGGTGGGCATGAGGTTCAGGATGGCAATGCGCAGGGGACGGATGTCCTGGTGGAGGGCGCGCTGCTCGTCGATGAGGAAGACATTCTCCGCATCGAGGATGCCGCGGGCAGGCAAGGACTCAGGAACTTTGACGGGCATGGGGTGAAGCCTCCGACAGGGGTGCAGCCAAGTCCAACGCCGGGGCTGTGGCGCGGGTGGCGGGGAATGAGCTCAGACCGAGAAGTACCGCGCCTGCGGGTGCCAGGCCACGAGGGCACTGGTGCTGTACTCGGGATCCATCTGGTGCGACTCGCTCAGGTGGACGCCGATGGCGGCGCCGTCCAGCAGGTCCAGGAGGGGACCGTTGGTCTCCAGGTCAGGGCAGGCGGGGTAGCCCGGCGAGTAGCGGGAGCCCTGGTAGCCCTGGGCGAAGAGGGCCTGGCCCTTGAGGTCCTTGGCCTGGATACCCAGCTCCTGACGGATGCGGGCGTGGAGGGCCTCGGCGTAGGCCTCCGTGAGCTCCGTGGCCAGGCCGTGGAAGGCGAAGTAGTCCGCGTAGCCGTCCTTGGCATAGCGCTCGGCTGCATGGTCCGCAGCCGCCTGGCCCAGGCTCACCAGCTGCAGGGCTACGACGTCAGTGCCATCGGAGCGGAAGAAGTCCGGCAGGCAGAGGCGGCGGCCGGTGGCCTGCCGGGGGAAGGCCAGGCTCGTCAGGGTGCGGTTTGGATCTTTGGGGTCGAGGATGCACAGGGCCTCGCCCTCGGCCCGGGCGGGGAAGTAGCCATACCGCGCCCGAGGGCGCAGGACCGGGTGGTCGGCGAGGAACTGCCGCCAACGGGCCAGCTGGGGCTCGGCCTTCTCCCGCAACACGGCGGCGAAAGCGGCATCGTCCAGGCTGCCTTGGCTGAAGCCCCACCGGTTGCGGATGAGGGCGAACGCATCCAGCCAGGGGAAGAGCTCTTCCGGCGAGGCCGTCAGCTCCCGCACCCCCCAGAAGGGAGGTGTCGGGGGCTGGCCTTCATGCCGCACCCAGCTGCTCTGACCGGAGGCTGACAGCGGCACCGCCGCCCCACCTCTCCTGAGGATTTTTATCTCTCCAGCCGCGCCAGCGGCTGGAGCAGGAGGCGGAGGCAATGGGCTGGCCCCACCCGCCACCAACGCCTGCATGTGGCGCAGCCCCTCGAAGGCGTCCTCCGCGTAGAGCACCGCGCCGCTGTAGGCCCGGCGGCAGTCGCCTTCCACGTAGTCCCGGGTGAGGGCAGCGCCCCCCAGGATGACCGGGATCTTCAGGCCCCGCTCCTCCATGAGGTGCAGGCTCTCCTTCATAATCACCGTGGACTTCACCAGCAGGCCGGAGAGGCCGATGGCGTCCGCGGGCCAGGTCTCCAGCTCCTTGAGGATGGCCTCGATGGGCTGCTTGATGCCCAGGTTCTTCACCTCGAAGCCGTTGTTGCTGAGGATGATGTCCACCAGGTTCTTGCCGATGTCGTGGACATCGCCCTTGACCGTGGCCAGGAGCATGCGGCCCTTCTGGTAGTTGGCCTCCCGGGGCAGCCGCGGTTCGATGAGGCGGATGGCGGCCTTCATGGCCTCGGCGCTCTCCAGCACGAAGGGCAGCTGCATCTCGCCAGCGCCGAAGCGCTCGCCCACGACCTTCATGGCCCCCAGCAGCACATCGTTGATGAGGAACAGCGGATCGTGGTCGGCCAGGGCCTCTTCCACGTCCAGCAGGAGGGCCTGCTTGGCGCCATCCAGGATGCCGTTGCGCAGGCGTTCCAGCACCGGCAGGTCCGTGCGGGTGTCGGCCACGACGGCGGCCTTCCGCCCGCTGTAGCGCGCCAGGACCTCCTTGAGCGGGTCGTAGCCCTCGGCCCGGCGGTCGAAGATGAGGTCCTCGACGATGCGCCGGTCCTCGGGATCGATCTTCGCCACGGGAATGACCTTCGAGGCATTGAAGATGGCCATGTCCAGGCCGTAGCGCACGCCGTGGTAGAGCATCAGGGCGTTGAGGACGTGGCGGGAGGCGGGGTTCAGGCCGAAGCTCACGTTGCTGACGCCCAGGATGGTCAGGACCCCCGGCAGCTCGGCCTTGATGAGCTTCAGGGCCTCCAGGGTCTCGATGGCGGAGCCACGGAACTCCTCCTCGCCACTGCCCAGGGTGAAGGTGAGGGGATCGATGATGAGGTCGCCGGGGTCCAGGCCGTACTCGTTCACGGCGAGGGCGTAGAGGCGGCGGGCCACCTCCAGCTTCTGCTCCCTGGACTTGGCCATGCCCCGCTCGTCGATGGTGAGGGCCACCACGGCGGCGCCGTAGGTGCGGCACAGCTCCAGGACCTTGCGGGGGCGGGCGTCGCCGTCCTCGAAGTTGATGGAGTTCACCACGCACTTGCCCGGGCTGCGCTGGAGGGCCCGCTCGATGACGGCCACCTCCGTGCTGTCGATCATGAGGGGCAGGGAGATTTGCGTCACCAGGCGGCCCAGCAGCTCGTCGGCGTCCCGCACCTCGTCCCGGCCGACGTAGGCCACGCAGAGGTCCAGCAGGTGGGCGCCCTCGCGCTGCTGCTCCTTGGCCAGGGCGATCATGCCGTCCCAGTCCTCGGCGGCCAGCAGGTCGCGGAACTTCTTCGAACCATTGGCATTCGTTCGCTCGCCCACGATCAGGGGCCGGGGCTCCTGCTGCAGGGGCACGCTCTGGTAGAGGCTGGCGGCGCAGCGCTCCGGCTTCGCCGAACGCTGGGGGGGATTCAGCTGCCCGATCCCGGCGGCCAGGGCCCGGATGTGGTCGGGGGTGGTGCCGCAGCAGCCGCCCAGGATGGCGAGGCCGAACTCCTTGGCCGCATGCAGCACCTTGGGGGCGAAGGCGGCGGGATCCAGGGGGTAGACCACCTGGCCGCCCCTGTTCACCGGCAAGCCCGCGTTGGGCAGGCAGCTGATCTGGAAGGGGCTGGCCTCGCAGAGGGTCTGCAGGTGGGCGTGCATCTCATCGGGGCCCGTGGCGCAGTTGAGGCCCAGCACGTCGATGCCCAGGGGCTCCACGCTGGTGAGTACCGCAGAGATGTCCGAGCCGACGAGCAGGGTGCCCGTGGTCTCTACTGTGGCCTGGACCCAGATGGGAATCCGGCGGCGGCGGGCTGCCATGGCTTCCCGGGCGGCGCGCACGGCCACCTTGATCTGGCCCAGGTCCTGGCAAGTCTCGATGAGGATGGCGTCGGCGCCGCCCTCCAGCAGGCCGTCCATCTGCACCCGGTAGGAGGCCAGCAGATCGGCGTAGCTCACATGGCCCAGGGTGATGAGCTTGGTGCCGGGGCCGACGGAGCCAATGACGAAGCGGGGGCGGTCGAAACTGCGGGCCACTTCCTTGGCGATCTGGGCTGCCTGAACATTCAGGGCGTAGGCCCGGTCCGATAAACCGAAGTCCGCCAGCACCAGGGGATTGGCCCCGAAGGTATTGGTCTCCACCGCATCGGCACCGGCATTGAAGTAGCCTTCGTGGATCTCGCGGATCCACTGGGGACGCCGCTCGGTGAGCAGGTCCACGCAGCCTTCCAGGGCGGCGCTGCCGTAGTCCTCCATCGTGGGCTTGCGGGCAAAGATCTGCGTGCCCATGCCGCCGTCCAGCAGCAGCACTTTTTCACGGAGGAGGGCATCGAGGCTGGTCATGTCAGAGTCCGAGGTATTCCACGACGATGTCGCCGTGCACGCAGACCTGGCAGGCGAGACGCTGGTCCGGGGGGGCGTTCAGGTTCTGCAGGAAGTCCCGCTCTTCCGGGCCGGGCGCGCTGCAGTGGTCCAGTCCTTCGGTCACTTGCACCCGGCAGGTGCCGCAGGAGCCGGTGCGGCAGCCGAAGGTGATGTCGGCACCGGCCACATCCGCCACGGCCTGCAGGGCGGTGCCGGCCGGTGCTTCCACCAGCAGGTCCTCCAGGAGGAAGTGGACCTTCACCATGTGGCCCCCGGCTTGGGCATGAGTGGGGCCACCAGCTCTACCTGGCCGAAGGGTGCCGACAGCTGCAGGCCCCGGATCCGCGGCCGGATGGCCTCGATGACCTCCTTGGCGATGTCCAGGCCTTCCTTCAGCTGGTCCTCGGCGCTGGTCCACTTGGCCATGCGGGCCAGGACGGACAGCGGCACGTGGGCGCCCGGCACTTCGTTGGCCATGAACTCCGCGTTGCGGCGGCTCTTGAGGGGCCAGATGCCGGCAATGATGGGAATTCCGCCCTTGCCGTCCAGGGTCTCGGCGAAGTCCAGGAAGCGGAAGAGGCTCTCTGCATCAAAGACCGGCTGGGTGATGGCCCACTGGGCCCCGGCCTCCACCTTGTAGCGGAAGCGGGCCCGCTCGCGCTCCGGGTCCTCGGCCACGGGGTTCGCACCCACCCCGATGCTGAAGGAGGTGGGCTTGCCGATGGCGGCACCGCCCAGGTCCAGACCCGTGTTGAGGCGCTTGAGCATGTTCACGAGGCCGATGGCGTCGATGTCAAAGACCGCCGTGGCCTGGGGGTAGGGCCCCAGCTTCGGAGGATCGCCGGTGACGGCCAAGAGGTTGCGCAGGCCGAGGCCCGCCGCGCCCAGGAGGTCGCTCTGCATGCCCAGCAGGTTCCGGTCCCGGCAGGCGTAGTGGAGGATCGTCTCCAGGCCCACCTGCTGCTCGATGATGAGGGCCGTGGCGAGGGCAGACATGCGGGCCATGGCCCGGGGGCCGTCCGGCACATTGATGGCATCGGCGCCCAGGGCCTGGCACTGGCGGGTCTTGGCCACGAGCTTGTCGTACTCCATGCCCTTGGGTGGGACCAGCTCAACGGTGTGGACGAACTCGTTCTGGGCCAGCTTGAGGCTGAAGCGGCTGCGGTAGGCGAAGGGCACCTCGGGCTGGGGCTGCTCGTGGGGCTTGAGCTCAAACCCGCTGCCCGCCTGCACGAAGGCCCGCTCCTGGCGGAAGGCGGCGCGCATGGCCCGGATATGGGCCGGGGTGGTGCCGCTGCAGCCACCCACGGCGCGGGCGCCTGCAGACAGGGCCCGGCTGGCGAACTCGCCCAGGTACTCCGGGCTGGCCCCGTAGATGAGACGCCCATCCACGAGGCGGGGCAGGCCGGGGTTGGGCTGCAGGACGATGGGTTTGGCCGTGACCGAGCGCAGGCGCTCCAGGAGGCGCAGCTGCGGAGCCGGGCCGTTGCCGCCGATGAGGCCCACCAGGCTGGCGCCCCAGGTGTCGAGCTGCTTGATGAACCACTCCGGGTCAGCACCGAAGAGGGCCTGACCTTCCTCGTTGGGCGTCATGAGGGCGGCGATGGGAAGGTCTGTGAGCTCCTGCACCGCCAGGATGGCCTGCTGGATCTCGTGGAGGTCCTCGAAGGCCTCCAGCACCATCAGGTCTACGCCGGCCTCGATGAGCACGACGGCCTGTTCCCGGAAGCAAGCCTTGGCCTCGTCGAAGGAGGTGGGTCCCCAGGGCTCAATGCGTACGCCCAGAGGGCCGATGCAGCCTGCCACCCAGGCTCGGCTGCCCTGCTGTTCCACAGCCTTCCGAGCCAGGGCAGCGCCCTCCCGGTT
Organism: uncultured Holophagaceae bacterium; assembly: GCA_903880675.1. Lineage (GTDB taxonomy): Bacteria > Acidobacteriota > Holophagae > Holophagales > Holophagaceae > Geothrix. The sequence goes on along the minus strand of CAIRQL010000095.1, from coordinate 8,397 downwards.
GATCTCGGCCAGCTGGCTTTCCAGTCCTCGCGCCGACAGCTTCAGGCGGTTGGCACCCCAGGTGTTGGTGGTGAGGACCTGGGCGCCCGCCGCGAGGAACTCGCCGTGGATGGCCAGGACCATGTCCGGGGCCTTGAGGTTGCACTCCTCGAAGCTGCGCTGGAGCGTGATGCCCCGGTCATGCAGCGCCGAGGCGGTGCTGCCGTCAAAGAGGAAGCATTCTCCGGCCTCGAGGGCCTGCTGGAAGGTGGGTCGGGTCATGGGAACGCCTTGGGGGGCCGTCCATCGTTCGATATCCAGGGCCTTGGGTCAGTCGGCTGCAATTCGGTATCTTCCCCCCGGGACCGGGGGCAGGAGTTGGCACCTTGCTTCCGCAGGTTGCCAAGGTTTCACAGGGCCATTCCCTCCACCTTTCTGGATAACGTTCTGGGGACTGCCAAAGATCAAGAAATAAGAATGATAGGTATGGCGGTACTGCGTCAAGTGAGGGCCTGGGCGCTACCAGGCCAGCAGGCGCTCCACCTCGGCCTTGATCCGGGCCGGTCCCGGCAGGAAGGCGGCTTCCAGAGGGGGGCTGGCGGGGGTCGGCGTGTCGGCCGCGCCCAGGCGCAGGACCGGGGCATCCAGCCAGGGGAAGCAGGTCTCGCCGATGCGGGCCGCCAGCTCGGCGGAGGGGCCGTAGGCGGGACTGGCCTCCGTGAGCACCAGCACCCGGTGGGTGCGCCGGGCCAGGGTGGCGATGGCCTCATCGTCCAGGGGCCAGAGGGTGCGCAGGTCCAGCACGGCCACATCCAGGCCCGCTGTCGCTTCCAGAGCTGCGTGCTGGGCGGCTCCGTAGGTGATGATGCAGGCGGCGCCACCGTCCCGGCGCAGGGCGGCCTCACCCAGGCGGGCCGTGGGGGCCTCGTCCCACTGGTCCTTCAGGCGGCGGTAGAGGCGCTTGTGCTCGAGAAAGAGCACCGGGTCGGGGTCGGCGATGGCGGCCCGCAGGAGGGCATAGGCATCCCGCACGGTGCCCGGTACCACCACCTTCAGGCCGGGGCTGCCCAGGAAGTGCCCCTCGGGGTTCTGGCTATGGAAGGGGCCGCCACCGTTGCCGGCCCCAGCGGGACCGCGGAACACCACGGGCACGGAGGCGCCCCAGCGCCAGTGGGCCTTGCCGGCGAAGTTCACCACCAGATCAGCGGCCAGCAGGGCGAAGTCCATGAACTGGAACTCCGCCACGGCCCGCTGGCCCATGAGGGCCGCCCCAATGGCCGCCCCGGCGATGGCCTGCTCGGCGATGGGCGTGTCGATCACCCGGTCCGGGCCGAAGCGATCCAGCAGGCCGGCGGTGGCCCGGAACGCCCCGCCGTAGGCGCCGATGTCTTCGCCCAGGCAGCAGACCCGGTCGTCTTTGGCCATGGCGTCGTGGAGGGCGCGGCCGATGGCCTCGACGTAGGTGCCGTTGAAGGGCTCAGTCCCCATGGTCTTCGTCGGCCTGAAGCAGGCCCCGCTCCGCCAGCCAGGCATCGTTGAAGATGCTGCTGAGGTAGCGCCCGGCGCCGTCCGGGAAGACCGTCACGATGCGGGCCGGCCGGTCCCTGGGGGGCAGGGCGAGGGCCACCTGGCGCACCGCCCAGAGGGCCGCGCCGCTGGAACCGCCGCCCAGGATGCCCTCCTCCCGCACCAGGCGCCGGGTGTGATGGAAAGCCTGGCGGTCCGTCACCTGGACCATGTCATCGATGAGGTCGAACTCCATGGTGTTGATGAGGAACTCGTCGCCCAGACCCTCCAGCTTGTAGGGTCCGGCCTGTAGATCTTTCTTGCCGCGAAAGTGGTCGGTGAACACCGAGCCCACGGGGTCCACGGCGATGACCTTGATCTTGGGGTCCTGCTCCTTGAGGAAACGCCCCACGCCGCCGATGGTGCCGCCGGTCCCGGCGCCCGCCACCAGGAGGTCGATGCGCCCCTCCATCTGCTCCCAGATCTCAGGCCCCGTGCCGTGGTAGTGGGCGGCATTGTTCTCCCGGTTGCCGTGTTGGTCCGGGAAGTAGCAGTTCGGGGTCTCGCGGGCCAGGCGGGGGGTGATGTTGTTGTAGCTGTCCGGGTGCTCCGGCGGCAGGCTGGTGTCGGCCTTGTGGACCTCGGCCCCCAGGGCCAGCAGCTGGTTCAGCTTTTCCTGGGAGATGGTGTCGCGCACCACCACCTTGATGCGGTAGCCCTTCTGGATGGCCATGAGGGCCAGGCCCATGGCCGTGTTGCCTGACGAGTTCTCAATGATCAGGTCCCCGGGCTTGAGCCGCCCGTCTCGCTCGGCGGCCTCGATCATGTACTTGGAAATACGGTCCTTGCTGCTTCCCATGGGGTTCAGGAACTCCAGCTTGGCGAAGACCTCTGCCGGCAGATCTGCCACCACCCGGCGCAGGCGCACCAGCGGCGTATTGCCGATGGCCTCCAGCACGCTACCGCAGGGCTTCCGGTACCTCATGGGGATCCTCCCGGAACCAGTATGACCGGGCCCCGGCCGGAGACCGGCATCTGAGCCGACTCGGCTTCCAGGTGTGGATGGGCCGGACCGGGTGATAATCACCCCATGCCCCAGTCCGCCCGGAAGGCCTCCCCGATCGTCTTCGAACCCGAGTTCATCGCCGGGCTCAGGGACATCTTCGAGGACAAGATCGTGTTCAACCGGATCCTGGGCCTGAAGATCACGGAGCTGACCCCGGAGCGGACCCGGGCCCGCATTGACATGCGCAACGACCTGGTGGGGCACTACTCCTTCAACCGGGTCCACGGCGGGGTCATCAGCGCCGGGCTGGATGCCATGGGGGGGCTGGCCGTGATGGCCGCCATCGGCGCCCGCCACATGGACGAGACTCCCTCCGAGCGCCTGCACCGCTTCGGGAAGCTGGGCACCATCGACCTGCGCGTTGACTACCTGCGCCCCGGCGTCGGCGAGTACTTCGAGCTGCGCGCCGAGGTCATGCGCCTGGGCTCCCGGGTGGCCTCCACCCGCATGGAGTTCCTGAGCGCCGACGGCACGCTGCTGTCCACCGCTGCTGCTGCATACATCGTTTCCTGACCAGATCCCGAGGCAGGGGTTCCGTCCGTCCACCCCTCCCGGCCCCCGCTAGACTGATCCCATGCTGTCCTCGCTCCGAATTCAGAACCTGGCCCTGGTGGAGGACCTGTCCCTGGACTGGTCCCCGGGCTTCACGGTGCTCACCGGCGAGACGGGGGCCGGCAAGTCCCTGCTGGTGGATGCCCTGTCCCTGTTGGTAGGGGCCCGGGGTGACACGGATCTGGTTCGCCACGGGGCCGACCGGGCCCTGGTGGAGGCCGTGGTGGAGGGACCCTTCGAGACCTGGCAGGCCTTCCTGGCTGGGCGGGGTCTGCCGGAAGAGCAGCCGGTGGTGCTGCGCCGAGAAGTCGGCTCGGGCCGCAGCCGGGCCTGGATCAATGGGGCCAGCGTGGCTCTGGGGGACCTGCGGGAGGCGGGTCGCCTCTGGATGCGCCTCACCAGCCAGCACGATCACCAGTCCCTCCTGGGGGAAGAGCGCCACCTAGCCCTGGTGGACGAGGTGCTAGGCATCACCCCGGAACTGGAGCCCTTGGCTGCCGCTGTGCGGGAAGCCGAGGCCGCCCTCAAGGCCCGGCAGCGCAGCGAGGCCGAGCGGGAGCACCGCCTGACGGAGCTGGCGGAGGCTCTGGCCGATCTGGCCAAGCTGGCCCCCCGGCCCGGCGAGTGGGAGCAGCTGAAGGCCGAGCGGGAGCCCCTGCGCCACTCGGTGCAGCTGGAGCAGGCCTTCCGGGAAGCCGTGGAGGCCCTGGATGAGGGCCTGCCCAAGGTCGAGCTGGCCATGAAGGCCCTCTCCCGGGCCAGCCTCCACCTGCCGGATGCCGCCCCCGAACAGGATCGGCTGCGCTCGGCGGCCCTGGAGCTGGAGGATCTGCTGGCCCTCTGCCAGGAACAGGCGGGGCGCTGGTCGGGGGGCGGGGCGGACCGCATCGAGGCCCTGGAGGCCCGGCTGGCCTTGTACGAGCGCCTGGCCCGACGCCACCGCTGCGAGCCTGAGGATCTGCGGACTCGGCAGCAGGCCCTGACGGATGAGCAGCGCTCTCTCCTCGCCGGGGATGCTCCCCTGAAGGAGCTGGCCGCCGCCCTCGCCAAGGCCGCCGAGGCCTACCGGGCCGCCGCCGAGGCCCTCCATGGCCGCCGCAGCCAGGCCATTCCCGCTCTGGAGTCCGAGGTGCGCCGGCGTCTGGACCGCCTGGGCATGGCCGGGGCCCGGATCCAGATTCGACTCTCTCTGGCCGCTGATCCCGGCAGCCCCGTGCTGCAGAGTGGTCGGCCCGTGAAGGTGGCAGCCCAAGGCTTCTCGGCGCTGGCCCTGTGGATCGAGCCGAACCCCGGGGAGGGCTTCCGGCCCCTGGTCCGCATTGCCTCTGGCGGTGAGCTGAGCCGCCTCATGCTGGCCCTGGTGGGTGCCGGCCTGGCCCTGGGGGAGGGGGCGCTGGAGGGCCTCACCCTGGTCCTGGATGAGATCGATGCCGGCCTGGGCGGCGAGACGGCTCTGGCGGTGGGGCATGCGGTGGCGGAGCTGGGACGCTCCCACCAGGTGCTGGCCGTCACCCACCTGGCCCAGGTGGCCGCCCGGGCGGACCGCCATGGTCGCCTGTGGAAGGAGACCGAAGGCGGCCGCACCCGCAGCTCCCTGGCCTGGGTGGCCGAAGGGGAGCGGGACCGTGAGCTGGCGCGCCTGCTGTCTGGACACCCCGACCGCCCCGAGGCCCTGCGCCACGCCAAGGCCCTCCTGGAGGGTTAAGCAGGGCCAAAATTTTCTTCAACGATCAAAAGAGGCCGCCCGGAGGCGGCCTCTTTTGATCGCAGGAGACCCTACCGGGTAACAGCCAGGGTATAGGGGTTGGTGGCGTCCATGGCGCCGGCGTAGCCCAGCACCTTGATGTAGAACACCTTGGCGGTGGTGCCGGTGTTCTTGTAGGTGACAGACTCGGTGGCGGTGGCGCCAGCGCTGGTCCTCAGGGTTGAGCCAGTGCTGCTGAGCAGGTAGAGGTCATAGTCCTTGGCGGGGCCGGTCATGTTCACGGTCACGGTGCGGCCGGCGCCCACATTGATCTTGAAGAAGTCCTGGTCAGTGGCCGTGCCGATGGTGGCGACGATGGATGTGACGGTATCGGCCACAGCGTTGGCGGCAGCGGTGGTGCCATTGCTCTCCACCTCGTAGTAGGTGGTGGCAGAGGTGGCGTTGCTGACGGTGAAGGCAACTGCCGCGGAGCTACCCACATTGCCGGCAGCGTCATAGGCCTTGGCCACCAGAGTGTGGCTACCGTTGAGCAGCAGGGCGGAGTTGGTGGTCACGCTGTAGGGAGCCGTGGTGCTGGTCCCCTTGAGGCCGCCGTCGATGTAGAACTCGACCTTGGTCACGCCCACGTTGTCCGTGGCCGTGGCGGAGAGGGTGATGGTGCCGGAGGTGCCGACCTCAGCGGCGGTCGCGGTGGGGGCCGTGGTGTCTGCGTTGGGATTCCATGCGCTGCCCACATTGATGCCGTGGAAGGCGTTCCACACGGCCTGCTCCTCGGGGCTGCCAGCAGTGTAGAGGTCCCGGGCCGCTGAGATGGCCGCGGTGCGGGCCGCGGCGTAGTTGGAGCTGGAGGTCAGGTAGGTGGTGAGGGCGCGGAACCAGATGGCGGCGGCCTTGTCGTTGCCGACACCGGTCATACCTGTGGGCAGGAGGGTGGTGCTGGTGTTGCCGGTGGTGGTGGCGCCCTGGCTCAGGAAGTAGAAGGCCCGGTTCATGGGGCCGCTGGAGTAGTGCACGTCCAGGGTGCCCAGGGTGGCCGACCAGGCATCGGGACTCACGCCATCCAGGCTGGGCTTGTACATGTAGCGCAGCGGGACGGTGGCGAGCTGCTCGCCGATGGTCCAGTTGCCCCCGGTGTTGCCGATGGTGGCCCCGGAGCCGCCCCGGGCGTAGAACTCGATGAGGGTGCCGAAGATGTCGGAGTTGGCTTCGTTCAGCCCGCCGGACTCGCCGGAGTAGGTGAGGTTGGCGGTGCGGGCGCAGACGCCGTGGCTCATCTCATGGCCCGCCACGTCGAGGGCAGTCAGGGTCGTGAAGGAGGTGCCATCGCCGTAGGTCATGCAGAAGCAGCTGTCCGACCAGAAGGCGTTGTCATAGCCATTGCCGATGTGCACCCGGCTGTAGGTGGCCTTCCCAAGGCCATCGATGCCGTTGCGCCCAAAGACCAGCTTGTAGAAGTCCCAGGACTTGGTCATGCCGTACATGGCGTCCACGGCGGCGGTCTGACCGTTGGCGGCCGTGGTGGAGGACTTCTCCACGTAGTTCAGGCCATCGCCCCAGGTGGTGGTGGTGTTGGTGTAGATGGTGCCCACAGCCGTGGAGTTGGTGGTGGCGTGGTTGCTGTTGGTGACGTAGTTGCCGCCGGTGCCTCGGGTCAGGTCCCGCAGCTCGAAGCCGGTGGCGGTGGTGTTCACATCCAGGGTCACGGTGCCCGAGTACTGGCTCTTGCCGGTGGCGGTTGCGGCGGTGGTGTGGAGGGTGTTCCAGCGCTGAAGGATGGCGCCGGTGTGGGCGTCCACCAGATAGTCCGTGTGCCGGATGCCGTCCAGGTCGTTCTCCAGCTCCGTGTGGATGTGGTAAGCCAGCGTATGGCGCAGCACCTCGCGGGAGAGGGCGGTGGCGTCAACGTCTTCTTCCCTGCCCGGCCGGAGGGTGCGGCGCACCACAGAGGTGGTCTGGGGGTACACCACCAGCTCGGCGGTGGGCGGGAGCGCGAAGGTGCCCTTGGGGGCCAGGTCCTGCTGGACCACGGCCAGGGCTTCCCCCTCGGGCATGGCAGGGGTGACGTTCAGCTGGATGTTGCGGTGCAGGGCGTCGGTCAGGGGCAGCTCCGTCCCTTCCCGGGCCACATGGGTGATGGCGTCGCCACCCCACACCCGCACGCCCTTGTAGCGCTGGACAAAGTGGCCGTGGGTCTGGCCCAGCTGATCGGAGTGGGCATCCCGCAGCTGGAAGGCGTGGTCCTGGTCGAGCCCGAGCTGAAGGCGGTTGGTGGTGAGGCGGTCCGTAGCTGCGGCGATGCGCCGGGTCTCTTCCGGGGTGCGGGCGCTCAGCGCCCCTGAGGCCAGGAGGATGGTGAGCCAGGAAAGGGCCAAGCGGGTCTTAGGGTTCGCCATGAGAGCTCCGGGGGTGGATGCCTCATTATTCATTGATAACAAATCAAATTCCAATGTAAAAAAATATCAATGCAACATGTTTAATGGTAATTATTAATAGACAATATCCAGATCCGCTTTGCGGATCTGGATAAGAATAAAGAAGGCCGATGAGTGCTTGGTCGACTTCTGTCGGACCCGCTTCGGGGGGGCGCCCTTGCCCTTGCGGGGGGCCTGCTTGGCGGCGGGCTTGGGGCCTTCCTTCTTCACGGGCCGAGGGCGGGTTTTGACCTTGTCCTCCCGCTGGGCCTGCAGGGACGCGTTGCTGCGGGAGGGCTTCAGCCCTTCGCCGGGGTCCAGGATGCGGCGCACGATGGCGGTCTCGACCGGCTCGCCCTCGCCCTGCTTCTTCTTCTGGACGCTCAGCCGCAGCGGGACGCCCTGGAGGCCGAAGCTCTCCCGCAGACGGTTTTCCAGGTAGCGCAGGTAGCTGAAGTGGAGGCTGCGGTCCGTGTTGGCTTTGATGACAAAGCTGGGCGGGCGGACGCCCACCTGGGTCATGAAGTAGAGCTTGGGCAGCTTGCCGTCCACGGCGTGGGGGCTCATGGCAGTGACTGAATCCCGCAGGAAGCGGTTCAGCTCCGAGGTGGGGACGCGGTGGGCGTGGGCCTCGGCCAGCTGGTCGATGAGGCCGAAGAGCTTGGAGACCCGCTGGCCGGTGAGGGCCGACAGGAAGACCATGGGGGCGTGGTGGAGGAAGCCCAGGGACTGGCGCATGTCCTCCTCGGCTCCGTAGATGGTGTGGGTGTCCTTCTCCACCAGATCCCACTTGTTGACCACCAGGATCACGGCGGCCCCCGCCTCCTGGGCGTAGCCAGCGATGACGGCGTCCTGGTGGGTGGCACCCTCCACGGCGTCCAGCAGCAGCAGGCTCACATCGGCCCGGGCCATGGCCTGCTTGGCCTTCAGAATGCTGAGCTTCTCGGCCCCCTCGAAGGTCTTGCCCTTGCGGCGGATGCCAGCGGTGTCGATGAGGCGGTAGACCTTGTCGTTGACGTTGATGATGGTGTCCACGGTGTCCCGGGTGGTGCCGGCCACCTCGCTCACGAGGCTGCGCTCGTAGCCCAGCATGCGGTTCGCCAGCGAGGACTTGCCGACGTTGGGTCGGCCGATGAGGGCGAAGCGGCGCTCAGCGGCGGGCTCGTGGGCTTCGGCTT
>CAIRQL010000094.1 GCA_903880675.1 uncultured Holophagaceae bacterium | reverse complement strand
TGGTAGACACCCTTGAGGGCCACCAGGATGTTCTCCAGGGCCGTGAGCTCACCGAAGAGCTGGAGGTTCTGGAAGGTGCGGGCCACCCCGGCCTGGGCCACCCGGAAGAGGCTGCCGGAGGGCAGCACCACGCCACGCAGGGCGATGGTGCCGTCGGTGGGGGTATAGAGCCCGGAGATCACATTCACGACGGTGCTCTTGCCCGAGCCGTTGGGGCCGATGAGGCCGTGGATGCTGCCGGAGCGGACCGTCATGGTCAGGCCGTCCACGGCCTTCACACCGCCGAAGTAGCGCTTGAGGTCGTCGATGACGAGCAGGGGGGTGCCATCCGAGGGCCGCAGGGGCAGGACCGCATCGATGTCGGCGGGCTCGGGCAGGGGGGCATGGGGCACGCGGAAGAGCTTGGCCAGGAAGATGGCCGTAAAGCCCATGAGGCCCTCGGGCAGGCCCACCACGACGGAGAAGAGCATCAGCGAGAAGATGGCCTTGCGCCAGTCCTCGGTGTTCTCCACGAAGAGCCCCCCCACCACCAGGATCCCCATGGCCACCACCGGTGCCAGGGCCTGGAAGGGCCGGGTGGTCTTCCGATAGAGCCCCTGCAGACCCGCCGCCAGGGCCGCTGCGAAGCCCAGGCCGGAGAAGATCTGGAAGAGCAGGCGGTTTGAGAGCAGGTTGGGCAGCAGGACGATGACCGAGGCGCCGACGAAGGCACCCCAGAGGCTCTTCCGGCCCCCCAGCACCACACCCAGCAGCAGGATGATCATCAGGTCGTAGGTGAAGCTCTGGGGCTGGAGGTACTGGAAGTTGAAGGCATAAAGGCCACCGGCCAGGCCGCCCAGGCCCGAGCCCAGGGCGAAGGCCGCTACCTTGTGCCGGTAGGTCCCCACGCCCATGGCGTCTGTGGCGATGGGGCTGTCCCGGAGGGCCTCGAAGGCTCGTCCCCACTGGGAGGCCAGCAGGTTCCGCATGAGCATCCACACCACGGCCAGGAGGGCCATGCAGAGCCAGTAGAAGAGGGGCGGGGTGAGGGCATGGCCGAAGACCGGGGGACGGGTCAGGCTGAGGCCCTGGGCGCCGCCGGTGAGGGCCTCCAGCTCGTTCAGCGCCGTGGTGCTGAGGGCGGAGAAGCTGAGGGTGGCCAGGGCGAACTGAGGGCCTTCCAGGCGCAGGGCCGGGAGGGCGAGCAGGCCCCCCAACAGCAGGCCGACGGCCAGGGCGGCGAGGAGGGCGGGGGCCATGCCCAGGCCCAGCTTGGTGACCACGAGGCCAGCCGTGTAGGCGCCCAGGCCGAGGAAGGCCACATGGGCGAGGTTTACCTGGCCCAGGTAGCCCACGGTGACATCCAGCCCGATGAGGAGGATCCCGTAGATGGCCAGCAGGGTGAGCAGGCCCAGGGCGTAGGGGTTCACCACCAGCAGGGGAATCATGGCCAGGAGGCCAAAGACCACAAGCTCGGCGCCCCGAAGGAGGAGAATTCTTTTCATCTCACACCTTCCTGATCGTGGCTTTGCCGAACACGCCCGTGGGCCGCAGGGCCAGGGCCAGGATCAGCAAGACCAGGCCGGGAGCTTCGCGCCAGCCGCTCCCCAGATAGAAGCTGGCGAGGCTCTCCAGGGCCCCCAGGAACATGCCCACGAGGACCACGCCGAAGCCTGAGTCCAGGCCTGCCACCACGGCCACGGAGAAAGCCTTGAGGATGATGGCCGAGGCCATGGTGGGGCCCACGGTGGTGATGGGGGAAACCAGGATGCCGGCCAGGGCTGCCACGGAGCCGGACAGGCCGTAGGACAGCATGACGGTGCGGGTGGCACTGATGCCCATGAGCTCAGCCGCATCGCGGTCGGCGGACACGGCCTCGAAGGCCTTGCCCAGCAGGGTCTTGCGCTTGAGCAGCTCGATGAGACCCATGATGCCGAGGACGCCAACGGCTACGGCCACTTCTCGGGGACCAATGGCAAGACCCAGCACATGGAAGGGCTCTTCCGGAATCGGAGTGGGGAAGGGGCGGTCATCCCGGCCCCAGATGTTTTCGGCCGCCGAGAAGAAGAACAGGCCGAGGATGATGCTGAGCAG
>CAIRQL010000093.1 GCA_903880675.1 uncultured Holophagaceae bacterium | reverse complement strand
TCTTCCGGCAACTTGGGCTGCTCATCGGGCGGGGGGGGCAGGAGAATGTCGTCGGCCACGGTCAAACCTCGGGGGTCCAGTGTAGCCCTACTTGCGCCGACCCTTCAGGCGGGGGGCCTCCAGGGTTTCCGGCGGGAAGAGGGGTTGGAGACGGGGCCCGGCGGGATCCGGTGTTGGCGACGGGGCCGGGGCTGGCGCCGTGGCCCAGCCCGGGGCCGTCTCCTTGTGCATTAGGCCCTCCAGGGCCTTCACGAAGTCCGGCAGGTCCTTGAAGTCGCGGTAGACGCTGGCGAAGCGCACATAGGCCACCTGGTCCATGCCCTTGAGCTCGTCCATGACCAGCTCGCCCATCTCCCGGCTGCGGATCTCCCGCTCCGAGCGCTCCATGAGCCGGGCGTGGATATCCGTCACCAGGTCCTCGATGCGGGCCAGGGAGACCGGTCGCTTCTGGCAGGCCAGCAGCAGGCCCTTCATGAGCTTCTGCCGCTCGAAGGGCTCTCGGCGGCCATCCTTCTTGACGATCACCAGGGGCACCTCCTCCACCCGCTCGTAACTGGTGAAGCGGCGGGCGCAGGACAGGCACTCCCGGCGGCGGCGGATGGAGTCGCCCTCGCGGGACTCCCGGGAGTCCACGACCTTGTCCTCAAGGTGTCCACAGAAGGGACAGCGCACCGATCCCCCTAGGCCTCGACGATGCGGGGCTCCATGACGGCCTCGCAGGTGACGGAGTTGGCCACGAAGCAGTACTTGTGGGCCTTTTCGAAGAGCTCTTCCACCTTGGCCTTGCTGGTGCCGGGGGCCACACGGATGACGGGGCGCAGGTGGACGCGGGTGACGCGGGTGACCTTGTCCACGGTGTCCAGGATGGCTTCCGCGTGGTCCTCGTAGGCCTTTATCTCGATCTTGGACTTGGCGCAGAGGGCCAGGAAGGTGAGCATGTGGCAGGTGGCCAAAGCCGAGCCCAGCAGGTCCTCGGGGTTCCAGCGGGTGGGATCGCCGGCGTACTCGGGGGCGCTGCTGACGGCCAAGGGATGCTTGCCAGGGTTGGTGACCGTGGCATTGCGGTTGTAGGCGCTGTCCAGGGTGTTGCCGGTCCAGGTGAGGGTGAGGGGATAGCTGTGGGCCATGGTCGCTCCATGCGAAGTCCGGCCTCAGGATGCCACCCCAGCGGCCCGGGGGCGAGGGCAGGTGTGGCGAGTCGCCATTGGGCTGTGGGCGTTTTCCCGCCATGATGGGGATCCATGCCTACGCCCGCCCGCATCCATGTTGCCCACGCCCTGCACGAGGTCTTCGGAGAAGGCGGCCGGGTGCCGGATGTCTGGGACCGCGGCCTGGGCGAGGACGCCACCCTGGCTCAGGCCCTCCTGGGGCTCTGTCTGCGCCGCTGGGGCCGCCTCCAGGCCTGGGTGAAGCCCAACCTGAAGGACTCGGCGCGGGGCATCCCCCTGGGTACCCGGGTGGCCCTGGCCATGGGCCTGGCGCAGCTGGCCTGGCTGCCCGGGGTGAGCGACCACGCCGCCGTGAACGAGTCCGTCGAGCTGGCCGGGGACCGGGAGCTGGGCTTCGTCCCCCACAAGGGCCTGGTGAACGCCATCCTGCGCCGGGCCGCCAAGGACCGAGGGGCCTTGGCTGCCGCTCTGGACGCCCTGCCCCCTGCCCTGGACCGGGCCCCGGCGGTGGAGCGGGCCCTGCAGGCCGCCCTGGCCCCCCACGGGGCCGAGGGGGAGCTCGAGGTGCTGTGGCAGAAGCTCCAGCAGCCCCCTCGCCCCGCCTTTCGCCAGCTCATGGGCCCCCTGCCGGAAGGCCTGGTGGACGACCCCGAGCTGCTGGGCTGCCTGCGGCTGGAAGAGGGTGCCCCCTTTCCCCGGACCTGGCTGGAGTCCGGTGCCGGCATGGTCCAGGACCGCAGCTCCCAGGCCCTGCTGGCCTACGAGTGGGACCAGCCCGTGACCCGCATCCTCGATGCCTGCGCCGCCCCCGGTGGCAAGACCACGGCCCTGGCCATCCGCCACTCGGAGGCAGACATCACAGCCCTGGAGGTCCATCCCCGCCGGGCCGCCCGCCTGCGCCAGACCCTCCGGCAGCGGGCGCTGAAGGTGCGGGTGATCCAGGCTGATGCGGCGGAGTGGCTGGAGGCCCACGAAGGGACCTTCGACCTCATCCTGCTGGACGCCCCCTGCAGCGGCAGTGGCACCCTCCAGAAGCACCCGGAGTGGCCCTGGATCGCCCATGACGAGCTGCCCCGCCTCACGGACCTGCAGCACCGCCTGCTGGCCGCCGCCGCCGAGCGCCTGGCCCCCGGTGGCCTGCTCATCTACGCCGTGTGCTCCTGGCTGCCCGAGGAGGGGTTGGCCCATTCGGAGTGGCTCGCCACGGCTCGGCCGGACCTGCGTCCGGCTGAGGTCTGGCCTGCGGCCATGTTGGCTGCTTCGGAGGCTGCTGTGGGTGCCACGGCCTTCTTCCGCCCTCACCCCCTCCGGTGGGAGGGGGAAGGGTTTCAGGCTTTTGCGGTGATGGCGGCGCCTCGCTGAGCGCGGTGGCTGGGGCTCGCTGCATCATCGGGCGGTTAGGGGACGTTCACCGTACAGGTGTAATAGGACTTGTCCCCGCTGGCATCGGTCACAGACAGCGTGAAGGTCTTAGTGGCACTGAGATTGCCGGTGCTCACGCCGGTGCCGCTGGTAGCGGCCCCCAGTTGGCTAGAGTCGTTGCCGTTGTTGCCGATGACAGCCGTCGTGCCGCTCGGGAAGGTTGGGGTCAAAGTAGTGCTGCTCCCGGAGGCCACGTGGCTACTGGCAGGCACGAGTGCGGCGCCGAAGATCCAATTGAACCTAATATTGGGATCCAGAGTGGTGCCTTTGACGCCCATGGTGACGGTATTGATACTGCTGGATCCCCATGCAGGGTTATTCGAGGTTGGCGGGAAGGCCCGCAGTTTATAGACCGTGAGTCCGGCGGGCAGGGTGACGGTGAAAAAGCCATCGGATCTGGTCCGGATATTGGCCAGCTTATAGGTTCCATCGGCGTCGCCCTCCATCCTGACCTGGACAAGGGCATTGGGCCAGCCTACAGGGGTGGCGGGGGTGGCGGGAGGGGAGACAGAGTGGGGATTGGTCGTGACGAACCCACTCAGCGTCGCCCCATCGGGGAGGGTGATGGTGTTGTTGGGGAGAATCCCCACCCCCACGGTGATATCGGCGACCGGAGAAGGAATATTGGCGCCGTTTCTAATGGCAACGGAGGCGACGGCACCGCTTCCGCTGTAGACCGAGGAACCGAAGAACTCGCCGGTATTGATCGAGAACCCCAATTTCACATTTGTGCCGGGGGTCGTGTATAGCTCCAGGATTCCTTCGGAGTTGGAAATCTCCTGGCTCAGCCCAGTGGCACCAGAAGTGTCGTAGAGGTCGCCCCGGACCTGGCCGAGGGGATTACCGGCGGAATCAACCAACTTCATGGTGATCTTGCCCATGGCAGTGGTGAAATCCATATTTGGCAAGTTGGCATTACCCGCATCCTGGTTGATCAATGTTTGGCCGCGGGAAAGAATATGGTAGTGGCCGGGTTGGACCCAAAGGCGGTAGTTGCCGTCTTTAACGGTCCGCACGCTTTCGGCCCCGGCACCACTGCCACCGGGCCCAACGACGCTATTTATGGTCTGGGTTGCGTTCGCGTCCTGGAAGCGGACAGGTATGCCAACCACGGCGGTTCCGCTGGGACCTGTCTTTACCTGACCGGAAATCAGGGAACCCTGGTACAGCTTCATGTCGCCAGGCGGCAGGGCAACCCCTGCGACCACTGTGATCTTGCTGGCCTGGGTGATGTTCCTGCCGCCACCGGTGCCCGCAGGGGGTGAGTCCATCTTGTTGGCGGAGCCATAGGGCACATAGCGGGTCTTGTTCCGGACGCTTGCCGAGTAGGTTCCAGCGGGGACATTGAAGACGAAGCTCCCGTTGGGACCGGTGTCCGCAGACATCAGGGTCTGGCCCGAACCGAAGTCGCTAATGGCCACCGTCATGCCCGGGAGGGGCACGTCGGTTGGAGTGGCGTTACCCGTGAGGGTGCCGAGCAGTCGACCACCCTCTACCAAGTGGAAGTCCGCAGTGGCCAGGCTAGAACTTGGCACCGTGACTTTCCCGGCCTTGAACTGGCTTAGGACGGCGACACCGCCGGTGGTCCACCAGCCGCTGGCGGCGAAGCTGGTCGTCGTCGTGTTCATCGCGCCAACAACATAGTCCCCGGGGGGTACATTGACCTTGAAGTAGCCAAGGGCGTCCGTCCGCGTCACACCCATGAGTACGAAGCCGCTGTAGGTGCAGACCCCGACGCCGATTCCCCCCAGGGGCGTGGACGTGCCAGCGCCGGAGTAGACATGGCCAGTGATGTAGGTGGAATAGGCAAGGCTCACGACGGTATTGTTGGCCTCGTCATCTTTCGTCATGGCGGTATTCAGAGCCGCCAGCACGGCTGCGGTGCTGGTGGCAGAGTTGGGGACGTTGCCCATGTTGCTGTACACGGTCCCCTGGATCTCGAGAACGGAGCCGTTGCCAAGGGACGAGAGAGTGCCCCCACCGGTCGTCATGGAGGCCGTGACGAGGCCGACTGTTGCATGGGTGTAGGGGTCAATGTTGTTGGCGGTGGTGCTGGTGACAAAGCTCAGGAGCGTAAAGGCGGGGGTGCTCCCATTGGCGGGGATCAGGGCCTGGACGGCGTGGCTAGGCCCAGGGACGAAGCCTGCTGGGGCCTGGAGGCTGTAGTTGCCGCTGGCATCCGTGAGGCAGGTGGCGATGACAGCGCCCACCTGGAGGCCGGCATTATCGATCTGGATGAGGTTGATGGTGATCCCGGCGCCCATGGGAGGTAGGGCTGTGGGGATGGCAAATGATGCCGAGGCCAGCGATTCTTCCTGCGAACCCAACTTGGGGGACCGAATGGTTGCCGCAGGGCCCTCTGGAGCGGAGAGGTTGCCCGAGATGGGAACCGGGGCAACCACGGCGGCCGTGACTCCGAAGGTCTTGGTGGGGTCATCCACCGAGGTGGCGGTAATGGTGGCGGTTCCGGCGGTGGCGGGGGCGGTCCAGGTGTTGCCGGACCAGGTGCCCTGGCCGCTGGAGTCCCAGGTGACGGTGTTGGTGACGCCACCGGTAACGGTGGCCGTGAAGGCCTGGGTGTAGCCCGCCGTCACCGAGGGGGTGGCCGGGGTGATGCCCGTGAAGGCCACGGTCTGGGGGGTCACAGGCATCCTCAGGCTGGAATCCGTGTCTCCTGCAGCATTGGTAACCGTGAGGGTGTAATACCTTGTGCCTGACCAGTTGGCGGTAATGGGAGCGGTGGGCAACCCGGAGGCTGGGCAGGTGACACCCTGGTCGAAGCTGCCTGTGCCGTTGATGTAGTAGGGCGTCAGGGTAAAGGTTGAGCCGAAAGCCAGGGAAGAAACACTCATCTCTATCGCTTGTGCCCGTGGGGCCGGAACCACCGTGACGGTGGTCTGGAGTGTGGTGGCCGTGCCGGCAGTGTTGGTGACGGTGAGGGTGTAGGTGGTGGTGGCGGCGGGGGTGACGGTCTTGGCGACAGTGGTGACCACGGTGCCAACACTGTGGTCCACGGCGCCCGTGCCGTTGGTGAAGACGGGGGTGAGGGTGGTGCTGGCGCCAGCGGTGATGGTGGCGGCGCCGGCGGTGAGGCTGGTGGCCACGGGGGCAGGAACCACAGTGACGGTGCAGGTGGCGACGGCAGTGCTGCCTGCCGCGTTGGTGACGGTGAGGGTGTAGGTGGTGGTGCGGGCGGGTGTGACCGTCTTGGCGGTGGCGGTGGTGACGGTGCCGACGCTGTTGTCCACGGCGCCCGTGCCGTTGGTGAAGACGGGGGTGAGGGTGGTGCTGGAGCCGGCCGTGATGGTGGCAGCGCCGGCGGTGAGACTGGTGGCCACAGGGGCCGGGACCACAGTGACGGTGCAGGTGGCGACGGCAGTGCTGCCCGCCGCGTTGGTGACAGTGAGGGTGTAGGTGGTGGTGGCGGCAGGGGTGACGGTCTTGGCCGTGGCGGTGGTGACGGTGCCGACGCTGTTGTCCACGGCGCCCGTGCCGTTGGTGAAGACGGGAGTGAGGGTGGTGCTGCTCCCGGCGGTGATGGTGGCGGCGCCGGCGGTGAGGCTGGTGGCCACAGGGGCAGGAACCACGGTGACGGTGCAGGTGGCGACGGCAGTGCTGCCGGCAGCGTTGGTGACAGTGAGGGTGTAGGTGGTGGTGCTGGCGGGTGTGACCGGCTTGGCGGTAGCCGTGGTCACGGTACCCACACTGTTGTTCACGGCCCCGGTGCCATTGGCAAAGACGGCGGTGAGGGTGGTGCTGGCACCAGCCGTTAGGGTCGACTGGGCAGCGCTAAAGCTGCTGATGGCTGGGGCGGCCACGACGGTGACGGTGGTGGCGGCGGTCTTGCTGGTGTCATCCGAAGAGGTGGCGGTGATGGTGTAGGTGCCGGGCGTGGCCGGCGCCGTCCAGGTGCTGCCAGACCAGGTGCCCCCAGTGGAGGACCAGACCAGGGCGTTGGTGGCCCCGCCCGTGGCGGTGGTGGAGAAGGCTTGGGTCGCGCCAACGGTGACGGTGGGTGCCCCTGCGGTAAAGGCCGCAACAGCCACAGTCTGAGGGGTGACGGCTGTGGTGGCGGTTGCTGTGGTCCCGGCAGCATTGGTGACGGTCAGGGTGTAGGTGCGGGCACCACTCCAGTTGGCCGTGATGGCCCCGGAGGCCACGCCCGTGGGGGGGCAGGCGACAGTGTTGCTGAGGGTGCCGGTGCCGTTGGCGTAGGTGGGCGTCAAGGTAAAGGTGGTGCCATAGGCCGGGGTCTGGGTGGAGGCCACGAGGCTGGTGGCCACCGGGGCGGCGACCGTTGTGACGGTGGTGGTGGTCTTGGCGCTGGGGTCATCGCTGGAGGTGGCCGTGATGGTGGCCGTCCCGACGGTGGCCGGGGCTGTCCAGACGCCACCGGAGGTGATGGTGCCGGCGGTGGCAGACCAGGTGACGGTGTTGGTGGCACCCCCGCTCACCAGGACACTGAAGGTTTTGGTGGTCCCGGTGGTGACCGTCGGGCTGCCAGGAGAGATGGCGCCGAGGCTCACGCCCACGGGGGTCAGGGTCAGGCTCTTGGTGGCCGTGGTCCCCAGGCTGTTGGTGACGGTGAGGGTGAAGGTCTTGGCGGCCGTGATGGGCCCCGAGCTGAAGGGGACGCCATTGGTGACGACGCCGACTCCCTGGTCCACGCTTCCGGTGCCAGCACTGAAGGTTGGGGTGATGGTGGTGGAGCCGCCGTAGAGCTCTGGGTTCATGGTGGCCCAGAGGCTGGTGGCCACAGGGGCCGGCACCAGCGTCACGCGGGTGCTGGACTTGGCGACCATGCCAGCGGTGTTGATGACCGTTAGGATGTAGGTGGTGTCCGCCACAGGGGTGACACTGACAGGCGCTCCAGAGGCCACGGCGCCGACATCCTGGTCAATGGTGCCCGCCCCATTGGTGAAGGTGGCCACCAGGGTGGTGCTGGTACCGGCGGTGATGGGTGACCGGGTGGCGGTGAAGTTGGCGATGACGGGGGGAGGGGGCGCCGGGGTACCGCCACAGGCGACCAGAAGGAGCAGCCCCCCGAGTGCGGCCAGAAGGCCAAGGCCTGAGGCCAGCAAGCCCAAGCGAAGAGAGCGCACGCGACCCATACAGCCTCCAGGGCGCCAAAAAACCAATGGCGGATGTTGAGTGGTATAGGTCATTCGGTTATTGGTGCAATAAGTTCAATTACTTAGCTTCCCCTGCTGCGACCCTCCCCCGGTGCTACACGTTTTCCCCCCCTGGCGAGACGCGTTTCTTTTAAACCAACCAACAGGTGGTGATTAGGGGTTTTTTGAAGATGCCCAGGCGGGGACTTCTAAGAAAAAAACGCCCCCAACCGAGGTTGGAGGCGAAGTCACTTCACCAACAGGTGGGTTAATAAATATTTCTGAATATTACAAATGCAACCCAAAAACGACTGGGCTAGCGCGTCATGATGCGGACCATCTCCAGCACCTTGCAGGAGTAGCCCCACTCGTTGTCGTACCAGGAGACGACCTTCACGAAGGTGCCGTCCAGGGCCATGCCGGCGTCGGCGTCGAAGACCGAGGTGCAGCTCTCGCCCCGGAAGTCCGTGGAGACG
>CAIRQL010000092.1 GCA_903880675.1 uncultured Holophagaceae bacterium | reverse complement strand
CCTCTCAAGAAGACCGTGGACCGCGCCATCGAGGGCATGTCCCTCGTGGAGACGGTGCTGGTGGCCCGTCGCACCGATGTGGATGTCCCCATGCACCCAGGCCGGGACCACTGGCTTGACGAGGAGACCGCCAAGCAGCGCTCCACCTGCACCAACGAGTGGATGGGCGCTGAGGATCCCCTCTTCATCCTGTACACCTCCGGTAGCACCGGCAAGCCCAAGGGCCTACTCCACACCACCGGCGGCTACCTCACCTACGCAGCCTTCACGCACAAGGTGGTCTTCGACTACCACCCGGACGACATCTACTTCTGCGCTGCGGATATCGGCTGGGTCACGGGCCACAGCTACATCGTCTACGGCCCGCTGGCCAACGGCGCCACCTCGGTGATCTTCGAGTCCACGCCGCTGTATCCGGACGCCGGCCGCTACTGGCAGATCATCGACGACCTGGGCGTGAACATCTTCTACACGGCCCCCACGGCCCTCCGGGCCCTGGCCCAGGCTGGCGATAGCTGGATCAAGAAGTACAAGCGCACCTCCCTGCGGATCCTGGGGACGGTGGGCGAGCCCATCAACCCCGAAGTCTGGCGCTGGTATCACGACGTCGTCGGGGACGGGCGCTGCACCATCGTGGACACCTGGTGGCAGACCGAGACCGGCGGCATCCTCATCACGCCCATCCCGGGTGTCACACCCACCAAGCCTGGCTCGGCCACCCTGCCCTTCTTCGGTGTGAAGCCCGTCATCGTGGACGCCGCCACTGGCGCTCCCCTGGAGGGCAACGGCGTCTCGGGTGCCCTCTGCCTGGGCGCCCCCTGGCCCGGTCAGGCCCGTACCGTGCATGGCGATCACAAGCGGTTCCGCGAGACCTACTTCACCCAGTACCCGGGCTACTACTTCACCGGGGACGGGGCCCGTCGGGACGAGGACGGCTACTACTGGATCACCGGCCGCATCGACGATGTCATCAACGTGAGCGGCCACCGCCTCGGGACGGCCGAAGTCGAAAGCGCCCTGGTGGCCCACGAGTCTGTGGCCGAAGCCGCTGTGGTGGGCTATCCGCATCACATCAAGGGTCAGGGCATTTACTGCTATGTGCTGCTCAACCACGGCTACATGGATACCGACCGCCAGCAGCTCATCGGGGCCCTCAAGGAGCAGGTCCGCCAGTCCATCGGCGCCTTCGCCGCACCGGATGTCATCCACATCGCCTCGGGCCTACCCAAGACCCGCAGCGGCAAGATCATGCGTCGCATCCTGCGCAAGATCGCCTCGGCGGAGTACGACGGCATGGGTGACATCTCCACCCTGGCTGAGCCGGATGTGGTCAGCCGCCTGATTGAAGAGCATCAGCAGAACAACGGGTAGCCTTTTACCCTCTCTGTTCAAAAGCAAAAAGCCCGGCGACGCCGGGCTTTTTGCTTTGCGGCCCCGAGGGGCCGGAAAAGCTAAGCGGGCAGGCCGCGAACAAAAGCCCTGACCAGGGCTTCGAAGCGGCCAGCGGCGGCGGCTCCGGCTTCCAGGACTTCCTGGTGGGTGAGGGCCTGGGGCAGGATGCCGGCGGCCATGTTGCAGAGGCAGCTGATTCCGGCCACCTTCAGCCCTTCCTGGCGGGCCACGATGGCCTCGGGTACGGTGCTCATGCCCACGGCATCGGCCCCCATCACCCGGAAGGCGCGGATCTCTGCCGGAGTCTCATAGCTGGGCCCGGTGAGGCCCAGGTAGACGCCCTCGCGGAGGGTCTGGCCCAGGTCCTGGGCGCAGCTGTGCAGCAGGGCGCGGAAGGCCGGATCGTAGATGGCGGTCATGTCCGGGAAGCGCGGCCCGGGTCCCACATTTGGCCCCACCAGCGGGTTGGCGCCGAAGAAGTTGATGTGGTCCGTCAGGGCCATCAGTTCACCCACGCCGAAGGCGGGGTTGAGGGCCCCAGCGGCGTTGGTGAGGAGGATGCTCTTCACGCCGAGGCGGCCGTAGAGGCGCATGGGGGCCACCACCAGGGACATGGGGTGCCCCTCGTAGAAGTGGAACCGGCCGGCCTGGAGCAGGACCTTGCGGCCCTCGAACTCGCAGAACACCAGGCGGCCGCCATGGCCTTCCACGGTCGGGGCCGGGAAGCCTGGCAGATCGGTGAAGGGGATGGCGAGGCCAGCCTGGGCCTCCGGGCCCACGGCCAGGGATCCCAGGCCGGAGCCGAGGACGATGACCAGTTCCGGGACGAACGGAGCCTTGGCAGTGAGGACCTGGAGCGCAGCGGCTGCGGTCATGGGGCTCCCAGGGAAGGGCTCAGAGCGAGGGCGTGAGCGTCAGGGTGACCGTGGTGGTTGGCTGGGCAGCGTCGGGGCTGATCAGCCGGATCCGGACCGGATGGAAGGCCGGGGCGGTGGTGTAGCAGGGGATGATGATGGCGCCCGTGCTTGACCCTGCTTCCGTGAAAGAAAACGTGCGGGCCAGCATGGGCAGGTCGACATCCACCCGCGCACCCGAAGGCAGGGCCGGGGACAGGGTGGCGGTGAGCACGCATCGCTTGTCGGCGCTGACGGTGAAGCCCCCGAAGAGGACTTCTCCCGTGGAGAGGTTCGGGTAGGCTCCGTTCACCTGCACGGCCTTGGACATGCTGAAGGCAGGGAGGCTAAGGCTGCCCGTGGGATCAGCGGCCCAGTCCTTGAAGAAGAGCAGGTATTCCCCTGTGGTGGGTCGGGGCCAGGTGATCCCAAAGGGCGTGGTGAGGCTCGTCAGGGCCGTGCTGGTGAACAGCAGGTTGAGGTCCACGGGCTCCGCACTGGTCTTGGCTTCCTGCAGGCGGGCCAGCTGGGTGTAGATGTTGATGGGCTCAGTATCCCTCGCCGTGGTGTCAGTGGCCCCGTTGGTGGCGCCGGCGGGCGGGAAGAAGAAGCGGAAACTGGCCAGAGGGTTGATGGTGGCCCACTGGGTGGCGGTGCCGGGAGAAGTTACGCTGTTGGCTTTGAGAATGACTTCCCAGGCCAGGGCGCGGATGGCGGGCGCAGCGTAAGGGCCACTGCCCGTGAAGGTGCGGACATCCTTCAGGGCTGCTGCCAGTCCTGTTCCTTGGGTATCCGCCAGGTAAGGGGACTTCAGGAGGTTGGCGGCCATGGCATCGGCAAAGCCTTCGATGCGGGCCATGGTCGGGGTGAGGTCCGCCAGGGCGGCACCGGCGGGCAACATGGGGTTCCTGGCCACGCCGAAGGTGCGGCTTAGGTCGGTTGCATACAGGACCCCGCGGCTAAGCATGGGAAAGAGCACCCCTTCGTCCCAGGCATCATCGTTGGTGGGACCGCCCTGGATGGAAGCAAAGAAGTGGGCCGTTCCTGCGGAGGCATCAAAGGCCTGGGGAAACAGAGCCCGGTTGTACTCAATGTAGGTGCCCCGGGGTTCGCTGCGTCCGGGCCAGTAGTGGAGGTCCAGGTGCCCGCCAGGGGTGGCCACACCGTAGTTGGTCAGGAAGGTGGCGATGCTGTCCCCGATGCCCAGGATCCGGCTTCCAGAACCCTGACCGGCTGTCCGACCGGAGATGGTGGTCTCCAGGACAGCGGAGGCAAGGTTGGGGGCCTCAGCATTGCTGAGGTTCACGCCGGGATCGACGAGCCACCAGACATCGTTCACGCCCACGGTGAAGTTGACCGTGGCGGCGCCGCTGTGGACCGAGGCGGGGGTGTTGCTGGTGGTGGAGGTGGTGCCGTCCACAGCCTTGCGCAGGCCATACTGGAGGCGGCCCAGGACCAGGGTGGGGCTGTTGATCCCGGCGGGCTCGGCTACCACGCTGGCCCGCATGGAGTTGCCACCATTGAAGGTGCTCATCAGCTCGAGCATGGTGGAGCGGCCCTTGGTCGCCGAGACGGAATAGTTGCCGGACGAGTCGGTGTAGGCACTGCCCGCCATGATCCAGACCTTGACGATGGTGCCGTCGGATTTGGTCTGGTCCACTTGCTGATAGAGGCGTACCAGGGCGCCCTGGGCCGGCTTGGAGACGAGGTTGGTGCTGACGGTGGCATCCACGAGGCCCGTGGGAACGCCGGCGGTGGTGGCCAGGGGGACGCGCAGGTAGGTGACGTTGCCCGTGATCGTGGCCGTGGTCTCGGTGGCTGTGGAACTGTTGCTCGAACTCCCCCCACAGGCCAAGGCCAGTGCCAGAAGCACAGCGGCCCCCAAGGTCTGGAGGGTGTCTCGGTTCGGCAGCATGACCACCTCAAATAGGCGAAAGGACCAAGTCTAGCACGGGCTTCCCGACACTTCCTCTTGGAAGGTCGGCAGGCTCATGACCTTTCAGTGCCTTGGGGGGCAGGGAAGTTCAGCGGGGCGTTCCTGTCCCGATGAGTTCGTTGAACGTAGCCATCTCCGCCGGGATTTCTTCCTCATCGTTGAGGACCGGTAGCGGATTGCGATGGACCCCGTCCACCTTCAGTTCGAAGTGGAGGTGGGGGCCGGTGGCATTGCCGCTGCGCCCGACTTCAGCGATCTTCTGGCCCCGGCGAACGATGGTGCCTTCCTGCACCAGGTTCAGGCGGTGATGGGCGTAGAGGGTGGCTACTCCGTTCCCGTGGTCCACCACCACATAGTTGCCGTACTGCTTGTGCCGGCCCGCGGTGACCACCTGGCCATCCATGCAGGCAAACACGGCGGTGCCGGTGGGAGCATTCAGGTCCAGGCCCCGGTGGCTGCCCTTGTAGCGGACCCGCTTCTTGCGCTGGTCCTTCACCCGGACGGTCCGGGTGCGCATGCGGGGTCCCCAGCCGGAGCTGATGGTGCGGGTCTCCACGGGCCAGAGCAAGTCCAGACGGGCGGGGTCTGCAGCGGCATAGGTGGGGAGCAGGGCTCGCAGCTCGGCTTCCGAAACTGGCGGCAGCACAGGCTGGAGGCGGGCCAGAAGCTGCGCCGAGGTCGCCGGGGACTGGTGGGGATCAGGTTCGAGCACGCCCCGGGCGCCGAAGACGGGCTGGGCCGCCCGGATCTGGTAGGGCAGCAGGCGCTCCAGATGGGGCATGGGAGCCGGGGCCAAGACCGGGGCACCCGGCAGTGCCGCCAGGGGCAGGCGCAGGGGGGCGGGGGCAGCCGGTACACCGGGCTCCACAGCCCGCTTCCGGTTGATGACGATCCGGGCGCCCACGGGCAGGCGGGACAGGTTCTTGCCAGGGTTCAGGGCCGCCAGCTCCGGCAGGGTGAGGTCGTGGAGCCGGGCCACAGCGGCAGCCGTCTCGCCCTTGCGGAGGAGATGGACTTCACCCTCGGGGGTGGTGGCAACGGGCCGGGAGACTGCCTTCTTGGGCGCCCGCTTCGGCGCAGCCTGGAGTCCTGGACTCAAGGTTGCCGCGATGGCGAGGGTCAGAAAGGCGAGACGCATGAGGGAACTCCCGGCTGGAACGGAAAAGCCTGCTTCGCTAGGCCTCCATGGGGGGGTTGCCACCCCGGTGACGGATCAATCAGTGGGTAAAGACCATTCCCATGGTATCGGACCAATCCGGCCCTGGACATGAAAAAGTTTTCCATCCAGCCCTGGTGCGGATCAGGGCTCCCAGGGGCACCCCGCCCAGGGCTGGAGCACCGTACCCCGCCGGCCACCCTCCTTGCGGAGCAGGCGGACCGGGCCGATGGCCATGCTGTGGCTGACGGCTTTAAGCATGTCGTATAGGACAAGAAGCCCAACGGTTACACCAGTAAGAGCCTCCATCTCGATGCCCGTCCGGCCCTCACAGCTGACCTGCACCTTGAGCCAGGCTCGCCGGGTCTCCGGGTCCCAGTGGTGGACCACATCCACGGCCTCGATGAGCAGGGGGTGGGCCAGGGGGATGAGGTCGGAGGCCCGCTTCACCCCGCCCACGGCCCCGATCCGGGCCACGGACCAGGGGTCGCCCTTGGGCCCCCCGCCCTGGGCCAGGGCCTCGGCGGCGGGGGCGTCCAGCTCCAGACAGCCGGCGGCCACAGCGATGCGCCGGGTGGGGGCCTTGGCGGAGACGTCCACCATGCGGGGGCGCCCTTCGGGGTCCAGGTGGGTGAGTCCGGCCATGTCAGCTCCCGTGGTGGCCCCAGTCTAACCCTCAGGCGGTCCAGGCCAGGAGGATGTCCCGGAGGGCGGCGGTGTCCGGGGCATAGGCCCGGGGTCCGCAGGCCGCCAGGGCCTCCTGCCCGTAGAACCCGTGGCCCACCGCCAGGCTGGGCACCCCGGCGGCACGGGCCATGTCCAGGTCGAAGGGGGTGTCACCCACCATGAGGATGTCCTGGGCCGCCAGGCCCGTGAGGGTCTGCAGGAGCTCCATGGACTCGGGGTGGGGCTTGCCGTGGGTCACTTCGTCGGGGGTGATGATGGGGCTGAAGGTGTTCTCCCAGCCAAACCGGGCGGCCTGGCGCAGGATGGGGAGGCGGCGCTTGGAGGTGACGATGCCCATGGCCATGCCCCGACCCTGCAGCACCTCCAGGAGCTCCGGGATGCCCGGGAAGGGCCTGAGCAGGTGCTCCTCCTCCGCATGGGCGAAGCCCCGGTAGGCCTTCATGACGGTGGGTCCGTCCAGGCCCAGGGTCCCGAAGGTGTGGGCGATGCCCGCCTCCAGGGGCAGCCCCACGCAGGAGAGCCAGGTCTCCATGAGGGACATGGGCAGGCCCAGGGCCTTCAGGGTGTGGGTCATGCCGGCCTCGATGAGGGGGCGGCTGTCCACCAGCGTGCCGTCGAAGTCCCAGGCAATGAAGCGCAAGGAGGCCACCGCTCAGGCCGAAGGCAGGTGGAGGGCCTG
>CAIRQL010000091.1 GCA_903880675.1 uncultured Holophagaceae bacterium | reverse complement strand
GTCCGGCCGGGACGTGATCATCGCCGCCCTCCTGGGCGCCGAGGAGTTCGGCTTCGCCACCGCCCCCC
Source organism: uncultured Holophagaceae bacterium (assembly GCA_903880675.1). GTDB lineage: Bacteria > Acidobacteriota > Holophagae > Holophagales > Holophagaceae > Geothrix. The sequence continues at coordinate 5,392 of CAIRQL010000091.1, read as the reverse complement.
TGCTGGCCCTGGGCTGCGTGATGATGCGCGCCTGCCACAAGAACACCTGCCCCGTGGGCGTGGCCACCCAGGACCCGGAGCTGCGCAAGCACTTCCACGGCGACCCGGAGCACGTGGTGAACTTCATGAAGTTTATCGCCATGGAAGTCCGCGAGATCATGGCGCAGCTGGGCTACCGCCAGTTCTACAAGATGGTCGGCCGCACCGAGCACCTGGAGATGCGGCGGGGCGTGGACCACTGGAAGGCCCGCACCCTCGACTTCTCCCGCATGCTCTGGAAGCCCTCCGTCTCCAAGGATGTCAAGCGCACCTTCCGCATGGCCCAGGAGCACGGGTTGGAAACGGCCATGGATGCCACCACGCTCATTCCCCTCTGCAAGCCCGCCATCGAGTCCCGCACGCCCGTCTCTGCCACGCTGCCCATCAGCAACGGCAACCGCACGGTGGGCACCATGCTCGGCGCCGAGATCACCAAGCGCTGGGGCGAGGAAGGCCTGCCCGACGACACCATCCGCCTGCAGTTCCAAGGCTCGGCCGGACAGAGCTTCGGGGCCTTCATTCCCAAGGGGCTGACCCTCTCCCTCGAGGGCGATGCCAACGACTACCTGGGCAAGGGTCTCTCCGGCGGCCGCATCGTGGTCTTCCCTCCGCGCACGGCCACCTTCGTGCCCGAGGACAACGTCCTCATCGGCAACGTCGCCTGCTACGGCGGCACCTCCGGTGAGGCCTACATCCACGGCCTGGCCGGTGAGCGCTTCTGTGTCCGCAACTCCGGCGTCACCGCCGTGGTGGAAGGCATCGGCGACCACGGCTGCGAGTACATGACCGGCGGCGAAGTGGTCATCCTGGGCCGGGCCGGACGCAACTTCGCAGCCGGCATGTCCGGCGGCGTGGCCTGGGTGCTGGACGAGACCGGGGACTTCGCCTTCCGCTCGAACCTGGAGCTGGTGGGCATGGGTCCCATCGAGGATCCCGCTGAGGCGGAACACCTCAAGAGCCTGATCAAGCGCCATGCCGCGGCCACCCGCAGCGCTCGGGCCGCCACGATCCTCAAGGACTGGAAGAAGTGGCTCCCCCGCTTCGTCCGCGTGATGCCCCATGACTACAAGCGGGTCCTCGAGAGCCAGGCCCGCATGCGGGAGAAGGGTCTGCCCGAGGACGAGGCCGTGCTTGCGGCCTTTGAAGAAAACGCGCGGAGCCTTGCCCGCGTTGACGGGAACTAGGAGCCTGCCATGGGGAAGACCACCGGCTTCATCGAATATCAGCGCGAACTCCCGGCCGACCGGCCGCCCCTGGAGCGCCTGCAGGACTGGAACGAGTCCCACCCGCGGATTCCCGACGAGGCGCTGCAGCGCCAGGGCGCCCGCTGCATGGACTGTGGCACGCCCTTCTGCCACACGGGCAAGCTCATGGCCGGCATGGCCTCCGGCTGTCCCCTGAACAACCTCATCCCCGACTGGAACGACCTGGTCTATCGCGGCCAGTGGCAGCGCGCCCTGAGACGCCTGACGCGCACCAACAACTTCCCGGAGTTCACGGGCCGGGTCTGCCCCGCCCCCTGTGAAGGCTCCTGCACCGCCGGCCTCAACGGCGACCCCGTCACCATCAAGGCCATCGAGGTCTCCATCATCGACAAGGCCTTCGAGGAGGGCTGGATCGGTCCCGAGGTGCCCCCGGTCCGCACCGGCAAGACCGTGGCCATCGTGGGCTCCGGCCCTGCCGGCCTGGCCTGCGCCGCCCAGCTGAACCGCGCCGGCCACACCGTCACCGTCTTCGAGCGCGCCGACCGCGTGGGTGGTCTGCTCATGTATGGCATCCCCAACATGAAGCTGGAGAAGCGCCTGGTGGACCGCCGGGTGGGCCTCATGGCCCGCAACGGCATCCGCTTCGTCACCGGCGTGGAAATTGGCCGCGACATCACCACCGAGAGCCTGCTGCGGGACTACCACGCCACCGTCCTCTGCTGCGGCTCCACCCACCCCCGGGACCTGGATGTGGAAGGCCGCGCGCTCACCGGCGTCCACATGGCCATGGACTTCCTCACGCTCAACACCAAGAGCCTCCTGGACAGCGGCCACGCCGACGGCGCCTACATCTCGGCCAAGGGCAAGGACGTGGTGGTCATCGGCGGCGGGGACACGGGCACCGACTGTGTCGGCACCTCCCTGCGGCACGGGGCCAAGTCCGTCACCCAGCTGGAGATCCTGCCCCAGTCCCCGGACAATCGCGCCGGGGACAATCCCTGGCCCCAGTGGCCCAAGGTCAGCTCCATGGACTACGGCCAGGAAGAAGCCGCGGCCCTGCAGGGCGCCGATCCACGGCTCTACAGCACCCTCACCCGGCGCTTCGCTGGCGAGGCGGGTGCCGTCCAGCAGGTCCACACCGTGGGCCTCAAGTGGTCCCGCAGCGGCGAAGGCCGCCCCTTCTCCGAAGAGGTCGCCGGCACCGACCGGGTGCTCCCGGCGGATCTGGTGCTCCTGGCCCTGGGCTTCCTCGGCCCCGAGCGCAAGGGCCCCATCACCGAGCTGGGCCTCAAGCTGGATGGCCGCGGCAACGTGGTGGCCGATGGCCAGCGCATGACCAGCATCCCCGGCGTCTTCGCCGCAGGGGACATGGTGCGCGGCCAGTCCCTGGTGGTCTGGGCCATCCATGAGGGCCGCAACACCGCCCGCAGCGTGGACCGCTACCTCATGTACGGGAAGACCTACCTGCTCTAGTCCTTGCTCCCTAGGTTATTCCTCCCGATGCCTTCGCTGGTCAAGGCTCGCCCTCTGGGGCAGTTGCGCCCTTGAAGCGAGCACAACCATGTTCCCGGTCGATCAGGGGAAGGCGAGGGTCGTGGTGGCGGGGAGGCCCGAGCTGACCACGACCTGGGTCCCAGTCTTCAGGGTAGGAGTGCCGCCCGAGCTGCTCCGCTGGGCAGCGACGCCATAGCTCCCCGGGGCCAGCCCCGAGATCCCTGCCTGATCCTGCGTCACGCCCGTGACCACGGTCTGGGAACGCACGATGAGCGGCTTGGCCCCCGAGGCGCCGGTGGCAACGGTCTGCCTTAGCTCAGCCCAGGTGCCCTGTGACTGGCTGGAGGCGGGGGTGATGGTGACGGTCATGGTGCCCGGCGACAGGGCGCTACTGAAGGCCAGATCCGCCGTGTAGGCGGTGGCCGTCAGCGCGTTGATCGGCGCGGCGGCCAGCGCGGCGTAGCTGCTGCTTGAGCCCGCCGGCTGCGCGGTCACGAAGTAGACGCTGCCCAAGGGCAGGCCTTCCATGACGTAGTTCCCGTTCGCATCCGTAAAGGCCCGGCGCTGGAGCGTGGCGAATTCAGCCCCGTCCACGGTCTCCGTGAAGACCTCGACGTTCGCCAGCGGTCCTGCAGAATCCGCAAGATGGCCCGTGATGCGGGCCGAGAGGCTCAGGTCGTGGGCAGTGCCTGTGGCCTGGAAGTAATACCCCGTGGCCGCTCGCTGCTGCACCGCCTGCTGGCCAGTGAACATCAGCTGGGCCGTGGCCGTCCCGTCAGCGGGGACGCTGATGGCACCAGACAGAGTGGTCGTCGTAGGCATCGTCAGGACGGCGCGGGTCGCACTGGGAAAGGCGACGTAGGCAGGCTGCATGGCGCCATCGAGGTAGTTCACCGTCGCCCACGTCAGGCGAAACTGGGTGTAGGTTCCGGCCGTCACTTGAGCCGCGGAAACCACCAGCACACTGCGACCACTCTGCAGGGCCAGCAGGTCATAGCTGGCCCGGACGTTGCCCAGGGCCGTCCAGTGGACCCCGTCCCCGCTGGCTTCCACCTTCTCGAGGCTCACGACGGCCTGGGTATAGCCGGGAAAGCTATCGGACCCCAGGCGCAGCGTGAGGCGGCCTGTGGGCAACGGGGCACTGGAGCCGCCCCCCCCACCGCACGCCAGCAGCACCGCCAGAAAGACCAGGGACACGAAGATCTTAAGGTGACGCATGGTGACTCCAGGCTGGGACGGACCAAGCCTATTCTAGCCCGTGGCCGTCGGCGAGTGTCCGGGGAGCCCTCGTCCCAGGCAACGGGAACAGGCCCCGGTTGCCCTGCTCACCACCTTCGCCCTACCCTTGGCCCATGACCCTGACGCTGGCCTGCCCCCCCAAGCTGAACCGCTTCCTGGCGGTGCTGGGGCGTCGGGCGGACGGTTTCCATGAGCTGGAGCTGGTGACCACGGTCCTCATGGGGGTGCCGGAGCTCACGGACACCCTGGCGGCGGAGGCTGCTGCGGAGTTTTCCCTGACCATCGGGGGGCCCACCGGAGAGGGCTTGGTGGCCGACGACTCCAACCTGGTGCTCCAGGCCTGGCGCCTGCTGGAGGAGGCCGCTGGCCGCCCTCTGCCTGCCGCCCTGCACCTTGAGAAGCGCATCCCCCACGGGGCCGGCCTTGGGGGTGGCAGCAGCGATGCCGCTGGGGCCCTGCGCCTGGGCAATGCCCTGTTTGGCCTGGATCTGCCCGACGACCTGCTGCTGCGGCTGGCCGCCCGCCTGGGCAGCGATGTTCCCTTGTTCCTCCTGGGAGGCACCACCCTGGGTCTGGGCCGCGGTGAGCGGGTCTTCCCCCTGCGCCCCATCCCCCTGGAGCCCATCCTGCTGGTGCACCCCGGCCTCCATGTGGGCACACCCGGCGTGTACCGGGCCCTCCAGTATGTGGGCTATCCCTTTCCCGAGGCCCTGGCCTCCCAGCCTGCGGGCCAGGCCCCGCCCTGGCGCAACGACCTCACCGGCGCCGCCATCTGGGTCTGCCCCCCTCTGGCCGATGTGCGAGAGGCCCTCCTCGATGTTTGCGGTGATCCCCTGCTCTGCGGCTCCGGCAGCTGCTGGGCCGCCCGGTTTGCCACTCCGGCTGACAGAGACGCCGCCGCCGCCATGCTGCAGACGAGCCACCCCGAGTGGCGCCTCTGGGCGGTTTGACCTAGGAAAGAAAAAGAATCTATAACCGGAGGAAGCCGGAGGAGCGGAGGAGAGCGGAAAACGCCTTTTTCCCTTCATCCCCTTCATCCCTGTTAGTTCGCTTTTGTACCCGGTGAACAGCGATAATCACTGGCGGAGGCACTGGCCGCCACCCTAGACCGATCCGCCGGACATCTTTCAGGGTTCGTTGAAGGGCAAAAGAGATAGGAACAGGGATGAAGGGGATGAAGGGGATAAGGAAAAATTAAGGTTCATCCGGGAATTCCGGGGGGGGGGAGAACCGCCAACCGTAGAGAACGCAGAGAGCGCAGAGGCGCGCCGACCCACCGTGCGTAGGCTCGCCGAAGGCGGCTTCCGGCGAAGCCGGAAGTCATCCCGGGGTGCCCCGGCCGCACCCCCCAAAAGGTGCGGCAGCGGCGCCCCGAGATGGAGCCCATGCGTCGTTCAGCACGGCCCAAGTACTTT
>CAIRQL010000090.1 GCA_903880675.1 uncultured Holophagaceae bacterium | reverse complement strand
GGCGGGTCTTCTTCCACTCGGCGGCCACGGCCAGGATCTGCTTGACCCCTGCGGGGCCCAGGTCGGAGATGCGGGTGAAGTGCTTCATGGTTGCTCCGGCACAAAGGACTGGATGGCGGTGATGAGGGCGCTGAGGGCTTCACTGCTCAGGTTGAGGGGGGGCATGAGACGCAGGACGGTGGCATCGCCGGAGCCGCCCACCAGGATATGGCAGGCCAGCAGGTGCTTCTTGAGGGCGGCAGCGTGGGCGCTGCGCAGACCCAGCAGCAGGCCTTCGCCCAGGACCTCGCTGACCACGGAGCCAGCCAGCTCCTGGCGCAGGCGGGCGGCGGCCTTGGCGGCGTTGGCCATCATGCCCTCGCCGGTGATGGCGTCCACAGTGGCGATGAGGGCCGCACAGGCCAGCGGTCCACCCCCGAAGGTGCTGCCCAGGTCCCCGCCCTTGAGCTTGGCGGCGACTTGGGTGGTCATGAGCAGGGCGCCCATGGGGACACCGGAGGCGAGGCCCTTGGCGCTGGTCATGAAGTCCGGCCGCACGCCGTAGAACTGCGCAGCAAAGGGCACGCCCAGGCGGCCCATGCCGGTCTGGATCTCGTCGAAGATGAGCAGGGTGCCGCTGGCATCGCACTTGGCGCGCAGGGCCTCGAACCAGGGCCGAGTGGCGGTCTTGATCCCGGCCATGCTCTGGATGGGCTCCAGGATGATGCCGGCGATGTCGGAGAAGTCAGCGGCGGCCAGGGCGGCCAGATCGCCAAAGGGCAGCCGCAGGGTGGGCACCAGGTGGTCCGCATAGGGCTGGGTGATCTTGGGATCGTCCGTGACCGAGAGGGCCAGCAGGGTGCGGCCGTGCCAGCCACCATCGAAGGCCGCGAGGCGCTTCCGGCCCGTGAGCAGGAGGGCCAGCTTCAGGGCATTCTCATTGGCCTCGGCGCCGCTGTTGCAGAAGAAGACCGAGTCCATGCCGGAGAAGGCGGTGATACGCTCGGCGGCCACATCCCGCACGGGCAGGGCGGCGGCGGCGGAGTAGAAGAGCAGGCTGGCGGCCTGGTCCGCCACGGCCTTCACCACCGCCGGGTGGCTGTGGCCCGTGGCGCAGACGCAGTGCCCGCCATAGAAGTCCCACCAGGCGCCGCCCGCATCGTCGAAGACCCGGTCGCCCTGGCCCTTCACCAGGGGAAAGGGATAGGGGGCGTAGGTGGGCAGCAGGGCGGGAATGGGGGTGGTGGCAGTCATGCGGACATCCTGTGCAGGGGCGTGCATAAGCAAAGGGCAGAACGCATATTATGCGCTCGTGGCAACGGGATTCAAGCAAAAATCCTGTGACGAATGTGGGTTTATTTGCATTTCCCTTGAGAAATTATGCATTTTTATGCATAATTTCTGCATGGACCTGGATGCCCTCATTCTCCAACTGCTGGACCGCACCCCCATTGCGGACCAGGGGGAGCTCCTGGCCAGCTTGGCTGCCCAGGGCCATGACCTCACCCAGTCCACCCTCTCCCGGCGCCTGAAGCGACTGGGGGTGCAGAAGCTCCAGGGTCGCTACCGCCGGATGGAGGCCCCCGCCGGCGCCCTGCCGGAGGTCACCCTGGCGGTCGCTCCGCCCAACCTGCTGGTGCTGCGCACGGCCCCAGGCTTCGCCCAGGCCCTGGCCCTCAGCCTGGACGCCCATCCCGTGGCGGGCCTGCTGGGTACGCTCGCCGGCGACGACACCGTCTTCGTGGCCGTGTTGCCCGACCGCCTGCCCGACGTCGAGGCCCACCTCCGCAGGGTGCTGGCGACGCACTGACGCACGGCTGCTGCTAGGGTCTGCGGCTGCGGTCGGTGCCCCCTTCCAGGTCCCGGCGGGCCTCCTGCAGGCGTCGCCTCAGGCCGGTCTGGCCCAGGGCTGCGTAGGCCGCCTCCAGGGGACCCGCCACCACGGGGCCCAGGTCTCGCAGCAGGGTGCGCCCTGGCTCCGCGCTGTTCCCCAAGCTCAGCAGCCCCTCCCAGGCGGGCTCGCACCAGGCCCGGAGCGCCACCCAGGCCTTGCGCCTCTGCAGCTGTTCCGTGACTCGGACGTGCACGGCGGGGGGAAGGCAGAGCTGGGTCGGGAGCCCGGCCCTCAGGCTGGGCATGTGCTCCGCCAGCTCGATGGGCCCGCGGTGCGCAGGCACGAAGGCCGTCCAGAAGGCGAGGGCCCCCCAGCGCTCGTCGTCCACGGGCCAGCGCTGGAGGTGTTCTTCGATGGCCGGGATGGCATGGCGGGCTTCCGTGAACCACAGGCTCTCATCCAAGCCATCGGGGCTGAGGGCCGCACCCAGCAGGGACCGGGAGAGGTCCCCGGCCAGCATGGGTTCCAGGTCGCGGCAAGGCATCCGCTGCAACAGCAGGCTGATCCGGAGGCGGAGGGGCCCCAGGGACTCGGGCGCTCGGCCGACCCGGTCCGAGGCCACCCACAGCCGGCCGGGCCGACCTGCTAACAGGCGGTCTGCCAGCGCCTCGGGAGCGGGCAGTTCCTCGTCCCCGGTGCTGGCAGCCTCGCCCAGGGACAGGCGCCAAGCTTGGTTCAGCGAAGGGCGGGGCAGCAGGTGCCACTCGGTGGGCAGCCACTGATTCAAGCTGGCCCGCCGGGCCGAGGCCTCCCGGAGGAAGTCCAGATCCGTCGGGTTCTTCACCTCCAGCTGCCAAGCCGGGAAGGGGGCCGGCATGGGCGGCGGGGCCTGGGGGGGCAGGAAAGCTTGCTTGAAGAGGGCCTCGCGCTCATCAGAGGGGGCGAGCGGCAGCCGGGCCCACCCCAGAGCCAGCCGGGCCAGCTCACTGTAGTGGCCCCCCGTCTGCCGACGCAGGTCGGTGAGGGCAGCGGGCAGGATGTCCCAGCCTTCTTGCCAGCTGCGGGCGGTGGCGGCGTAGGCCCGCAGGGTGCCCTCGCGCTGAAGGTGCTGGCTCCAGGTGGAGGGATCCAGAAAGAGGCGCTCAGGCTGGCGCGACCAGACCCGCATCGTGTCCAGGAGCTCCGCCCAGCGGCTATAGCCGCCCAACACATTCGCTGCGGCGTGGATCACGGGCAGCGGCGGCCAGGCTTGCCCGGGAAGGGGCACCACCCCTGCGAGGTCGACGAGGAGACGATCGGCCTTCTCGGTATCTACCTCGGCCAGGGTTCTCAGAAGGAAGGCAGCGTTGCCCTGCAGTCGGGGGCTCGCCGGGTCCGAGGCCAGCGCCGCCAGGACCTCCTTGGCCATGCGCTGGAGGTGCGGCGAGAAGTCCCTCGCATCCTCAAAGAGGAGCCTGGCGAGCGGCAGGGCTGTGGGGAGGGGTCCGATGGCTCCCGGCACCCAAGGAGTCCCGGAGGTGGCGCTGGCCTGGCGGGTCAGGGGGGCCGTGGCATCCTTTGGGTCGGATGCATATTCTCGGCTCCCCCCTAATTCCTGTCGACGCTCCGTGAGCGTCACTTCAGGAGCCCCGCCCAATCGGTTCCGGGGGAATGGATTCAACGACAGCTCCACCTGCCAAGGCCACCCGGGAACCGCCAGCAGCTTTTCCAGGGCGTCCTGTGCCTGGGGGAGCAGGACGGTGTAATTCATGGTCCGGGGGCGGGGGTCGCCAAAGTAACTGCGGCCGGCGAGAACCAGCGTAAATTCAGCCCGGGCGAGGCAGGCTTCTCCATGGTCGGGCCGCTCCCGGAGGAGGCCCTCCAGGGCATCCCAGGGGAGGGCCCCCAGGCGCTTGCGCAGGGCTCCCTCCACCTCCAGCAGGCTGGGCTGGCCTACCCCAGAGGCCTGAAGCTGGCCTGCCGGGTCCAGGAGCAGCCACTGGGTGGGTGTGTCCTTGAGACCGGCCCGCTCGCCCAAGGCGAGCATGCCCTCTGCCTGGGTACTCTCCATCCGCAGTCCCGACACGCCCAGGCGGGCCCAGGAGAGGTCAGGACGGCGATAAAGACTCGCTGTGAAAGCGGGGCCCAGGGTCACCAGTCGCCAAGCCCCGGTGCTGGGCTTGGTCAGCGCAAACAGGGTCAGCCCGCGAGGAGTGGCCTCTTCCTGAGCCACTCCAACCCCGCAGGCGAGGCCCACGAGCAGGGCGCTTCCAAAGCGTTTGAGGGTGATCACTGGTGTGGCTGCCTTCCTGCGGGCACCGCTGTTGGGACTGAGGCGACCGCTGACCCCCCGGGGCTATCGGCCGATGGCTTGGCTGGTGGGGCCTTCGAGGGCTGGTCGGGAATCAATCTAGCCCCTTCCCTGGCCAGTCCGTTTACCTGACGTGATCACCCCATGATCGTCTAGAAAATTGCGAACAGGGAAGGGCGCAGGTTCATCTCTGGGGGCGTGGCAAGTCTATCCAGCACTGGGAAAACCCACTGGTCCCATGCGCCTCCTCTTCCATGCGCTGGCGAGCCTGAACGTTCCGGGGTGGCTATCATCAATGGAGCATCTCTGGAGTCTGCATGGATCGGTTTGGGAGTTCGAAGCTGCGCATCGGCTGGGCGCTGGTCTCGCTGTTTGTGGCGGGCTTGGTGGCCATGGGGGTCCGAGGCCAGCAGGGCGATCTGGGCTCCCAGGTGCTCGTCTTTGGCACGGCGATCCCGCTCGGCGCCGACTCGCTGCGCTCCTATGCCCTGGGCAACCTGCAGGGGGCCATGTACTGGGCAGTCTCCCTGGTGGTCCTGCTGGGCGCCTTTGGTCCGGTGAGCCAGTGGACCGCCGCCTCGGCCCGGGGGGAGCGCCTCAAGGGCTTCTTCGCCGGCACGGGGCTCGGTTTCGCTCACGGCCTGTATCTGTCCCAGGTGGCCCTGCTGCCGGTGTGGGTGCTGTCCTGGCGCCTCATGGGTGAGGTCTGGCCGGCAGAGCTCCTGCGGGCGGACCTGCACGGCCTGCTGCTGGGCCTTCAGATGCTCCTCTGGTCCGTGCTGCTGGCCCGCCTCATCAAGTCCAGCGCCGGGCTGGCCCTGCTGCTGACCCTGCTGCTGCGCGAGCTGGGCCCCCGCCTGAGCTTCTTCCTCGACTTCGGCGTGGACCTGGGCTGGAGCGCCGGCCAGGTGCGGGCCCTGGAGGTGCTGGTGCGCCTGCTGCCCATGGCCCAGCTGCCTTCGGATCCCTTCTCGCCCCTGGCCCTGCCCCTCTCCATCGGCGGCCCCCTTCTGCTGGGCGCCCTGGCCATGCTCCTGCCGGCGGGCGGCCGGAAGTAGCTCATGCGGCTCGGCCTCCTCCTCCTGCTGTCGGGGCTCCTGGTGGCCCAGTCCAGTCAGGAGCCGGCGGAGCTGCGCCAGAAGCTGGCCGCCCTGCAGGGCCGGATGGGGCAGGTGGACCAGCAGATTGAGCAGCTGAAGAAGCGCCGCAAGGGTGTGCTGGTGGACCTGCAGGGCATCTCCTTGCAGCTGGACCGGGCCCGGGCCCAGGTGGAGGGGGCCCGCCTCCGTCGGGACCAGGCCCAGGGGGAGGCCCAGGCCATCGGCCGGGAGCAGGTCCGCATCCAGGGCGAGCTGAAGGCCATCCGCGAAGCCCTCCGCCGCCAGGTGCGCTGGGCGCAGGCGGTGGGGCCCATGGGCGACCTGGGCTTCTACGCCACCTTCCGGGACATGGAGGCCTGGCTGGAGCGGGGCCGCATGCTGGAGTGGGCTCGGATCCAGGAGCATCGCCGCCTGGAGCTCATCCAGAGCCTGCAGACGGAGCTGACCCAGAAGGCCCAGGCCCTGAAAGACGTCGTGGCCCGCATCGCCCGGGAGGAGAAAGAGGCGAGCCAGTTCCAGGCCTCCCTGCGCCTCCAGGATGAACGGCTCACGAATTTCCTGGAGGGGATCCAGAAGGACGAGGGCACGCAGAAGCGGGTCCAGGCCGAGCTGACCGAGGAGGCCCTGCAGCTGGAGCGCCTCCTGGCGGGTCTGCTCACCAAGCCCAAGGGCGAGGCCTTCGAGGCCAGCGTGGTCTTTGCCAACCTGCGGGGGGAGCTGCCCCAGCCCGTGAAGGGCACGCTGGCCCAGTCCTTCGGCGAGCACCTCCATCCCACCTTCCGCACGCGCACCCAGCAAAGCGGCGTGCTCATTGCCGCAGCCGCAGGGGCGCCCGTCCAGGCGGTGGCCGAAGGAAAGGTGGCCTTCGCCGACTACTACCAGAGCTACGGGCCCATGGTGATCCTGGACCATGGCAGCGGGTGGTTCACCCTCTACACGCACCTCCAAGGTCTGGCGGTGGCCCGGGGCCAACTGCTGGCGGCGGGGGAGGTCCTGGGCAGCGTGGGCGAGACGGTGGATGGACCCCGCCTGGGCTTCGAGATCCGTCTCAAGGCCCAGGCCCAGGACCCGCAGAAGTGGCTCAAGCCGAAGTACCGCTAGGGCCCTGGCTTAGCGCACCATGCTGCTGGCGTTGAACAGGGGCACGTAGATGGCGAGCAGCAGAGCCAGGACGACCACGCCCATGAAGAGGATCAGCACCGGGCCGATGAGGCTGGTGACGGCGGTGGTGGCCTTCTCCACTTCCTGATCGAAGAAGTCGGCCACATGGTCCAGCATCTCCGGCAGGGCGCTGCTCTGCTCGCCCACGCGCACCATCTCCACGGCGAGGGGGTCGAGGACCTTGGCCTGCTCCAGGGACTGGTGGAGGCTGCCTCCGGCCCGCACCTTGTCGGTGATGACCGTGAGGGCCGCCTTCATGCGCTGGCTGGGGCTGGTGCGCTGCACCACCTCGAGGGCCTGCACCACCGGCAGGCCGCCGCTGATGAGCACGCCCAGGGTGCGGGCGAAGACGCTGGAGTGGTACATGCGGTAGAGGGTGCCGACCTTGGGGACCATGAGCAGCAGGCGCTCGGTGAGCATGGCCCCGGCCTCGGAGGTGGCCATCCAGCGGCCGGCCACGAGCAGGCCCACCACGACGAGGCCCTGGAGCCAGATGGTCGAGCTGATGAACTTGCCGGCCCCCAGCAGGATCCGGGTGAAGAAGGGCATCTCGATGTCGCCGCCGGCGTAGAACTCGGCGAAGCGGGGCAGCACCACGTTGAAGATCACACCCAGGGCCAGGACCAGTACCAGCACCAGGAAGGTGGGGTAGAAGAGGGCCTCGGTGATCCGGCGGCGGCTGGTCTGGGAGAACTTCTGGAAGGCCAGCCAGCGGGCCAGGACATCCGGGAGGGTGCCGCTGCGCTCGCCGGCCACCACGTTGCTACGGTAGATGGGCGGGAAGGACCCGGCCTGCTCCAGGGCGTCGGAGAAGGACATGCCCTCCCGCACCAGCTCCACCACCTGGGTGAGGCTGCGGCGCAGCTGGGGATCCTTGCCATGGCCCACCAGCAGCTCCAGGGACTGCAGCAGGGGGATGCCGGCCTTGAGGAGGGCCAGCAGCTCCTGGTTGAACAGCACCAGGGACTCGACCTTGAGCTGGGTCCGGCTGCGGAAGGCCGTGTCCGTGCGGGTGACCTCCAGGGGGAAGCCCCCGTCGGCCAGGACGCGCGCCCTCAGGGCCTCCTCGCTGTCCGCTTCGTATTCGCGGGACAGCACTTCGCCGTTGGCATGGGTGAGGCGCACTGTGAATCGCATGGACACCTGGAGCAGACCCTTGAGGATACCGGATAACCCCTGGCCCGGTGCCTGGGGTAGGCTCGGAGCATCTGGAGGCCCCGTGCCGCGATCCCCCTTTGTCCTGCTGCCTGCCGCCCTGGTCAGCCTCACTGCGGCCGAGCCCCATCCGGCGCCGCTCCGCACGGGCGTGCCGCTGCCGGTGGACCTGGACCTCACGGGCCTCGAGGCCCGGGACCTGCTGCCTCGGGACAACCGGGACCCCGCCCAGGTGGAGGCGGCGCGCCGCCGGTGGGTGACACCCATCGCGGGCCTGAAGGGGGCTGCCGAGGTGCGCCTGCGCCTGCCCCGGGGTGCCTCCCGCCTCCCCCTGCTGCTGGCCGCCGCCCAGGCCCTCAAGGCCCAATCGCCCAGCCAGCGCATCCTCCTGGCCTATGACCCGGGGGTCGAGCCCATCCTGGATGAGACGGCCTGGGGTGCCCTGGATGGCGGGGCCCTCCTGCCGGACGATCTGGGCCCGGATGCCACCCAGTGGCGCACCCGCCTCACCCAGGCTCAGGACTCGTTTCCAGGGCGCCCCTGGACCGTCTGGCTGCCCCTGGATCCGGGCCCGCTGACCTCGGCCCTGCTGGGCGACGGAGGCCACCTCATCGTGCCCGGCGGCGGCCCTGCGGCCCGCCTGGCGGCCCTCGTACCGCCAGGCTTCACCGATGTGGAAGGTGGTCCTGGCGACCTCACCCTCAGCCGCGCCAACGGCGAGGCTCGGCGCTGGCGCTTCACCGAGGGTGCCTGGCAGCCGACCCCCCTGCCGAAGGACCGCACCGAGGTGGCTGTCACCGCCGCTGACACCTACGACACCGGGGCCCTCCTGGCCCGGGTTCGGGCGGCGGGACTGCGGGCGCGGGCCGGGGTGCAGACGGTGCAGGCCAGGGCGGACCTCGACCTGCACATCCAGGGGAGCTCCGGCCGGGGCGGCGACCTGGGCTTCACCTTCGGCTACTTCGAGAAGGCCGGCGAGTGGCCGGAGCTGCTGCAGAAGGAGGTCCGCTTCAACGGCGTGCAAGCCAAACTCGACGGGGAGGTGCAGCTGCCCCTCATCGAGAGCCGACGCTCCGTGGCCCTGCCCGTGGCCCTGGGCCTGACGGAGAGCTATCGCTACCGGGACGGCGGCCCAGCGGGCCCGGGGCGGCGTCTCCTGCGCTTCGCCCCTGTGACGCCAGATCCCCTGGCCTACGAGGGGGAGCTGGAGGTCGAGGAGGCCACCGGCAAGATCCTGGAAGAGCGCCGCGAGCGCTCCGGCATGCCCGGCACGGTGAAGAGCGAGCGGGAGATCCTCACCTACGGCGCCGTGGCGCCGGGGGTGTGGCGGCCGGTCTCCGTGCAGACCTTCGAGCGCTGGGTCAGCGCCGATGGCGTGATCCAGGTGCAGCGGCGCTTCACCTACCGGGACTTCGATCTGAATGGGGCCGGCTTCGAGACGGCCCGGGGGGTGGCCCGCACCTCGCCGGCCACCATGCTCAAGGTGACCCCCGAGGGGGCTCGCTACTTCACCCGCCAGGGGGACGGCACCCGGCGCATCGAGGAGAAGCCCCGCACCAGCGGCCGGGCCCTGGCGGGGGTGGTGCTGGTGGATCCGGGCCTGGCACCCCCGGTGATGCCGCTGGGCGGCTTCCTCTACTTCGACTACGACGCCTTCGGCAAGGGCGTGCAGGTGAACGCCCTCACAGCCATTGTGTTCAACACCGCCACCGTGGCCATTCCCCGGGCCTTCGGGTCCTTCGACTTCGGGGCCAACGCCACGGCGTTCCTGCTGAAGGGCACGGAGCGCCCCGTGGCGAACGGCAAGCTCCTGGACCGGGACGGCGTGGGCCGGCGCTTCGGCAGGCTCGGCCTGGAGCTGGGCCATGACCTGGGCCTGGGCTTCCGCCTGGAGGGCCGGACCGACTTCGCCTACGACGCCTTCAGTGAGGGCGACTCCAAGTACCGCACGCCGGGCTTTGTCCTGCCGCCCTCGGGCCTCACCCGCACGGGCACGCTGCAGGCCTCCTGGCTGTTCCGAGGGCTCCAGGTCCGGGCCTACGAAGGCTGGGGCCGACGCCCCGAGGGGACGTACGGCACGGCGGCCAATCTGCAGTCCGTACCCGAGGACGGGGCCTTCCGTCGCTGGGGCGGGAGCCTGGGCCTCGACCGGGAGCTGACCCTCGGGCTGTGGTTCCACGGCGAAGCGGGCTGGGCTGGAGGCCACGCCTTCGATCGCTTCAATGCCTTGGATGTGGGCGGTATGGGGGGCACCGTGCGCATCGCCGGCATCCGCGCCAACGCCGTGGCCGCTGACCAACTGTCCTACGCCAAGACCAGCCTGGCCATCCCCACGGGCCCGAAGCTGCGCCTGTCCCTCAGCCTGGAGCACGCCCGGGCCCGTAGCCTGGATGATGGCAAGACCTACGGCATGAGCGGCCTGGGCATCTCGGGTGATCTGCCCGGCTTCTGGTGGTTCACGGCGGTGCGGGTGGACCTGGGCATCGGCCTGCAGAGCGACATTGCGGGAGTAAAGGCCGCCAACGGCTACGTGGCACTGCTGCGGGTGTTCTAAACCAGTCGGGGCCTGCCTGCGAGCCCGACCGATGAGTCGGCTATGATGGATGAGACTTCCGCGAATGCGCACGCTGCAGCCCGTTCCACAGGGCCTTGCAGCGCTGCAGGAAGGTGAACCCGTTTCCCATGGCTGAAGGGGGATGCAGATGCGAGACATCACCCTGCTCCTCTTGGCGGCCGGGTGTTGGATCGTAGCGGCGCTCTTGCCCCTGGTTCCCCCCCGCAAGGAAGGCCGCTTCAGTACGGTGGTAGGGGCCACCGGATCGCTGCTGGCGATCTACGCCGCTGCCCATGCCCTGCTCGGCGGGACGCCCACCCACGTGGACTTCCACTTCTGGCAGGGACCGGTGCGCCTGGAGCTGGATGCCCTCTCGGCGGCCTTCCTGCTGCCCCTGCACCTGGTGGCTGGGCTGGGGATTGTCTACGGGCTCGAATACTGGCCCGTCCACCTTGCCAAGGGTTCCGGGCGCTCCCTGCGCTTCTTCTTCGGGCTCTTGGTTACGGCCATGTCGCTGCTCTTCGTCACCCGCAACGGCCTCCTGTTCCTGGTGGCCTGGGAGTGCATGGCCATCTCGGCCTTCTTCCTGGTAAGCACCGAGCACCTCTACCCCGAGGTCCACCGGGCCGGCTGGGTGTACCTGGTGTGCACCCACACCGGCACCCTGGTGCTTACCGCCTCGGTGATCCTCCTGGCCCAGCGCCTGGGGGGCTTTCAGTGGGTGCCGCTGCCACCGGGCCCCGTGGGGAGGCAGGATGTCTGGATCCTGGTCCTCTCGCTTCTCGGCTTCAGCTTCAAGGCCGGCCTGCTCCCGCTCCACTTCTGGCTCCCTGCGGCCCATGCCGGGGCCCCTAGCCATGTGTCGGCCATCCTCTCCGGCGTGATGCTGAAGACCGGCATCTACGGCATCCTTCGCGTGTCCACCCTGCTGCCGGGCCCGCCCGGCTGGCTGGGCGGCGGCCTCCTCCTGCTGGGTGCAGGCAGCGCCGTCTACGGGGTCTGGAACGCCCTGGCCCAGCGGGACTACAAGCGGCTGCTGGCCTACTCCAGTGTGGAGCACCTGGGCATCGTGGCCATGGGCGTGGGCCTGGGCTGGGTGGGCCGGGCCAGCGGCGATCCCCTACTCACGGCCCTGGGCTTCGGCGGGGCCATCTTTCACATCTGGAACCACGCGATCTTCAAGACGCTCCTGTTCTTCGGGTCCGGCGCTCTGCTGCACGCCACGGGCACCCGCAACATGGAAGCCCTCGGGGGCCTGGCCGCCCGCATGCCCCGCACGGCCCTGCTGATGTTCCCAGCGGTGCTGGCCGTGACGGCCCTGCCGCCCTTCAACGGCTTCCTCAGTGAGTGGTTTCTCTACCGGGGCCTCTTCGCTTCCCTGCGGGGCGGCGACTCCTGGTCCGCAGGCGTGGCGCTGCTGGCACTGGTCTTCACCGGGGGTCTGGCGGCGGTTGCCTTCGCCCGCTTCTACGGCGTGATCTTCCTGGGTGAGGCGCGCTCGGCCGCCGTGGACCATGCCCATGACCCCTCGGCCCTCATGCTGGTGCCCATGGGTGTTCTGGCCGTGCTGGCCCTGGCCCTCGGCCTGTTGGCCCTGCCCCTGCTGGCAGTGCTAGACCGCATCCTCGCCGTGCTGGCCCCAGGAGCCGCCGCACCCCTGGCGGCCCTGGTGGGGCGGGACTTGCGCCTCCTCCTGCCGCTGGAAGTCGGCCTGCTGGTCCTGGGCGGGGTGCTGCTGGCCTGGCTGCCTCGGCGAGCTCCGAAGCCAGACGCTCTGCCGACCTGGGACTGCGGCTATGCGGCGCCCACGGCCCGCATGCAGTACACCGGCAGCTCTCTGGCCGATGGCTGGTCCGTGCTGTTGCCGGGTGTCACCCAGCGGGTGCGCAGCATCCGGGCCCTCTTCCCGCGGGCCCACTCCTTTCACTCCGTGGTGCGGGATGCGGTGGGGGATGGCCTGGTGACCCCGTGGTTTGGCCGCCTCACCGCCCGCCTCTTGCGCTACCACCGGCTTCAGCAGGGCATCCTCTCGATCTACATCCTCTACGTGCTGATCGCCCTCATGGGGGCCTTCCTCTGGCTGCTGCTGCGGTCGAAGCTGCCCGGATGAGCCTCTTCCTCCTCGCCGTGGGCCTGGCAGCCCTCTCCGGTGTTCCGGGCCTCTTCGGCCGGGACCGAGAAGGGCGCACCGCCGCAACGCTCATGACGGCCGCGGCCGTTCTGGGTGGTTGGGCTGGTGTTCGCGTACTCCTGGGCGCTCCTGCACCGGCCCTGCGCCTGCCCACCCTGGCGCTGGGTTCCCAGGGCCTGCTGGTGCTGGACCCCATTGCCGCCTGGTTCCTCCTGCCGGTGCTGCTGCTCTCCGCCTGTGGCGCCTGGTATGGCGTGGCCTACTGGCACAGCCCCCAGGGCAGTCCCCGCTGGGTGCGCCTGGTGTTTGGCCTGCTCACGGCGGCCCTGGCGGTGCTGGTGTGCGCCGCCCATATGTGGGTGTTCCTCCTGGCCTGGGAGGGCATGGCCATCGCGGCCTTCCTCCTGGTGATCACCGAGGATCGCCTGCCCGAGACCCGCCGGGCCGCCTGGATCTACCTGGTGTCCACCCACACGGGGACCCTGTTCCTCTTCGGGGCCTTCGGCCTCCTGGCGGGTCTCATGGGTCACTGGGATCTGGCGGCCTGGCCCCGGGGCTTCGCCGCCACCGGCCAGGGGACGCTGTTGTTCCTGCTCTTCCTGGCGGGCTTCGGCATGAAGGCCGGGGCCATGCCGCTGCATATCTGGCTGCCCCCGGCCCATGCGGCGGCCCCCAGCCATGTCTCCTCCCTCATGTCCGGCGTGCTGATCAAGATGGGGATCCTCGGCCTGGTGCGCCTGGTCGCCTGGGTGCCGGATCCTCCCCTCTGGTGGGGCGGTCTGGTGGTGGGCCTGGGCGCCCTCTCCGGCATCCTGGGGGTGGCCTTCGCCTTGGGCCAGCACGATCTGAAGCGCCTGCTGGCCTACCACTCCATCGAGAACATCGGCATCATCCTGCTGGGCCTCGGCCTCGGCCTGGTGGGCAAGAGCACCGGCCACCCGGCTCTCCAGGCCCTGGGCTTCGCCGGGGCCCTGCTGCACGTCGTCAACCACAGCCTGTTCAAGGGCCTCCTCTTTCTGGCCGCAGGTTCCGTGGGCCACGCCACAGGCACCCGGGACCTGGAGCAGCTGGGCGGCCTGGGGCGAAACATGCCCTGGACCTCGGCGGCCTTCTTGGGCGGCTCCTGGGCCATCTGTGGCCTGCCCCCCCTCAACGGGTTCATCAGTGAGTGGTTCATCTACCTGGGCTCCTTCCGCGCC
>CAIRQL010000089.1 GCA_903880675.1 uncultured Holophagaceae bacterium | reverse complement strand
GTGGGGCCGGTGCTCTAACACCGCCACAACCAAGGAGACTGCAAACCGTTGCTTCCGCAAGCCCTAACGGGCGATCGGGCTGGACAGACGTCCGTCACCCTGCCGCGAAGCGGCTTCGTTCAAGCAGTTGAAACAGGGATGAAGGGGATGAAGGGGATACAAAGCACCTCGCCCGGCCTGGTTCACCGGCCCTTGAGGTAGTTCGGCATGGCCCGTCCCCGGGCCACTTCGAAGATGAGGCTGGTCTGGATATGGGCCACTTCGGGGCGGGTGGTGAAGGCGTCCAGGGCCAGGTCCCGCAGGTGGTGGGCATCGCGCACGGCCACGTGCACCTGGAAGTCGTGGGTGCCGGCCACGTGGAAGACCGCCAGCACCTCCGGCAGGCCCAGGGCGTGCTTCCAGAAGGCCTTCACCCGGGCCCGGCTGTGCTGGCTCAGCTGCACGGCGATGAGGGCCTGGAGGCCCACGCCCAGCGCCTCGGCGTTCACTTCGGTGGTGGCGCCCCGCAGCACCCCCTCGGCCCGCAGCCGCTGCACCCGGGCCAGGCAGGAGGAGGGCGCCAGACCCACGGCGGCGGCCAGTTCCTTGTTGGACAGCCGGGCATCCTTCTGTAGAAGGTCGATGATGACGAAGTCAATTCGGTCCATGTCCATGTTTTCAATCTTTTCACGAAATGAATTCGGCGGTAAGCCGAATTCATCGCACCTACATTGAGTGGGACAGGAGTCTCACCATGCCCCGACCGACCGCTTCGATGTCTTTGGAAACCCAGGCGGTGCACGCTGGCCGCGAGGTGCTCCACGAGCAGGGCCTCCACGCCCTGCCCATCGACCTCAGCAGCACCTACCCCGTGCACAACCTGGAGGAAGGCGGCCGCAGCCTCGAGTCCCTGGCCATGGGGGGCCTGCCCGTGGGCAGTCCCGTCTACTCCCGTCTCTACAACCCCACGGTGGCCCGCTACGAGCAGGCCCTGGCCCAGCTGGAAGGCGCCGAGGAGGCCGTGGCCTTCGGGTCCGGCATGGCGGCGGTGACCGCCAGCCTCATGGCGGCCAAGCAGCGGGGCAACCACATCGTCGCGGTGCGCCCCCTCTACGGCGGGACGGACCACCTGCTGGCCTCGGGGATGCTGGGCCTGGAGGTAACCTGGGCCGAGCCGGATGGCATCGCCGCCGCCCTGCGGCCTGACACCGCCCTCGTCATGGTGGAGACCCCCGCCAACCCCACCCTGGCCCTGCTGGATCTGGCCGACGTCGTACGCCAGGCCGGGCCGGTGCCCGTGCTGGTGGACAACACCTTCGCCACGCCCATCCTGCAGAACCCCATCCAGCACGGCGTGACCCTGGTCCTCCACAGTGCCACCAAGTTCCTGGGCGGCCACGGCGATGTGCTGGCGGGCCTGGTGGCCACCAACGCCGAATGGGCCACGGAGCTGCGCAAGGTCCGGGTTATTACGGGCAATGTCCTGCATCCGCTGGCGGCTTATCTGCTGCACCGAGGCCTGCCCACGCTCCCCCTGCGCGTCCGCGCCCAGCAGGCCGGCGCCCAGGTGCTGGCCGAGCGGCTGGCGGCCCATCCCGCTGTGGCCTCCGTGGCCTTCCCGGGCCTGCCGGGGCAGGACCCTCAGGGCCTGCTGGGTCGGCAGATGAAGGGCCCGGGCTCGCTCATGGCCTTTGACCTGAAGGGCGGTTACGAGGCCGCCGCCGTGGTCATGGCCGAGGTGGCCCTCATGACCCCGGCGGTGTCCCTGGGCAGTGTTGACACGCTGATCCAGCATCCCGCCGCCCTTACCCACCGGGTGCTCGCTCCTGCCGCCCGGGAGCACAGCGGCATCGGCCCCGGCCTCCTGCGCCTCTCCGTCGGCCTGGAGAGCCCCGACGACCTCTGGGCCGACCTGGAGCAGGCCCTGGTCAAAGCCATGGCCCGCTGCGCCAGCCACGCGTGAACCGTGCTGCCGCGCATTAAAGAAAAGGCAGTCGTGGTTTTGTGATTTGACCCGCAAGGGCCTACCGGATGCGGATGCCGGCCTGGATGTTGCCGTTCACGGTGATGACCTCCAGGGAGATGGCCGTCAGGGTGACGGCCCGGCGCCAGCGCGTGGAGAGCTTCCGGGTGACCAGGTAGTAGGTCAGGCCTGTGGCCACGAAGTACGCATTCACCCGCCGGGCGTTGGGATGCCGGCCCAGCAGGGGATTGCGCTCCGAGTAGCGGTCGAAGCGGTAGTCCCGAGATGGCACCACCAGCAGGCTCCCATCAGGCAGGACGCCTTCCACACAGGGGGTGCTGATGCACCAGTAGGGGTGGCGAGCGACTTCCAGGGTCTGCAGCCAGTCCACGGCGAAGGTGGTCCAGAAGACCGCCTCCAGGGCCGTGTCGGTCTGGTTCCAGGTGGGCGCTGGGTTGGGGCGGGACCCCAGCGGCGGCGCCAGGTACAGACCGGCGGGCAGTGGCAGAACGGGGGCGGACACCACCTGGGCCGGAACCGAAACCGGAAGGACCGGCATGGATGCTCCATGGGCTTAGCCCGGGGCCAGTCCCTGGGCATCCAATATCTTTCGGAATTATTTTATAAATTCAATAATATTAATAATTGTACAAATATAATTCTAGACAAAAAACCAGGCAAATGCAGGTTTAGAAGAAGGAATGGATGAATGTAAGCGGAGGAAGGCCGAGAAGCGGAGGCAAGCAGAGGTAAAGCCACTCAGTGTTTTTCCTCTGCTCCTCCGCAGTCCTCTGCGTTCCTGTCTCTATCTTTCTGGTGCCACTGGCTAGCCAGGGTGTTCCGGTCCGGGCCCAGGGGATCTAGGCTGGGGCATGTCCCTGGCTCCGCTTCCGCTGGTCTCGAAGGTCACGGTCCTCCGGGGCCTGGGGCCTGCCCGGTCGGCGGCCCTGCAGGAGGCAGGCATCGAGAGCCTTCGGGACCTGCTGTGGAACCTGCCCTTCCGCTACGTGGACCGGGGCAGCCTGAGAACCCTGGGCAGCCTGGCCCTGCGGGGCATGGAGCCCGCCGATCCGGGCATTGTCACGGTGCTGGGCACCCTCCAGGACGTGCGGCAGAGCACCACCCGGGTGCAGCACATGACCCTCACCGAGGCCCTGCTGGAGGACGGCACGGGCTCCCTCCGCCTCATCTGGTTCAACCAGCCCTACCTGGGGCGCACCCTCAAGGTGGGGGACCGCCTGCTGGTCTTTGGGGCCCTGTCCGTGGGCCGCCATGGCCTGGAGTTGCGGTCCCCCCAGTTCGAGGTGATGGACGCTGCCGGGGACACCGGCTGGGTCCGCCGCTACCTGCCTCTCTACCGGCGCATGGGCGCCCTGCCGGGCCGGGCCCGCCAGACCCTGGTGGCCGAGGCCCTGGGGCGTGCCCACCCGCCGGAGGACTGGCTGCCCATCGAGCTGGCTAAGGGTCTCCCGGACGCCCTCAGTGCCCTGCGCCTGCTGCACAACCCCCCGGACGAAAGCGACGCTCTGGCCCTGGAGGAGGGCCGCACGCCTGCCCATCACCGCCTGGCCAGTGAGGAGCTGTTCGCCTTCGCCCTGGGGGTGGCCATGCGGCGGGCCGGACGGATGCGGCGCAAGGGGCGGGTGGTGACCACCTCGGCAGAGCTGCGGGAGCGCCTCCACAGCTTCCTGCCCTTCCGCCTCACCGGCGCCCAGCGCAAGGCCTTCCGCGAGATCGTCGAGGACCTCACTTCGGGTCGGGTGATGAACCGCCTCCTCCAGGGTGATGTGGGCAGCGGCAAGACCCTGGTGGCGCTGCTCTCCATGGCCATGGTGGCCGAGACCGGCGGGCAGGGTGCCCTGCTGGCGCCCACGGAGGTCCTGGCCCGCCAGCATGCGGAGAGCTTCCGCCGCATCCTGGGCCCCGAGGCCGACGCCCTGCAGCTGCTGCTGGGCGGCATGAAGGCCGCCGAGAAGCGGGCGGCCCTGGCCCGCATCGCCAGCGGGGAAGCCCGCTATGTGGTGGGGACCCACGCCCTGTTCCAGGAGGCTGTCACCTTCCAGCAGCTGCAGCTGGTGGTGGTGGACGAGCAGCACCGCTTCGGCGTGAAGCAGCGGGAGGCTCTGAAGGAGAAGGGCGGGGACCCCCACTGGCTGGTCATGAGCGCCACGCCCATCCCCCGGTCCCTGGCTCTGGCGGTCTTCGGCGACCTGGACCAGAGCGTACTGGATGAGCTGCCCCCGGGCCGTCAGCCCATCACCACCCGCCTGCACAAGCCCGAGTTCGCCGAGCGGGCCTGGGAGCGCCTGCGGGGGGAGCTGGCCCAGGGCCACCAGGCCTTCGTGGTGAGTCCCAGCATCGACCCCTCGGATGAAGGCAAGGTGCCGCTGCGGGACATCCAGGCCATGGAGGCCCTGCTGCGGGCCATCTTCCCGGACGTCACCCTGGAGGTGGTCCACGGTCGCCTCAAGGCCGATGAGATGGCCGCTCGCATGGGGCGCTTCGTGCGGGGCGAGGCCGGCATCCTGCTGGCCACCACGGTGATCGAGGTGGGGGTGGATGTGCCCAACGCCACGGTGATGGTGGTGGACCACGCGGAGCGCTTCGGCCTCAGTCAGCTCCATCAGCTGCGGGGCCGCGTGGGGCGGGGCACCCGGGCCAGCCACTTCCTCATGATCAGCGGCTCTGAGACCGAGCGCCTGCAGACCTTGGTGGAGACCCAGGATGGCTTCCGCATCGCCCAGCGGGACCTGGAGCTGCGGGGCCCCGGCGAGTTCTTCGGGGTCAGGCAGGCGGGCCTGCCGCGCTTCCAGGTGGCAGACCTGGTGCGGGACCGGGCCCTGCTCCTGCGCTGCCGAGAAGCCGCCGACCGCGCCCTGGCCCATGGTCTTAGCGATGCCCAGTCCGACTGGTTGAAGCGGGAGCAGGCCCGCCTGAAGCTGGCGGAGATCAGCTGAGATTAGTCCAGCTTCAACCCTGCCCAATCTTGCCTGGTCCATTCTCCAGACCCCGGTGACCAGAGGCCCCCATGTCCGTCCTGAAGCTTGAGCCTGCAGCCTCGGCCCTGGCCGCCGTGGCCC
Organism: uncultured Holophagaceae bacterium; assembly: GCA_903880675.1. Taxonomy (GTDB): domain Bacteria; phylum Acidobacteriota; class Holophagae; order Holophagales; family Holophagaceae; genus Geothrix. The sequence goes on along the minus strand of CAIRQL010000089.1, from coordinate 4,490 downwards.
GCATCCACGGCAACTACCATGTGCTGGCGACGGCGGCCATCCGCCGTGGGCAGCGGGTCCTCCGTCTCGAGGGGGACCTCCGCAGCCAGCCCACCCGCTTCACCGTCCAGGTGGCCGCTGACCTCCACCTGGAGGTGCCGCCGGAGGCCGGGCTGGAGCTGGTCCTGGACCGCTACTACTGGCGCTTTCTCAACCACAGCTGCGATCCCAATGCGACCCTCCGGGGCCAGGACCTCATTGCTCGCCGTCGGATCCAGGCCTGGGAGGAAGTGACCTTCGACTACGACACCACCGAGTACGACATGGCCGAGCCCTTCCCCTGCCGCTGCGGGAGTCCGTCCTGCCGGGGCCTGATCCGCGGGTTCCGGCACCTTGGTCCGGCCCAGCGTCGGCGCCTGTTGGCCCGCCTGGCCCAGCACCTGCTCGGCCGGACCGACACCGGGGCCGCCCCCGGTATGGAGACACCGGCCTGAGGGCGGGCTAGCGGTGCCCGCGCGAAATACCCGGAGCATCCGATCCGCCCCTGGGCACCATCTTGATCCAGGAATTTCAGGCGAGGTGCACTAGCGCCGCAGGCGCTCCGCAATGCGGGTCCGCAGGACCTCGGGCACCAGGTCGGTCAGGTTGCCACCCATGGAGCCGATCTCCCGCACCAGCCGGCTGCTCACGGCGCTGTACTTCTCCTTGGGCATGAGGAACACCGTCTCCAGGTCCGGCGCCAGCTTGCGGTTCATCAGGGCCATCTGGAACTCGTACTCGAAGTCGCTGAAGGCCCGCACGCCCCGCACGATGACCTGGGCCTCCTGGACCTTGGCGAAGTCCACCAGCAGGCCGTGGAAGGAGGTGATCTCCACCCGGGGCAGGTCGGCGGCCAGCTCGTCGAGCATGGCCACCCGCTCCTCCACCGTGAAGGCCGCGGACTTGGACGGGTTGTGGAGCACGGCCACCACCAGGCGGTCCACGAGCTTGGCGGCCCGCTGGATGAGGTCCCAGTGCCCGAGGGTCACGGGATCGAAAGAGCCTGGGTAGATGGCCGAGCGCACGGATGCTCCGATGGGTTGGCCCTAGCCTAGCGCATTGGCCCAGGGGCCGGGGGCAGAGTGTGCCCCCGGGGCCGGTTGGGATACAGTGATCGCATGAACCAGACCCGGAGCGTCGGCCTTCTCTTTGGTGGGGAATCCCCCGAGCACGAAGTCTCCATCGTCACGGCCCGGGCCATCGCGGAGCACCTCGACCCCGCCCGTTTCGAGGTGCGCCCCATGGGCATTGCCCGCAATGGCGTGTGGGCCGTGCTGGGGGATCCCTTTGCGCGCCTCGAGGCCGGCGAGCAGCCGGAGCGCAGTGCCCATCCCTTCCTGCCGCTGGAGCGGGGCGCCGAGGATGCGCCCCTGCCGGACCTGTTCTTTAACGCCCTGCACGGGGCCGGCGGCGAGGACGGCCAGATCCAGGGCTACCTGGAGCTGCTGCACCGCCCCTACACCGGTGCCGGCCTGCTGGCCATGGCGGCGGGCATGGACAAGTGGATCACCAAGCGCCTGTGGGAGTCCCACGGCCTGCCGGTGGTGCCCTACGAGGGCCTCACGGAAGAACGCTGGACCCGCGAGCGGGCCGCCTGCCTGGCTGCCTGCGCCCGACTGGGCCTGCCCCTCTTTGTGAAGCCCGCCAACCTGGGCAGCAGCATCGGCGTGGAGAAGGTCAAGCGCACCGAGGACCTGCCGGCGGCCCTGGACCGGGCCTTCACCTTTGACCGGCGGGTGCTGGTGGAGCAAGGCCTCACGGTCCGCGAGATCGAGGTGGCGGTGCTGGGCGGCGATGAGCCCCTGGTGTCCGTGGCGGGCGAAGTGATCGTGGCCGACGAGTTCTACACCTTCGAGGACAAGTACCTCCATGGCCGCAGCCGCACGGAGATTCCCGCCGACCTCCCAGTGGCCCTGGCCGACCGGATGCGGCGCCTGGCGGCGGAAGCCTTCGCCGCCTCGGACGGCTACGGCATGGCCCGGGTGGACCTGTTTCTGGAGCGGGGCACAGGGCGGGTCTTCCTCAACGAGCTGAACTTCATCCCGGGCTTCACGAGCATCTCGATGTATCCCAAGATGATGGCCGCCAGCGGGGTGCCCTACGCCGACCTGCTGACCCGCCTCATCGACCTGGCCCTGGCCCGCCATGCCCAGATGGCCGCCAAGCAGAAGGGTTTCCAGTCAGGCAGCGACTGGTTCAGAAAGGGTTAAAGTCGGCATGGTGCCCTGCCGATAGACCCCCCATGGACGGGTTCGGAATTGCACTTTCCGGTCTTCGCGCTGCCAGCGCGGGATTGGCATTGCAGGCCGATAACGTGGCCAACCAGCAGACGGCCGGATTCAAGGCCAAGCGGGCCGAGCTGGTGGCTGAAGCCTCGGGGGGGGTGCGGGTGTCGGGGGTCAGTACAGACCCGACATCCGCCGGCCCCGATGCGTCCAACGTGGACCCCACCGCCGAAGCCGTGGCGGGCCTGGGCTATGACTTTATGTACCGGGCCAACCTGAAGGTCCTGCAGACCCAGGATGAGCTGGCCAAGGCGACGCTGGAGCTGAAGGGTTAGCTATCAGCTGACAGCTGATAGCCGATAGCTGACAGCTGACGGCTTATTTCCCACTACACTAGACCCCATGCATGCCCGCACCTGGCTCTCGGTTCTTTCGCTGCCCCTGGTGGCCGCCTTCACCTTGCCGGTGCTCCAGCAGGGGAGTGCTGCCAAGCCGCAGCCCAAGGCCGGTGCTAAGGCGCCCCCCCAGGATCCCCTGGCCGGGCTCTCGGATATCCAGGATGTGTTGGCCCTGGTCCAGCAGAACTATGTGGATCAGCCGGACATGGGCAAGGTGGTCTCCGGTGGCGTCCAGGCTGTGCTGGAGCGCTCCCACCCCCTCAATGCCTACCTGCCGCCCGAAGACCTCCGTCTGCCCGATCCCGGACCCGCCGAGGCCGGGCTGGTGGTGATGAAGCGGGGCATCTATGCCTCCGTGCTGGCCGTAACCCCCGGCGGGCCCGCCGCCAAGGCCGGCATCCAGGCTGGGGATGTGATCCGCAAGGTGGACGGCGACTCCGTGGGCCGCCTCAGTGCCTGGTCCCTGGAGCGCAGCCTGCGCGGGCCCGAAGGCTCTTCCCTCGATCTCTACCGCTACAACGCCACCGGCGACCTCACCAAGACCACGGTGCAGCGCCAGCGGCCTGTCCCCGCCGCAGCATCCGTGAAACAGGGCCAAGGCGCCCTGCTGCTCAGTCTGCCTGACCTGAACAAGGGCCGGGCCGAGGAAGTGGGCCGCCTCCTGGCCGCCGTGGATCGCAAGCAGACCCTGGTGCTGGACCTGCGCACCTGCGCCCGGGGCAGCATGGAGGAAGCTGCGGCGCTGGCGGGACTCCTGGGCACCAAGGGCCCCCTCGGCACCCTCCAGGAGGCCGGCAAATCCGATCGCCTGGTGGAGGTCTCCGGGACGGGAGCCCCCTTTACGAAACTGGCCGTCCTGTTGGGTCGCACGACCCTGGGCGCCCCCGAAGTCCTCGCCGCCTGCCTCAAGAAGGGCGGTAACCGGGTGCTGGGTGAGCGCACCCCGGGGCTCGGTGTGGAGCGCGCCCGCTTCCCCCTGAAGCAGGGCGGGGCCGTGGAGCTGGTGTCCCGCCGCTGGCTGGGCCTGGGTGGCGAGAAGCTCGACCGTCAGGGCGTGATCCCTGACCAGGTGTTGCGGCTCACGGAGGCCGACGATGTCCTCGCCAAGGTGCTGACGACCCTCCAGACCCCGGTTCCGGCGCCCGCCAAGGTTGCCGCTCACGATGATGCCGCCGCAGCCACACCGGCTGGGCCCCTGGGTCTGCCCAAGAAGCCGACCCCCTGATGGCGAAGGGTCGGGGGAAGCACACTTCCACCCTGGCCCTCCTCGGCTGGGGGGTGCTGGTGCTGGGCCTGGGTCTGCTCACGGGCCTGCTGCTGGGTCAGCAGGGCTGCGGCCGCCGCCCCACCCCCGCCCCCCGGGAAGAGCCCGCCCCCAAGCCCAACAAGGCCCCGGAGCCCAAAGCCAAGGCCCCGCAGGAAGCGCCCCGGCCCAAGGCCCCGGAGCCCGTGCCGGAGCTGCCCCGCATGGCCGTCGTCATCGATGACCTGGGCTACGCCGCCCCGGAGCTGGTGACCCGCCTCTGCAGCCTGCCCGTGCCCTTCAGCGTGGCCGTCCTGCCCTACCTGGAGCACACCAAGACCAGCGCCGACATCGCCCACAGGCTGGGCAAGGAGATCATGCTGCACCTCCCCATGGAGCCCGTGGGCTTCCCTGGCCCCGGCCGGGACCCCGGCCCCAATGCCGTGCTCTACAACCTGCCGGAGCCCGAGATCCGTCGCCGAGTGAGGCAGGCCCTGGATGAGATCCCTCACCGGGTGGGCGTGAACAACCACATGGGCAGCCGCCTGACGCCGGACCGCGAGCGCATGGGCTGGATCCTGCAGGAGCTCAAGGCCCGCAAGCTGT
>CAIRQL010000088.1 GCA_903880675.1 uncultured Holophagaceae bacterium | reverse complement strand
TCTTCTATCCGGTTTTCAAAGACGCTCCCATGCCTCGCATGGCCTCCACGATCGGCTCGCACCCACCGCAGATCCCCACAGCCTCAACTGCGCAGGACATACAGACTACCACTCGGGCATCATCACGCAAGAAAAAATTTCTGAGGAGGCCGTCAAACCTCCTGCTGGGGCCATCCTTCGGCCATCATGGTCACCGGAGATGCCATGAACAAGCTGCGGAAAGCGGTCATTCCCGTCGCCGGACTGGGCACCCGGTTCCTGCCGGCCACCAAGGCCCAACCCAAGGAAATGCTTCCACTTGTGGACAAGCCCGTCATCCAGTACGTGGTCGAAGAGGCCGTCCGGGCCGGGGTGGAGAGCCTGGTCCTGGTCACAGGCCGGGGGAAGGCTGCCATCGAGAACCACTTCGACGTGGCCTTCGAGCTGGAGGACACCCTGCGGCGCCGGGGGCGCCAGGAGGACCTGGATCTGGTGCAGGGCATCGCCCACCTGGCCCAGTTCGCCTACGTCCGCCAGGGTGAACCCCTGGGCCTCGGCCACGCCGTCCTCTGCGCCCGCCACGCCGTGGGTGACGAGCCCTTCGCCCTCCTCCTGGGAGACGATGTCTTCGACGAAGCCGACTCTGCCCTGGATGCCCTCATCGCCGCCCACCACGCCACGGGCTGCTCAGTGGTCGGCGTGCAGGAAGTTCCCCTCGAGCATGTCTCGCGCTATGGCATCGTCAATGCGCCACCCTCCCCGGTCGGCCCATGGAATGTGACAACCATTGTCGAAAAGCCGGATCCCGCCGCTGCCCCCAGCCGCTGGGCCGTGGTGGGCCGCTATGTCCTGGAGCCCCGCGTGTTCGACCACCTCGCCGCGCTGGAACCTGGTGTGGGCGGGGAATACCAGCTGACCGACGCCCTCGCTGCCCTGGCCCAGGAGGGCCGCCTGGTGGCCGCCCCCATCCCCGCCAAGCGCTGGGACACCGGCAACAAGCTGGACTACCTGAAGGCCAACGTCGAATATGCCCTGAAGCGGGAAGAGCTCCGGGGGGACTTCGCCGCCTACCTCAAGGATCTTGCCAAGGGCCTCTGATCAGCGCCGGAGCCGAAGGGCGTTAAGCACCACCGTGAGCGAGCTCAGCCCCATGGCCACACCGGCCAGCATGGGTCCGCCGAAGCGCTCCAGCTGGCCGGTGGCGGCCAGGGGCACCAGCAGGAGGTTGTAGCCGAAGGCCCAGCCCAGGTTTTGCCGGATCACGCGATGGGTGCGGAGCGCCAGACACCGGGCCGCCAGGATCGGCTCCAGGCCCGGGCGCAGCAGCACCAGCGGCGCAGCAGCCATGGCGGCGCCCGTACCCTGCTCCCCGGCGCCGGAGCCCATGGCGATGCCGCAGTCGGCCTGGGCCAGGGCGGGAGCATCGTTTACGCCGTCACCCACGAAGCAGACCACCGCACCCTGCGACTGGAGATGCTGGAGGTGCTCCAGCTTGCCTTCGGGCCGGACCCCAGCCACCACATCCTGGATGCCCGCCGCGGCCGCCATGGCTTGGGCTGCGGAGGCGCGGTCCCCCGTGAGGAGGTGCAGGCGCAGGCCCTGGCGGCGCAGCTCTGCGACCACGGCTGGAGCTTCGCTCCGCAGGCGATCCCCGAGGATGAACACGGCTTGGAGGCCACCCTCATCCGCCAGGCCGACCGCCGTGGCATCCGCTGCCAGCGGCGGGAACGTCGCCCCCAGGAAGGCTTCGCTGCCGAGGCGCCAATCCGCACCCGCCACGGTGCCCGAGACCCCGCCACCAGGGTGCGTACGAAAGCCCTCGACCAGGAACCCTTCCCCACCGTGGGCGGCCCGGATGCCCCGGGCGATGGGATGCTCCGAGTCGCGCTCCAGGCTGGCAGCCCGTTTCAAGAGGTCCGCCTCGCCCTGGCTCCCGCAGACCACCACCTGGCGCAGGGTGGGCCGGCCCTCGGTGAGCGTTCCCGTCTTATCGAAGACCAGGTCCGTGGCCTGACCCAGGGCCTCCAGGGCCGCGGCATCCCGCACCAGCACGCCCTGCCGCGCCGCAGCGCCCAGCCCCACCATGACGGCCACCGGCGTGGCCAGGCCCAGGGCGCAGGGGCAGGCGATTACCAGCAGGGTCACTGCCGGGCGCCAAGCCTGAGCGAGACCGCCGGCCAGCCACCAGCCCAGGAAAGTGAGCGCGGCCAGAACCAGGATGACGGGCACGAAGACTGCGCTGATGCGGTCGGCGAGGTCCTGGGCCGGGGCTTTGGAGCCCTGGGCTTGCGCCACCAGGGCAGCCATCCGGGCCAACTGCGTGGCGGCCCCGACCGCCAGGACCTCCATCTCCAGCGCCGACCCGTGGACCACGGTGCCCGCCACCAGGGATTCCCCGACAACCTTGGCCACCGGCAGCGGCTCGCCGGTCAGCATGGACTCATCCACCTCGGCACTGCCGCTGCGCACCCGGCCATCCGCCGGCACAGCCTGACCCGGCAGGATCCGGACCACATCGCCGAGACCCAGGACCGCCACTGGAACCTCGAGGACGCTGCCATCCGGTGCCACCCGCAAGGCCGTCGGCGGTGCCAGGGCCAGCAGGGCTTTGAGGGCGTCCGTGGCGCGGGCCTTGGCCCGGGCCTCCAGGTGCTTTCCGGTGAGGAGGAAGGCCACCAGGGAGGCTGCCGTCTCGAAGCTCAGGTGGTGGGCCCCCCGCAGCCACTCCGCCACGGCAAAGGCCCAGGCGATGCCGGCTCCGAGGGCGATGAGGGTGTCCATGGAGGCCTGGCCGTGGCGGGCCTGACGGCCCGCCCGGCGGAAGAAACCGAGCCCCGCCCCAAAGACCACGGGGGTGGCCAGGGCCGCCTGGACCCAGCCCGGCAGGTGCCAGGGCACACCCGGGAGCATGGTGATGAGCATGGGTGCCGAGAGGGCCAGCGCCAGGACCATGCGGCGCCGGCTGGGGCCCAGATCCTCCCCCAGGGGAGCCTCCGCCTCAACCCGGACCAAGCCATATCCGGCATCCTCAAGGCGGGGGACCAGAATCTCGTAGGTGGCGCTGCCATCGATGTCCACGGTGGCTGTGGCCAGGTTCACCCGGGCCGCTGTGACGCCCTCGGTGCCTTTGATGGCCTTTTCAACGTGCCGCACGCAGGCGGCGCAGGTCATGCCCGTGACACTGAAGGTCTGGGTGGCCACGGGGTCCCCCGGGCCTCAGGCCGGGCCGACCAGCTGATAGCCGGCCTCCGCCACGCTGGCGGCCAAGGCCTCCTGGCTGGCGTCGCCCTGGACCGTCGCCGTGCCCTGGGCCAGGTCGATGGTCACGGCACCCACTCCGGGCACAGCGCGGATGGCCTTCTCAGCGTGGCGGGCGCAGCCGCCGCAGGTCATGCCTGTGATCTGGTAGGTCTGGGTCGACATGGTTGACTCCTAAAAGGGCTTCAGGCCCGCTGTCCGGCGAAGGCCGGCAACCGGATGGCCTCCGACAGGAGGGTTTCCATGAGGTTGCAGCCCAGCTCGCTGCTCTTGCCGTCCGGCGTACCGAGGGTGACCCGGAGGATATCCACCAGCAGGCCAATCTCCGTCAGCTTGGTCTCCAGGGCTTCCAGTTTGGCGCCGAGGGCTTCGCGCACATGGTCGCAGGGGGCGGAGTCCTGGCGCAGGGAGCGCAGCAGCTCCTGGACTTCATCGAGGCTGAAGCCGGCCGCCTGGGCCGCCCTCAGGATCCGCACCCAGTGGACGGCCTCCACAGGGAACAGGCGGTAGCCCTTGGGAGAGCGGGGCAGGTCGCCGAACACCCCGGCGTCCGCATAGAACCGCAGGTTCCGTGCTGTGATGCCGGAGCGGCCGGCCAGCTGCCCGATCTTGAGCAGGGGAAGGGACCGGTTACCGGTCAGGACGGGGGCTTCAAGGACGGCTGCCATGGATCCTCCAATCGTGCACTGACCCAAGGATAACCTTCCAGTTCCATGGAGGCTCAAGGACAAAAATCACAATTAAACTATATGCTCCAGTGGCGATGAATATACAGATGTAAGAGGGTCACGGCAGCCGGCGTGATCCCGGGGATCCGGCTGGCCTGCCCGAGGGTCTCCGGGCGGTGCAGGACCAGCTTTTCCATGACTTCCCGGGAGATGCCCTGCAGCCGCTCCACCCGCAGGTCCGTGGGAATCCGGACCTGGTCCCAGGCCCGGTGGCCCTCCAGCAGGCGGGCCTCCCGGTCCCGGTAGGGGGCGTAGCGCAGGTCGAAGAGCAGGAGGTCCCGCTCGCGGGGCCCGTCCCAGCCCGGCACCTCCGGGGCGCCCCCCTCCAGCAGGGCCAGGCAGGCATCCGCCTCGGCGGGACCAATCTGCTGGCGGCGGAACAGCTCCGCCAGGCTCAGGCCGGCCTCCAGCCGGATGCCGGCGGCGGCGGCAATGGGGCCGAAGGCACTGGTCTGGGTCACCCAGGCCCCCTCGCAGCGCTGGCGCAGGGCCTCCCGGGCCGCCACCCGGGCCTCGACCTGGGCCAGCTCAGCCGGGGCCAGGGCCCCCACCTCCCGGGCCAGGGCCAGCAGTCGGCCATCGGCCAGGTCGCAGGCCAACCCCAGGCGGTGCTCCGCCCGGGCGGTGAGCATGCGGTAGGGCTCGTCCGTCCCCTTGGTCACCAGGTCGTCCACCATGACGCCCAGGTAGGCCTGGTCCCGGCCCAGGATCACGGGCTCCTGGTTTCGTAGCCAGCGCACCGCATTGATGCCAGCCAGGAGCCCCTGACCTGCGGCCTCCTCGTAGCCCGTGGTGCCGTTGATCTGGCCGGCAAACCACAGGCCTTCCAGGGCATCCACGGCCAGGTCCCGCCGGAGCTGCAGGGGATCGAAGCTGTCGTATTCGATGGCATAACCCGGGCGCAGGATCTCGGCGGCCTCGAAGCCTGGCAGGCTCCGGACCATGGCCTGCTGCACCGCCGGAGGCATGGAGGTGGAGAGGCCCGCCAGGTAGATCTCGTCGGTCTCCAGGCTCTCGGGCTCCACGAAGATCTGGTGGCGTCCCTTGTCCGGGAACTTCACGAACTTGTCCTCGATGGACGGGCAGTAGCGGGGGCCGACGCCCTCGATGTGACCGCCGTAGAGGCTCGACTCGGAGAGGTGCTCCCGCACGATGGCCTCGGTCTGGGCCGTGGTGTGGACGATGTGGCAGGGCACCTGGCGCTGGGGGATCCCGGGGCTGAAGAAGCTGAAGGGCCGGGGCGGGTCATCGCCCGGCTGGACCAGCAGGCGGGTGAAGTCGATGGACCCGGCGGCCAGGCGGGGACTGGTCCCGGTCTTCAGGCGGCGGTGCCGGAGGCCCAGGGCGCGAAGCTGCTGGGCCAGGTGGGTGCTGGCGGGCTCGCCGGAGCGCCCCGCCTCGATCCGCCGGTCCCCGATGAGGATCTGGCCATTGAGAAAGGTGCCGCTGGTGAGCACCACGGCTTCACAGGGCAGGAAAGACCCATCCAGGAGCTCCACCCCCTCGAGGCCCCGGGTCCCCTCCCGCCAGCGCAGGCCCGCAGCCGTCCCCTGCCGCAGCCGCAGCCCCGGTGTGCGCTCCAGCAGCAGTCGGGCGGCAATGCGGTACTTGACCTTGTCCGCCTGGGCCCGGGGACCGCGCACGGCCACCCCCCGGCTCTCGTTGAGGATGCGGAAGTGGATGCCGGTGGCGTCGATGAGGCGACCCATGGCGCCACCCAGGGCGTCCAGCTCCCGCACCATGTGGCCCTTGCCGACCCCGCCGATACTGGGGTTGCAGCTCATCTGGCCAATCTGGTCCAGGTTCATGGTCAGGAGGGTCGTGGGCACGCCCATGCGGGCGGCGACCTGGGCCGCCTCCAGCCCCGCATGACCTCCCCCGATGACCACCAACCGTTGCACGCGCCCCCCAGGCCTTCAGGATACCCTCGGGCCCCGGATCCCCCGGAGCGCCCCCGAATGTGGGAAACTGGCTCCATGAAACCCCGCCTGACCCCAGAGGAACGCCGCGACCGCCGACAGCGGGCCGTGCGCAAGTCCATGTTCGTGCTGCCCTCCAGCATCACCATGGCCTCCATCTTCTGCGGCTTCTCCAGCGTGGTGATGTCCATCAATGCCGCCGGAGCCACCCCCGAGCGCTACTTCCTGTGGGCCGGTGGCCTGCTGGTGCTGGCCGGGGTCTTCGATGGTCTGGATGGCCGGGTGGCCCGGGCCACCAACACCGCCACAGAGTTCGGCGTGCAGCTGGACAGCCTGGCAGACGTGATCAGCTTCGGCATGGCGCCCGCCATCCTGGCTTACCGCTACGCCTTCTTCCACCTGGGCATCCACGACAGCACCCTGCGGGCTGCCGGGTGGGCCGCCTGCTTCGTCTTCACCGCCTGCGGCGCCCTCCGTCTGGCCCGCTTCAATGTGCAGGTCAGGGCTGTGGATCCCCGCTACTTCGTGGGCCTGCCCATCCCCGCCGCCGCCGCCGCCGTGGCCTCCATCATCATCTGGCACCCGGTCCCCCCGGTCCGGGCTACCCATGCCTACGCCTTCGCTGTGGAGCTGTTCCTGGTGGGTCTGCTGATGGTCTCCACCCTCCGCTTCCCCAGCTTCAAGAAGGCCTCGGCCAGCCCGCGCACCTCCATGGTCACCAGCCTCATGGTGGTCCTGCTCTTTGCGCTGATGATCCTCTTCCAGCAGCGCTTCTTCATCGGCTTCTTCAGCACCTACATCACCCTGGGCCTGCTCCTGAACCTGGCCTGGAAGGCCGGCTGGCGCGGCGTAGAGCCCCCCCTTGACGGGGTGGAAGAGCCCGAGACCGTTCACTAACGCCTGCCGCGGGGCCCCTCTAGGAGAGGATCCCGGCGATGCAGGCGCTGATGAAGTTGGCCAGGGTGCCGGCCAGCATGGCCCGGAAGCCCAGGCGCGCCAGGTCCCCGCGGCGCTCGGGAACCAGGGCCCCGATGCCCCCCACCTGGATGGCGATGCTGCTGAAGTTGGCGAATCCGCACAGGGCGAAGGTGGAGATCAGCCGGGCCTTGGCCGACAGGCCCGTCATGTTGCCCAGGTCCAGGAAGGCCACAAACTCGTTGACCACCATGCGCTTGCCCAGCAGCCCGCCGACCTGCCCGGCCTCGGCCCAGGACACCCCCATGAGGAAGGCCGGCACCTTGAAGGCATAGCCCAGCACCAGCTCCATGGTGAAGGCTGGGTGGATGGCCTTCATCAGGCCGTTCACCAGGTAGATAAGGGCGATGAAGGCGATGAGCATGACGGCCACGTTGAAGGCCAGCTGGCCGCCCTCGAAGGCGCCCCGGGCGGCGGCGTCCAGCAGGTTGGCATCGTGGTTGGGGATGTCCACCTTGACCTCGCCCTGGGTCTCGGGGACCTCGGTCTCCGGCTCCAGCATCTTGGCCAGCATCACGGCGCCGGGGGCGGTCATGATGACGGCCGTCAGCAGGTGGACGATGTCCACGTGGGCCACCTGCACATAGGCCACCATGATGCTGCCGGACACATGGGCCATGCCTGCGGTCATGACCAGCATCAGCTCGCTGCGGGTCATGCGGGCCAGGAAGGGACGGATGGTGAGGGGGGCCTCGGTCTGCCCCATGAGGATGCTGGCCGCCACGCTGACGCTCTCGGCCCCCGACACCTTGAGGAAGCGACCCATGGCCCGGGCCGCGGCGGTGACCACCCACTGCATCACACCCAGGTAGTAGAGCACCGCAAAGATGGACGCCACGAAGATGATGGTGGGCAGCACGGCGAAGGCGAAGACCATGCCCACCTTGCTGCCGGGTCCGTCGGAGAGGGCTCCGAAGACGAAGCTGGCCCCCTCGTGGGCGTAGGCCATGAGGTGTTCCACCACGATGCGCATGCGGTCGAAGGCTGAGCCCACCAGGTTGCCCCGGAGGAGTCCCAGCACGATGACGGCAAACAGGCCGCAGTTCAGGGTGCGGTTCTCATAGGACGCGAAGCGGCGCAGGGCCATGGGTACGAACATCAGGGCCAGCACCACCCACCCAACCCCGGGGGGGAAGGGCAGGAAACCAAGCAGGCCGGCGATGACGGTGCCCTTGAGCACCACCAGGGCGAAGATCCACTGCAGGCCCAAGCCCCAGGCGACGGTCCGCCAGTGGATGGCCGCACGGTTTCTCGACAGGCCGTAGGCAAGGGCCACAAAGGCCGCTATTCCGGCCAATCCCATGAGGCGTTCCATTCAAGGCTCCTATAGTTCCTGGTTCAGAGCCTGAATGGCCTGCTCCATGTGGTACCGGGCGCGGCCCAGCAGACCCTCCCGCGCCATCACCAGCACCAGCGTGCACTGCTCCTGGGCCCCCATCATGAGGATCCAGTGGCGGTCCGTGGCGAAGGCCACCTGCTTGACCTCCCCCCGGTCGAACTCCTCGAGGGCCTGCTGTAGCTGCCGGCGGATCACCTTTTCGTAGGCAGCCAGCAGCTGGAGGGCCTCCTCCGGGACCTGGGCCGCCCGGGAGCCGAGAGGCTCTCCGTCGCGGTCATTGAAGGTCGCCGCCAAGGCCTCGGGCACCCGTTCGATAAGCTGATCCAGAACCTTCTGGAACATGGTTGGGCTCCTGTCTGCGTGCCCAAAGCATGACCGCATGGGCGCCCCTGCGCCACCCGGAGTGACCTTCAGCGCTTGAGGAAGAGGGCCTCGAAGTCCCGGAGGGCCTCGGGGTCCCCGTCTCGCTTCAGGGGGCGGTGGAAGTCCTGTGGACTCAGCTCGGCGAACTCGCCGAAGGTGGCCACATTCCCGTTGATGTAGGCGATGAACTCATCCTGGCGCCCCTTGATGTAGCCCCGGAAGGGCCGGGCCACCAGACCCAGGAGGGCCGAGTCCAGGGCCGTCCAGGTCTCCAGGTGGGTCTCAAAGCCCTTCTTTCCCTCCCAGTACTTGTAGGAAGTCAGCATGCGGGCGCCCACGGAGAACGGCGTCTTCAGGCGGCCTCGCTCGGCCCGGCCTTCCACCAGGTAGACCCGGTGTCCGGGGCGCTGCAGGATGAGGCGCAGGCTGCCCGTCAGTCCCCGGGTGTCGTTGATGCTCCAGGCCCCGTCCGGATGGGTGAAGGCGTAGAAGGCCGGCACGAACTGGCAGTGCCGCCACATGGCCGCCCCCAGGCGGGGATGGTCGAACAGCTTCTCCATGGTGGCGAGGCGCACGTGCTTGGGTGTGGTCCGCGTGTCGAAGATGAAGTCTGCCCGCTGGATGATGTCCAGGGCCTCTTCCCTCGGCCCATGAGGGATCTGGTCCAGGAAAGCCGGGGGCTGAGCCTGGAGGGCAAGGGCCAAAAGGGCGGGGACCACAGCACGCATGGGAAAACGCTAACACTTTCCGGTTGGTTCTTGACCCGGAAGGGAACGGAACCGATGGGAACAGGATGGCCCTCCCCCTTCGCTACCTGCCCACGACTCCCCTGGAGGAGCTCCGGGGCTGTCTGGGCGGCCACCTGGAGACCGATACCGCCACCCAGGTACGGGTGCAGCACCTGCTGGGTCGGCTCCGCCAGCAGGCCCTCCCGGAGCTGGGCGAACGCCTGGTCAGGGCCTCCTCCACCCCGGGCATGAAGCGCTTCATCCTGGGGCTGACCACCAAGTTCGACTGGCCCGAGTGGAGCCCCTGGATCCTGCGAGCCCTGCTCCAGGAGACCGACCTGGGGGTGTTCGATGACGGCTGTGCCGCCCTGGGCCGCCTGGAGGTGCGCTCCGCCCGGGAAGCCCTCGAGAAGCTGGCCGCCCACCGCACGGACCCCGACCGCCAGCTGATCCTCCGGCGGGAGCTGACCCTGCCCGATGGCCAGACCTTGGCCTTCTGCCTGGGGCGTCTCCTGGAGGGAGCGGGCAATCCCAGGCTGGCCCACCAGGGTGCCCGGGGCCTGGCCGCCCTGGCCCGCCCCGAGGACGCCCCGGCCCTTCACGAAGCCATGGAGGGGGCGGATCCCCTCGCCTTCCGCCTGCTCCTGCGGGCCCTGGCGGATCTCCCGGGCGACCGCCCTGGCCCCATCCTGCTGGCGCTGTTCCAGGACACCTTCCGAGACCTTGGGGACCAGGAAGCCCTGGAGCTCCTGGCCTCTCGGCTCCAGACCAGCCAGCGGGGGTCCACCCGGGCCGAGCTGGGGCGGGCCATCGCCGAACACATGGGCGCCGCCCACCCTGATCTGGTGCAGGCCCTGGCCCATGCCCTGGTGGCCGGTGAAGCGGGCAACCCCGGGCCGCCCCTGGAGGCCCTGCGCGGGGTGGCTCGGGGGGCCTGCGAGCGCTTCCTGACCGAGGCCACGGCCGTGCACCTGGAGGGCAAGGTCGCCCGCTTTAGCGCCATGGTGGCCGAAGCCCAGGAATCCGCTACCCAGGAAGGGGCCCTCCTGGGGACCCGCCTGGACCTCCTGTGTGAGTGCCTGGTGCGCCAGACCCTGGAGGGCGGCCTGACCGCAGCCCAGGTGGTCCCCCTGCTGCAGGCCGCCTTCTATGCCCACGGCGGCAGCGGGGGCCTGGACCAGGCCTTCTGCTGCCTGGTACCGGCCTCCGACACCCCGGCCCTGGAGGGCATCCTCAGCCTGCAGGACCCGCAGCGCCGGACGGCCTGCCTGGATGCCCTGGGCGCCCGGGAGGAGGACGCCCTCGGCCCCTTCTTCCTCCGGGCCATGCAGGACAGCATCGTGGAGGTGGGCCACTGCGCCATGCACCACTTCAGCCGACTGCCCTCCGGCTTCCCCACGGTCATGGGCATGTTCGAGTCCGGCCAGCCCGAAAAGCTGCGCATGGCCTTCCGCATCTTCACCGAGAACGCCACCCAGGCCGCCGCCGAGCCCCTGATGGGGTTTCTCCGGGGGGATGTCCGGGACGACCTGCTGTTGGAGGCCGTGCAGGCCCTGGGCGCCATCCGGTATCCGGCCGCTGCCCCGGTCCTCCTCGACCTGCTGCACGACGGGAAGCCCGCCCGCCTGCAGGAGGCCCTGGTGGATGCCCTGGCCGCCCTGGCGACCTCCGAGTCGGCGCAGGGACTCCTGGCCAAGTCGGCCAACCTAAAGCTGCCCCAGGTCCTCATCGTGGCCCTGGACGGCGCGCTGGCAGCCTTTCCAGGCTTCGAGCAGCCCCTCCCCCTGGAGTGCGTCGGCGCCATCGAAGCGCTCATCACCCGCTGCTGCGATGACCGGGAAGGGGAGGGCCGCCGCCTGCCGGCGATCCTGGCGACCCAGCACCTCTACTGCTTTGATCAGGCCCTCTATGCCCGCCTGAAAGACGCCTTCTCTGACTTCCTGTTCGACCTCCGCACCAAGGGCGGGTGGGACCGGGAGGCCAACGACCAGGTGGCGGCCGTGCTCAAGGAGCTGGGCCGGCGTAGCGCCAGCCTGGGCCTGATTGCCGCCAAGGAAGAAAAGCTCCGGGCTCTAGCCCAGGCCGTACCGCCGCAGGGACCTGGCCGGGCGCCGGCCCTGCTGGTGCTGCGAGAGACCCTGCAGGACCCTGAATTCATCTTGCGTGCCGAGCTGGCCCAGGAGCTGGCGTCCTTCACTGAGTTGGAACTTGACCGCAAGGACCAGGACTGGCGCGACCTCGCCCGCCTGTGCGAGATCGGAGGCCTGACCCGGCGCCGGGAGCTCGCTGAGCCCCTCAAGGAGGTCCTCCAGCGGGCCACGGGCCTGGGCCTGCGGAGCGCCGCCAAGGAAGGCCTGCTCGCCCTGGGGCTCAGCGAAGCGGACCTCGCCCGCCGGGCCCCCATCCACAGCCTCCTCCTCCTCGACCCCAGCGCCTTCTTCCGCAAGCGCCTGTTGGCCGCCCTGGGGACGACCTGGGATGTACGGGACGCGGGCAGCCGGATCGAAGCCGCCCACCTCCTCGCCGAGCGCCCGGTCGACCTGCTGGTCTCCGAACAGGCCGATGCGGCGGGGGATCTGCGGCCCTGGCTCAAGATGCAGTGCGAGGCCCGCCGCTGCCGCCAGGTGCTGCTGTCCACCTCGGCCCGCGACCTGGAGACCGGGGGCTCCTGGCTCATGGGCATCCTGCACAAGCCCTACGCCCCGGAGGCCCTCCTCCGAGCGCTGGAGCCCTGACCGGGCCCCAGGCGGCTATGCTTTTTTAGATCAGATCCGAGGCCTCCATGCCCGCCCCCCCCTTCCGGCTCCGCCCGATGGCCGCGCTGCTCTGCGCCGCCTCGGTCATGCTCCAGGCGCAGGACTTGGCCCTGGCGGAACGGCTCTTCCGGAGCGGGGAGCGGGCCTACGCCGCCCAGGACCACAAAGCCGCCCTCGAGACCTGGCTGCAGCTCCTGCAGGCCGCCCCGACCAGCCCCTTCGCTCCCCGGGCCCTGCTCCGCCTGGCCCGCCACCAGGTGGAGGTGGAGCTGCGCCCGGAGGCCGCCCTCCCGTACCTGGACCGCCTCCGCACCGACTACCTCCGCTCCCCCGAAGCCGCCGAGGGCCTGCTCCTCCGGGGCGGTCTGCTGGTGCGGCAGGCCCGGCGCCCCGCCGACCTCAAGGACGCCATGGCGGAGTTCAACCGGGTGCTGGACCTGTTCCCGGACGCCCCCGCCTGCGCCAGCGCCCGATTGCAGCTGGGCCGGGCCTGGCGAGAGCAGGGCCAGCCTGGGCGGGCCCTCCAGTTCCTGGTGGACGCCTTCCGCCTCCACCAGGATCCCCAGGTGGCCCCCATCGCCATGCTTGAGGCCGCCCGCACCCTGGATGCCCTGGGCGACCTTCCGGCCTGTCTGCGAATGCTCCAGGATCTGCGGACCCGCTACCCGGAGACCCCGGAAGCCATCGAGGCCGCCTGGCGCACCGCCGTCCTGGTGAAGCACCGCCTGCAGAAGCCCCCCCTGCGCCTCGAGGGGCCCTGGCCCGCGGGCCAGACCAAGTGGCTCAAGACGCCGATCCTCCTGGCCACCGGTGCCAGCGGCGAGCTGCTCATCTACCAAAACGACCTGGACCAAACCTACCGACTGGTGGAGGGCGACCTGAAGCCAGCGGGCCCCAAGGTGCCTGGTGCCCGGGTGCTGCTCACCGGCCCCGGTGGCACCCTCTGGGTGTTGACCCGGTCCGGCCTCTGGCAGGATGGCGCCACGGCCCAGGCTCCCCTCGAAGCCCTGGGCGCCATCTGTGGGGCGGCCCTGGACCGCTGGGGCAACCTCTGGGTGGCCGATGCCAAGACCGCCGCTCTCACGGTGTTCCCCCCGAAAGGCCCGGCCCGTACCGTAGCCTCCCCCACCGCCTCGGCCCTGGCCGCCCTGGGCGATGGCGGCCTGGTGGTGGCCTCAGACGCGGACCGCAAGATCCTGTTCCTGGACCCCGACGGTCAGCCCCGCGCCATCGTGCCTTATGGCAAGGGCCTCCCGGGGGCCTTCAGCACCGTGACGGCCCTGGCCTGTGATGGTGCGGGGCAGGTGGCGGCGCTGGTGGATGGGGGCGACTTCGGCGAGGGCGTGCTCATCCTGGGCCCCGACGGCACGGTCCTGCGCCAGGCCACCTTCAAGGCCCTGGGCGTCAGTGGGCGCATCACCGCCCTGGCTCTGGATCGCTCGGGTGGCCTGCTGCTCTGCGACCGCCGCAACGACCTGCTGCTCCGGGTGGACTGACATGCGCCCTCGCCTGCTCCTCGCCCTCCTGCTCGCCGGTGCCAGCCTGTGGAGCCAGGATGCTGCCCTCCGGGACACCTTCGTCCAGGCCAAGGCGCTGTGGGCCACCCAGGGGGACCGGGAGGCGGCCTCAGACCGCTTCGATGCGGTGGTGGCCGTGCTGGCCCCCCGAGCCGGCGCCCTCGAGCCCGCCTGGCGGCAGGTGCTCTGCGAGACCTACAACTGGCTCGCCGTCCTGGATGACCGCAGCTCCCAGAACAAGGCCCGGGCCGCCGTCCGCCTCCAGGCGCTCATCGACCTGGACCCGGACTTTGATGTGGACCGGGCCCTCACCTCCCAGCGCCTGGCCGGGGTCTTTGACCGGCTGAAGGCCGAAAAGTTCGCCCCCCTGCGCCTCACCTTCGACCCCGAAGGCGGGAGCCTGACCGTGGACGGTAAGCCCGCAGCGGCCCTGCCCAAGAAGCATCTCCCCTTCGGCCCCCACACCCTGGTCTATGCCCGGCCGGGCTACGCCTCCATGGAGGTCCCCATCGAGTTGGCGGCCAAGGACGCCAAGGCCGTCGCCTTTGCCCTGAAGCGGGTCTCCTCCACCGTGACCTTCCAGGTCCACCCGCCCGATGCCGAGGTCCTCCTCGATGGCCGCAGCCTCGGCCCCACACGGGGCCTGGCGGCCCCAGCCGGTGCTGGAGCCGAGCCTCAGGACTTCTCGGCCCCCTTCCTCATCGCCGACCTGCCGGCCGGGAAGCACCGCCTGGAGCTCCGGGCGCCCTGCCATCGGACCCGGATCCTAACCCTCAACCCTGACCTGGCCACCCCCCAGGCCGACCACACCCTGGAGCCCATCCGCCTGGAGGACGCCCGGGGCACCCTGAGCCTCAGCTCCCCCTGGCCCGGCGGCGAGGCCTTCCTGGCCGGGCAGAGCCTGGGACCCCTGCCCCAGAAGGGCCTGTTGCTCTGCCCAGGAGCCTACGAACTGCAGGTGCGCTTCCCCGGCGGGGGCTTCTCGAAGACCCTCACCGTAGAGGACGCCAAGGCCGTGGAGCTGGAGGTCCAGCCCCGGCCCCGCCTGGCCATTCTGGGCCTGGCGGCCGGCGAGTTCACGGGGCGGGCCCGCTTCCTGGCTCAGCTGGAGATCCTCGGGGAGCGGCTGCAGCGCCTGGCCGTCCTGGCCCCGCGCCCCGGCGAGTCCCCTGCCGAGGCCCTGGCCCGGCTGAAGGCCTCGCGGGAAGCAGAGCTGGTGCTCACGGCAACCCCCGTGCTGGAGGAAGGGGTGCATTACATCGAGCTACGGGTGGCCACCCTGGATGGCGAGGAAGAGCGCCTGCGGGTGAAGCCCCTGGAGCAGGACCCCCTGGCGGACCTCGCTCTGCGCCTCAACACCCTGCCCCCCTTGGGGGAGCCGGGCCTGGGCCTGACCCTCCTGGATGTACCCGGGCAGCCCGGGCCCTGGGTGCTCGCCGCCCCCGAAGCCGCCCTGAAGGCCGGCCTCGAGGTGGGGCGTCCCATTCTTCAGGTCGGGGGCAAAGCCGTCGCCACCACCAAGGCTCTGCGCCAGGCCCTCGCGGGAGCCAAGGGCACCGTGACCCTCAGCCAGAGTGGTCCCGAAGTCACCCTGCCCGTGGAAGCCGAAGGACGGGAGCTCCCCCTCGGCGCCCCAGACCTCTGCTACCCGGCCCTGCTGGCCCAGCTTCGACTGCTGGCGGTCCGGGCCAAGGGGGACGAGGCCCACCTGATCCGCCTCAACCTGGCTCTCGCCCTCATGCAGTTCCGACGCTTCGACCGGGCCGTGGAGCTGCTGCGGGAAACTCGCCTCAGCACCACCCGAGGGATCAGTCAGGGCAGCATCGACTTCCACACGGGCGTATGC
>CAIRQL010000087.1 GCA_903880675.1 uncultured Holophagaceae bacterium | reverse complement strand
GGGTCTGGGGCGGCGATGAGCGCCGCTACGCTGCCACCAAGTTCTTCCTCTACACCCTGGCGGGTTCGCTGCTCTGGCTGGTGGCCCTGCTCTACCTGGCGGGCAAGGCCGGCAGCTTCAACCCGGCGGTGATGGGACCCGCGGCCTCGGCGCTGCCCTTCAGCGTCCAGTGCTGGCTGTTCCTTGCCTTCGCCGTGGCCTTCGCCATCAAAGTGCCCCTCTTCCCCCTGCACACTTGGCTGCCGGACGCCCACGTCCAGGCGCCCACTGCGGGCTCCGTGATCCTGGCCGGCGTGCTGCTGAAGCTCGGCGGCTACGGCTTCATCCGCTTTGCCATCCCCATGTTCCCAGCTGCGGCCATGCACTACGCCAAGCCCCTGGCCCTGCTGAGCGTCATTGCCATCGTCTACGGTGCCCTGGTGGCCATGGTGCAGCGCGACATCAAGAAGCTGGTGGCCTACTCCTCCGTCAGCCATATGGGCTTTGTGATGCTGGGCCTGGCCTCCTTCACCGTGATTGGGACCCAGGGCGCCATCCTCCAGATGCTCAACCACGGCATCAGCACCGGCGCATTGTTCCTCCTGGTGGGCATGGTCTACGACCGCGCCCACACCCGCATGATCTCGGACTTCGGCGGCGTCGCCGTGAAGATGCCCGTGTTCACTGGCTTCTTCCTGGTGGTCACCCTTAGCTCCATCGGCCTGCCCCTCACCAACGGGTTCGTGGGCGAATTCTGGATCCTCAACGGCGCCTTCCTGTCGGGCTTCGGCTGGGGCCGCCTCTATGCCTCGCTTGCCACCTCCGGCGTGCTGCTGGGTGCGGTCTACATGCTCTGGATGTTCAAGCGCGTCTTCTGGGGCCCCGAGAACAAGGAAGAAGGCAGTGGCACCCACCACCTGCACTCCGACCTGAACGCCCGCGAAATCGCCGTCCTCCTGCCCCTGGTGGTTCTGATTCTTTGGATGGGCATCCATCCCCGGACCTTCGTGGCCGTCAGCGAGGCCCCTGTGGTGGCCATGCTGAAGGACGCCAAGGCCCCCGCCATCCGGACCTTTGTCCTGAAGCCGGCGGTGCATGAGGCCCCTGCTGCCCACCCGGCACCCGGCGGTCATGCCGAACATGCCGAACCCGCCGCCCAAGGGGGTCACCGATGAGCCTCACTCCCAGCCAGTGGGCGGCCCTGCTGCCGCTGCTCGTGCCGGCCCTGGGGGCCTGCCTGATTCCCCTCATGTCTCTGGACAAGGACCAGGCCACGGCCAAGTGGATCCGCGCCGCCATGTATGGCACGGCCCTGCTCGCCGTCGGCACCAGCTTCTGGTTCATCACGGAGCTGTGGAAGACCGGCGCCCAGCCCAGCTTCTTCCAGATGCGCATGGACCGCCTGGCCCAGTTCACGGGCATCTTCGTCCTGGTGGCTGCCGCCATGACCATCCTGCAGTCCTGGGACCACTTCCACCAGGAGGGCTGGGTCAAGGGCGAGAGCCTCTCCCTGCTGCTCTTCTCCGTGGTGGGCATGATCCTGTTTGCCACCACCACGAACTTCGTCCTGCTGTTCCTGGCCCTGGAGCTCTTCAGCCTGCCCCTCTATGCCTTGGTGGGGACCGTGCGGGCCCGGCCCGAAGCGGCCGAGGGCGGCATGAAGTACTTCCTCACGGGCGCCGTGGCCGCCAGCTGCTTCCTCATGGGCGGTGTGCTGATCTACGGCCTCAGCGGCACCCTGGACCTCACCGCCGCCGCCATCACCATCAAGGCCCAGGGCCTGGCCACGGACCCCCTGGTTCTGGTGGGCGCCGCCCTGCTGCTCCTGGGCTTCCTCTTCAAGGTCTCCGCTGTCCCCTTCCACCAGTGGACGCCGGATGCCTACGAGGCCTCGCCCCACCCCATCGCCGGCTTCATGTCCGTGGCGACCAAGGGCGTGGCCTTCATCGCCCTGCTCCGCATCTTCGGCAGCAGCCTCGCGCCCCTGGCCGAGGTCGGTGTCCGCATGCAGTCCGTGGCCGCCATCCTGGCCGTGGCCACCCTGGTGCTGGGCAACCTGACAGCCCTGGTGCAGACCAATGTGAAGCGCATGCTGGCCTACTCCAGCATCAGCCATGCGGGCTACCTCCTGCTGGGCTTCGTGGCGGGAACCCCCGCCGCCTTCAACGGCGTCCTCTTCTACCTGGTGATCTACCTGGCCATGAACATGGGCGCCTTCGGCCTCCTCACCGCCTACGGCCTGGTGGGGGACCAAACCACCTTCGATGACCTCCGCGGCCTCGGCTGGAAGCGACCGGCCCTGGGCGTCTCCGCTGCCATCTTCATGCTCAGCCTGGCCGGCATCCCGCCTCTGGGCGGCTTCTACGGCAAGTACATGATCTTCCGCGAATTGATTGGGGCGGGTCATGTGAGCCTGGCGATCCTGGGCGTGCTGG
Organism: uncultured Holophagaceae bacterium; assembly: GCA_903880675.1. Classification (GTDB taxonomy): domain Bacteria; phylum Acidobacteriota; class Holophagae; order Holophagales; family Holophagaceae; genus Geothrix. The sequence continues at coordinate 2,155 of CAIRQL010000087.1, read as the reverse complement.
CCAGCCTGGTGAGTGCCTACTACTACCTGCGCTTCCTGGTGGCCCTCTTTCTTCAGTCCCCCGGGGCCGAGGCAGAGCGTCTGGCCTCCGACCGGCCGGCGGTCTATGCCCCCCTGGCAGGGGCCACGGTGCTCGTCTGTGCTGCCATCGTCCTGGCGGGGGGCTTCCTCCAGACTTTCCTGGCGGATGGCTTCACCCGGAGGGCCCTGACCGAGGGCCTTGGCCTGCTCCGCTGAGGTTGTAATTAGGCCTCAACCATAAACGAGAAGTGACAGTCTATACATCGTTATGCGAAGGTTAAATGCAGGGCCTGCGTGGCCCCTTGACATGCGGAGTTCGGCATCATGAAACGGAACACTTGGATCGTGATTGGAATCGGCGTCGCATTGGTCGCAGGGGGCACAGCCTATGTCCTCACCCGCCCCAAGGACGAGGTGAAGTGGCGGCAGGCCAAGGTGGACCGCGGCAACGTCACCCAGCGCATCAACGCCACCGGGGCTGTCAGCCCTGTGGTGCAGGTGGCGGTAGGGACCCAGGTGTCGGGTGTGATCTCGGCCCTCTACGCTGACTACAACAGCATCGTGAAGAAGGGCCAGCTCATCGCCGAGATCGATCCGACCATTTGGGAGACCCAGCTGAAGGACGCCGAGGCCGGCATGGACCGGGCCAAGACCAACATGGATGATGCCCGCCGCCAGTACGAGCGCGCCAAGCGCCTGTTTGCCGAGAAGCTGCTGGCGGATCAGGACCTGGAGGCCAAGCAGGTGACCTTTCAGACCTCGCAGACCAGCCACGAGAACGCCAAGGCCTCCCTCGACCGCGCCAAGGCCAACCTGGCCTACTGCAACATCACCGCCCCCGTGGACGGTGTGGTCATCTCCCGTCTGGCGGATGTGGGCCAGACTGTGGCCGCCAGCTTCAGCACACCGAACCTTTTCCAGATCGCCCAGGACCTCTCCAAGATGAAGGTCCAGGTCAACATCGGCGAGTCCGACATCGATGATGTGAAGGTGGGTCAGCGCGCCATGTTCGTGGTGGACAGCCTGCCGGAGAAGCAGTTCGCCGCCACGGTGAGCCTGGTTCGCCAGGAGCCGGTCACCACCCAGAACGTGGTGAACTACGTGGTTGAGATGATCGTCCCCAATGAGCCCCTGCCCAACGCAGAGGGCGAGGCCCCCAAGGCCGAGGGTGGCCATCCGGGCGCACCTACCGCCAAGCCCGAGGGCCGTGGTCAGGCTCCGGCCGGTGGACCCGCCCGCGAGGGTGCCCCCGATGCCGAGAAGGTCTGGGAGCGCATGAAGGACCGGCTGCCTGCGGGCACCACCAAGGCCGATTTCATGAAGCGGTTCCAGGAGCGCCAGGCAGGACAAGGTCAGGGTCAAGGCCAGGGTCAGGGTCGGGGTGGCCGTGATCAGGGCGGCCGGGGAGCTGCGCCGTCTGCGCCCGTCAAGACCATGTCCTTCACCACCTCAGCGCCCGCCGGGGACCCCAAGGCCCTGGCCCGCATCCCCGGCGGCGCCAGCCAGCTGGGTGGCCCCAAGTTCACCGGCGACCTGGCCCTGCGGCCCGGCATGACCGCCAACGTCACCATCATCACCAACCAGCGCCGGGATGTGCTCCGCGTGCCGAACTCTTCCCTGCGCTTCAACCCCGCCGCCTTCATCAAGGATGAGAAGAAGACCGACGGACCCCGCCTCGGCCAGCCTGCGGGCATCCCCGGCATGGGTGGCGGCCAGTCCCGTCCTGCGACCCAGGGTGGTGGCGGCAAGGGTGGCGCCGTGATGCGCCGTGAGGACCGCGTCTGGGTCCTGGAGAATGGCAAGCCCAAGGCCATCGTGGTCAAGGCCGGCGTCACCGATGGCCAGTTCACGGAAGTCACCGGCGAAGGCCTCCAGGAGGGCATGCAGGTTCTCGTGGGGGTGGAGAACACCAAGACCGCCGGCTCCGGCGCTCCGGCGCCCCTGGGCGGCGCGGCAGCTGGACAGCAGGGCGGCCGGCGCTAGCCGGGAGGACTCATGCGCTTCCTGGAGTTCCTCAAGCTCGCCTTATTCGCCATCACGCGGAACAAGATGCGCGCCTTCCTGACCATGCTCGGCATCATCGTGGGCGTGGGGGCGGTCATCGCCATGATCGGCATCGGCGAGGGCTCCAAGCG
>CAIRQL010000086.1 GCA_903880675.1 uncultured Holophagaceae bacterium | reverse complement strand
GACACTGGCCTACCGTAAAGCGCTCAGAGCGTGGTCCCACGCGCCGAATGGAGCCGCGCATCACCGTGAGGACCGAACCTTGGGTGAATCAGAAGAGACGTTCTGGCTAACCTAACAGTATTGCCGTCCATCCCTTTTCTCCCCGTCAAAATTCTTTTTTCTCAGGGCGCAGGAAGAGACAGCCTGAAAACGGGCGCTGATCTATTACCCTGCCTGTGCACCTTCACACACCTGGAGTCCCCATGGCCGGCACCACGCGACGTGATCTATTCAAGCTGGGCGCTGCCACGGCGGCGGGTCTGGTGGCGACCCGCTTGGCCGGGGCTGAGGCTCTGACGACCGCAGGCCCTGCTGCTGCGCCGCTGATTCCCTTCAACCCCCGCACCGCCATGCCCACCCGCAACCTGGGGCGCACGGGGCACCGGGTGGGGCTCTTCAGCCTGGGCGGACAGGCCGCCATCGAGCAGCCCAACAACGAGAAGGTGACCATCCCGCTCATCGCGCGGGCCCTGGACCTGGGCGTGAACTACATCGACACCTCGGCCCGCTACGGCGGCGAGGCCCGGTGGAGCGAGCAGTACATCGGCCAGGTCATGAAGCGGCGGCGCGGCGAGGCCTTCCTGGCCACCAAGACCCACGACCGCACAGCGGATGGCTCGATGCGCCTGCTGGAGACCTCCCTCAAGCTGCTGAACACGGACCACGTGGACCTCTGGCAGCTGCACGCCATGGGCACCATGGACGATGTGGAGCGGGTCTGCGCCAAGGGCGGGGCCCTGGAGGCTTTTGTGAAGGCTCGGGACCAGAAGCTGGTGCGCTTCCTGGGCCTCAGCGGGCACGCCGATCCCGATGTGCTGGCGGAGGCCATCCGCCGCTTCCCCTTCGACACGGTGCTCATGGCCTTTAACGCTGCCGACACCTGGCACCTGCCCTTCAAGAAGACCCTGCTGCCCCTGGCGGTGGAGAAGGAGATGGGCATCATCGCCATGAAGATCCCCGCCCGGGGCCGCATCCTCCAAGGCGTGCCACCGCCGCCCGCCGACCGGCAGCGAGGCACCGCCAAGCATGACCGGCCCGGCACCCTCACCATCAAGGAGGCCCTGCGCTACACCCTGAGCCACCCCGTAAGCACAGCCATCATCGGCGTGGACAACATCGCCCAGCTGGAAGAGAACATCCGCATCGCCCGGGACTTCCTGCCCCTCAATGCGGCTCAGCTCACGGCCCTGGAGGAGAAGGTCCGCCCCGTCTATGGCCAGGCCCAGTGGTTCAAGCGGGACGCCCCGGCCAACCCGCCCAAGTAGGCGCTGAAGATGGACGCAGCTCACCCACCCAGTGCCACCAACGGCTTCCACGGGGCCCATGCCGCCCTCCTGCTGGCCAGCTACCAGCGCCTGCTGGGGAGGCCTCTGTTGGACCTCGCCCCCGGCGTCGACCTGGGACAGGCCCTCTACGAGGCGGGCTTCGTGCTGCTGTCCCATGGCACCGAGGCCGACCCCCTCTTCAACTACGCCAACCGCGCCGCCCAGGAGCTCTTCGGGTATCCCTGGGAGACCTTTGTCGGCCTGCCCTCCCGGCTCTCCGCCGAGCCCCTGGTCCGCGAGGAGCGGGAGCGCCTGCTGCGACGCGTGGCCGACCAGGGCTTTATCGATGACTACGCTGGTGTGCGTGTGGCCGCCGACGGCCGCCGCTTCCGCATCCAGCAAGCCGTGGTGTGGAACCTGGTGGACGAGACAGGAACCCTGCAAGGTCAGGCCGCCTGCTTCCACCAGTGGGTGCCCCTGGTCGTTCCTGGGTAGAGGGCGAAGGGAAAAACTCTCGCAGAGAAAAGACGAGAGAGCAGAGGGCGCAGAGCAATGCCTACAGGTGCCTCTTGCTTGTGTTGTTATCCCCTTCATCCCCTTCATCCCTGTTTCAAAAGCTTTTTTTAGACGGGGATAACTGCGGATGAAGGGGATAAGGCGAGAGCTCTGTTACCGCCTGCCTTGATGACGCTTACTTGGGCTCCAGTGCCTTGTAGACCTCCGGCCGCCGGTCCTGCAGGGCGGGGAAGCGCTGGCGCCAGGTGCGGAGCTGGGTGAGGTCGAGGTCACCGACGATGAGGCCCTCGGTGGCGTCGCCCTGGGCGATGACCTCGCCGAAGCAGTCGTGGATGGCGGAGGCCCCGGGGTAGTCCAGGCCGGCACCGTCCCGGCCCACGCGGTTGACGCCGCAGATGGCCGCCTGATTCTCGATGGCCCGGGCGGCCAGCAGGGTGGACCAGGCCGAGCTGCGCCGCACGGGCCAGTTGGCGGGCACAAAGATGACCTCGGCACCCTGCGCCGCCAGGGCCCGGAAGGGCTCGGGGAAGCGCAGGTCGTAGCAGATCTGCAGGCCGCAGAGGATGCCGTCGATGCTGAACAGCGGGCAGTCCTCGCCACCGGTGTAGTGTTCGTGCTCCTCGCCGTAGGTGAAGGGGTGCAGCTTGCGGTAAACCGCCACCAGGGCACCGTCCGGGCCCAGGACGAAGGCCGCGTTGCGGGGGTGCGGCGAGTGGGCTTCCACCGCCGAGCCGATGATGTAGAGGTTGCACTCCCGCGCCAGCGCACCCAGGGCCTCGGTGGTGGGGCCGGGCAGGGGCTCCGCAAAGGGCTCCGGCGCCATGGTGAAGCCCAGGGTGAACAACTCCGGAAACACCACCACCCGTGCCCCCGCCCGGGCTGCCTGCTTCACGAAGCCCCGGGCCCGCGCCAGATTGGCCGCCGGGTCCTGCCAGACCGTGTCCTGCTGAACCAAAGCAACGCGAAGGGAAGTGGGGGCCATGCAGCGATGGTAGGACCACTAAGGCAGGAATTCACCACGAAGACCACGAAGAAAAGCCGGAAGCAGTATCTAATGCCCTGTCTTGCTTCGTGGTCTTCTCGGTATCGCCTGCAGCGACACGCGAGACAAACCAAAATATCCTGTCTTCGTGGTTAAAGATTTCGGATCCTCCGGGATTTCAGGGATAGAAATCTCACCGCAGAGAACACAGAGAACGCAGAGGAAAACAGGCAAGGGGTGGCTGAAAAGAAAGGAAGGAACGCGGAGGAAAACCGAGGAGCTGAGGAGAGCGGAGAACGGCCTGGGTGCTTGGGTCGGAAAAGCTTCTTAGCCGGGGATGGACGGGGAGGAGCGGG
>CAIRQL010000085.1 GCA_903880675.1 uncultured Holophagaceae bacterium | reverse complement strand
GGGGATGTCGAAGCCGTCGACCTTGTACTCGTTGATCTTGTTGCGCACGGTGCGGAGGGCGATGTCGAGCTGCTCGGCGCAGTGGGTGCGGTTGCCCTTCAGGGCGCTCAGGGTGGACAGCAGCCAGAAGCGCTCCAGCTCAGGCAGGGAGAGGCCCAGGGGGAGCACCACCGGGGTGCCCATGGGCACGCCTGCGAGGGGTTTCCGGGGATCGGCCAGTACGGCGCCGGGGGGCAGGGGTGCAGCCTCGGGTGGCGGCAGCGCAGCCGGGCGGACCTGGTTATAGGGCTCGACGGCGAAGGGGTCGGGGGGGTCTTCCGGCAGGCCCAGGAGGACTTCCGGGGGCAGCAGCCAGCTCAGGTCCCGCTGGGTGAGGCGGCGGCCCTGGTTCAGCACCACGCAGCGCTGGATCACATTCTCCAGCTCCCGGATGTTGCCCCCCCAGCTGTGGCGGGTCAGGGCGGCATGGAAGCTGGGGGCGAGCTCGGGCACGGGGCGCTCGTTCTCCCGGGCGTAGCGCTCGGCGAAGTGGGCGGCCAGGAGGCTCAGGTCCCCCGGCCGGTCCCGCAGGGGCGGCAGGTCGAGGGGGATGACATTCAGCCGGTAGTAGAGGTCCTCGCGGAAGCGCCCGGCCTTCACCTCGGCCTGGAGGTTGCGGTTGGTGAGGGCGATGAGGCGGACATCCACAGGGATGGGACGATTGCCGCCCAGGCGATCCACGCAGCGCTCCTGGAGCACGCGCAGGAGCTTGCCCTGGAGGGCCAAGGGCAGCTCGCCCACCTCGTCCAGCACCAGGGTGCCGCCGTCGGCCTGCTCGAAGCGGCCGGGCTTCAGGCCAGTGGCGCCCGTGAAGGCACCCTTCTCGTAGCCGAACAGCTCGGACTCCAGGAGGTTCTCCGGGATGGCGGCGCAGTTGATGGCCACGAAAGCGCCGTGGCGCCGGGGGCTGGAGCCGTGGATGAGCTTGGCCAGGAGCTCTTTGCCCGTGCCGCTCTCGGCCTGAATCAGGATGGTGGCCCGGCTGTCCGCGGCCCGGCGGGCCAGGGCCAGGGTCTCGCCCAGCGCTGGGTCCTGGGTGAGGATCACCGGCGCTTCGGCCGGCTCTTCGGCCTTCAGATGCCCCTCGCACTTGAGGGCCTTGGCCAAGGCGGTGGTCAGTTCTTCGGGGCTGAAGGGCTTGGAGAGGAAGTCGAAGGCGCCAAGGCGCATGGCTTCCCGGGCACTCTCCAGGCTACCGAAGGCCGTGATGAGCAGCACCGGCAGGGAGGGGTCCACGGCCTTGAGCCGGGCGGTAAGCTGCAGGCCGTCCATGCCGGGCATCCGTAGGTCGGTGACCACGGCATCGAAGGCACCCGGACGCACCATGCGCAGGGCCTCCTCGCCACCCCGTGCCTGCTCCGCGAAATAGCCGGAGCGCTTCAGGCTCATCGCCATGCCATCCCGCATCCCGGGATCATCATCCACCACCAGAATCCGAAGAGGGGTCGCCATGATTGAGCATCCATGCGACCGGCACGGTCGCTGGAGGTGTTATCGGACCCCGCCATCCGAACTGGAGTTTTGACCCGGTCGCCGCTTCCGGACCCGCAGCGGGGGCTCGCTGGATATGGCCTCCCCCCGCACCGGATCCCCGTGCCGGGCGATGAGCAGGTAGAGCTGACGGCGGCTCACCCCCAGGCGGCCTGCGGCTTCCACCCGGTTGCCGTAGGCCCGCCGCAGGGCCCGGTGGAGGAGGAACCGCTCCAGGTGATGCAGGTTGGTGGCCAGGTCCTCGGCCTCAAAGGCCGGGGCACCGGCGGGTTCCCGGGTGGGTAGCTGCCCCAGCAGCTTCCAGCGCAGCACCCGGTTCCGCAGCTCCCGCAGATTGCCGGGGCAGGGCAACCCGCCCAGGGCTGCGGGCAAGGGCGGCGTCAGGCCCTCCTCCAGGGCCAGGTGGGCCAGGATCCCTGGGATGCACTCTGGGTGGTCCTCCACCCCGGGCAGGTGCAGGGGCAGGCAGTCCAGCCCCTCGGGGGCCGGCCCTCGGGCCGCCACGATCCCGCCCGGATGCCCGGCCAGCCAGGCCAGGGCCAGGTCCGGCGAGTCCGCATCGAGCCAGGCTCCGCCCCGCTTCGCCGCCAGCAGAGCCGCCAGGCTGGAGGTCCCGCAGCCCGGGCCGCCGTACACCCAGAGGGCCTCGGGCCGGGCGACGAGAGCATCCAGGTGCAGGCCCCATTGGGCGCTGCCCGGCAGGAGCTCCAGTGGCAGCACGGGCTACCTCCCGGGGATCACGTAGAGGAGCACGGCCATCACGTGGCAGGCACTGCCTGCCACCACGAAGAGGTGCCAGAGGGCATGGTGGAAGGGGAGCTTCTCCAGGCTGTAGACGACGGCGCCCACGCTGTAGAACAGGCCTCCGGCGAAGAGCCAGTAGAGGCCATGGGCGTGCAGCGACCGGCCCAGCGGCCCGGCGGCGATGAGGATGATCCAGCCCATGAGGAGGTAGATCCCGGTGGAGATCCAGCCCATGCGCTTGACGAAGATGGGGTCCACCGTGGGCGCCACCCCGGAGTGCAGGTGGTCCAGGGGTGCCGGGCTGAGGCTGGACTGGGCGATGCGGCCGTAGAAGACCGCCTTGAAGGTGATGCCCAGGACCGCCAGCGCCCAGACCACGCCGAAGACCGTCCAGCCCCAGGCCGGGCTGGTGCGACCCAGGGCCGAGAGGCAGAAGGGCGTGTAGGTCCCGGCGATGAGCAGGAAGATGGCCGAGTGGTCGAAGACCTTGAAGAGCAGCTTGAGGCGTGGCCCCCGGAAGGCGTGGTAGAGGGTGGACATGAGGTAGAGCAGGATCAGGGTGCTGCCGAAGATGGACACGCCCACCACATCCCGGGCCGTGCCCCGCTTGGCGGCGAACACCACCATGACCGCTAGGCCGGCGATGGCGAGGGCCACGCCCAGGCCGTGGGTGAGGCTGTTGGCCACCTCCTCGGCGGGGGTTTGGGAGGAGGATCCGGGGATGCCAGTGCTGCGAGCCATGGGTCCAAGGATGACAGACTATGGGCAGCGGTTTTCCGGAGTCCCCATGCGCCTTGCCCCCTGGCTGTCCCTGTTGCTGACCCTGGCCCTGACCGCCCAGACCCCCCGGGGCCTGGTGGTGAGCCAGGAGACCCTGGCCTCGGAGGCCGGGGCCCAGGTGCTGCGGGAGGGCGGGAGCGCCGTGGATGCGGCGGTGGCCACGGCCTTCGCCCTGGCGGTGGTGCACCCTGCTGCGGGCAACCTGGGGGGCGGCGGCTTCCTGCTGTCCCGCAAGGCCGACGGGACCGCGACCTTCCTGGACTTCCGGGAGAAGGCACCGGCGGCCGCGCACCCCCGCATGTGGCTGAAGGACGGCGTCTACGACAAAGACCTGCACCACGAGAGTCTGGCCTCCGTGGGCGTCCCAGGGAGCGTGGCGGGCCTGCGGGAGGCCTGGCGTCGCCAGGGTCGCCTGCCCTGGGCCCGCCTGCTGCGCCCGGCCCAGCGCCTGGCCCAGGAGGGCTTTGTCCTCACGGAGAATCAGGCCGCCAGCCTGGCGGCACAGCTGCCGGCCTTCCGGCGCCACGCCCCCACCCTGGCCCAGTTCAGCCGGGGTGGCGAGCCCCTCCGGGCCGGGGACCGCCTGGTGCAGCCGGAGCTGGCCCGCACCCTGGCGCGGCTGAGCCGGGACTGGCGCGACTTCTACCGGGGCACCACGGCGCGGCTGATCGTCCAGGACATGGCCGCCCATGGGGGCCTCATCCGGGCGGCAGACCTGAAGGCCTATCGACCCGTCCTGCGGGAGCCCCTGCGGGGCACCTACCGGGGCGTGGGCATCCTGGCGGCGCCCCCCCCCAGCTCCGGCGGGCAGGTGCTGCTGCAGTCTCTGGGCATCCTGGAGGGCTTCGACCTGAAGGCCCTGGGCGCCGGGTCCCCGGGCGCCGTCCACCTGACGGCTGAGGCCCTGCGGCGGGCCTTTGCGGACCGGGCCCGCTACCTGGCGGATCCCGACTTCAACCCCGACCTGCCCCTGGCCCGGCTGCTCTCCAAGGCCCACGCTGAGGAGCTGCGGGCCACCATCCGGAAGGACCGGGCCTCCACCTCTGATCCGGCCCGCTTCATCTGGCCCGCCGAGCGGCCGGACACCACCCACCTCTCCGTGGTGGACCGGCGCGGCAACGCCGTGAGCCTCACCACCACCCTGGAGGACAGCTACGGCCTGCGCCGCATCGTGCCCGGCGCGGGCTTCCTGCTGAACAACGAGCTGGGCGACTTCAATGCCGGCCCAGGCCTCACGGACGCCACCGGCCTCATCGGCACCGAGCCCAACCTGGCCCGGCCCGGTCAGCGGCCCCTCTCCAGCATGTGCCCCGTCATCCTCCACCGGGATGGCGCCGTGCTCTTGGTGAGCGGCAGCCCCGGCGGGCGCACCATCCCCAGCACCGTGCTGGGCACCGTGCTCAATGTGGTGGACTTCGGCATGGACGCCCGCGCCGCCGTGGACGCCCCCCGCTTTCACCACCAGTGGCTGCCGGACCGCATCCAGGTGGAGGCAGCCCTGCCCGTCGCCACCCGCGAGGCTCTAAAGGCCATGGGGCACACCCTCCTGGAGGTACGCCACCAGGGCTCCGCCCAGGTGATCCTGCTACGCCAAGGCCGCCCCGAGGGCGCCGCCGACACCCTCCGCTCGGCCGACAGCGGGGCCGTTTCCGAGTAGCGGAGTTCGGCCATCCAACCAAAGAGCGGAACCAAAGAGCGGAACCGCAGATGACGCAGATGGAAAAGACCTTCGCCACAGATTTGGGGATTTTGGGATAAAGCGGTACCACCGTCCTTGTAATTGACACAGCCGTGTCCCAACCCAGGCTCTGTATCCTCGTGAATCCCCGGCTAAGGCAGTTGCTTTTTTTCTCTGCTTTTTATCTGCGTCATCTGCGGCTTCACTTTTTGGCTTTTCCGAAAATCCCGGATAAACCCTACTTCAGGTGCCGGTCCAGCCAGGTGGTCATCTCCCAGAGGGTGTGCTCGATGGACTCCCGGGCGGCGTAGCCGTGGGACTCCAGGGGCAGGGTGACGTAGCGGGCGGTCTGGCCGTTGCCCTTGAGGGCAGCGTAGAGGCGCTCGCTCTGGATGGGGAAGGTGCCCTGGTTGTTGTCCGCCTCACCGTGGATGAGCAGGATGGGGGCGTTGAACTTCTGCGCCGACATGAAGGGCGACACCTTCAGGTACATCTCCGGCGCCTCCCACAGGGTGCGCCGCTCGCTCTGGAAGCCAAAGGGCGTGAGGGTGCGGTTGTAGGCGCCACTGCGGGCGATGCCCGCCTTGAACAGGCTGGAGTGGGCCAGCAGGTTGGCGGTCATGAAGGCGCCGTAGCTGTGGCCGCCCACGGCCACCCGCTTAGGATCGATGACGCCCAGCTCGTCGGCCTTGTCGATGGCGGCCTTGGCGCTGGCCACGACCTGACTCAGAAAGGTGTCGTTGACGGTCTTGGGATCGCCGACGACAGGCATGGTGGCGTTGTCCAGCACCACGTAGCCTGCCAGCAACATGAACAGGTGCGAGGTGCCGCCCATGGTGGTGAAGCGCTTGGTGGAGCCGCTCACCTGGCCGGCGGTGCTGGCGTCCGTGAACTCCAGCGGATAGGCCCAGATGAAGGCCGGGCGCCGCTCGCCTTCCTTGTAGTCCGGGGGCAGGTAGAGGGTGAAGCTGAGGGCCACGCCATCGGGGCGGGTGTATTTGATGAGGCGCTTCTGGATCTTGCGCAGGCCGGGCTGGGG
>CAIRQL010000084.1 GCA_903880675.1 uncultured Holophagaceae bacterium | reverse complement strand
TCGATGACGGCCTGGTCCACGTTGTCGCCACCCAGGTGGGTGTCGCCGTTGGTGGACTTCACCTCGACCACACCCTCGCTGACTTCCAGGATGCTGATGTCGAAGGTGCCGCCGCCGAAGTCGAAGACGGCGATGGTGCCGTCCTTCTTCTTGTCCAGGCCGTAGGCCAGGGCCGCGGCGGTGGGTTCGTTGACGATGCGCTTCACGTCCAGGCCAGCGATGGCACCGGCGTCCTTGGTGGCCTGGCGCTGGGCATCATTGAAGTAGGCGGGCACGGTGATCACAGCGCCCGTGACCTTCTCGCCCAGGTAGGCCTCGGCGGCCTCCTTCATGCGGCCCAGGATGACGGCGCTGATCTCTTCGGGGCTGAGCTTCTTGCCAATCACGTCCACCACGCAGCCGCCCTTGTCAGAGCGCTCCACGGTGTAGGGGACCAGCTTCTGCTCCTTCTCGGAGTCGGCGAAGGGCAGGCCCATGAAGCGCTTGATGGAGTAGATGGTGCTCTTGGGCTGGGCAACGGCCTGGCGCTTGGCGGAAGCGCCCACCAGCCGCTCGCTGGTCTTGGGGTTGTAGCCCACCACCGACGGGGTGGTGTCTGCACCCTCGGGGTTGGGGATGACTTTGGGGACGCCGCCCTCCATAACAGCCACGCAGCTGTTGGTGGTACCAAGGTCGATGCCGATGATCTTGCTCATGGGATTCCTCCTATTCTCATTGAGTATAAAGGAAGGAACCGGCCCGTCAAGCATATCTTCGAAAATTCACTCAAGTTTTCTTCTTGTTTCGTATCTAGGCCTGAATGGATATGCTGATGACCATGGTCCTCCGTCCCTGCCCCTGCTGCCGCATCCCCACCTCCTGGGAGGGGAACGCCTTCAAGCCCTTTTGCTCAGAGCGCTGCCGCACCCAAGATCTGGGTGCCTGGTCCAGCGAGAGCTACCGCATCCCCGAGAAGCCCCAAGAGGAGGACGGCGAAGGCTGGACGGGCGAGGGCGAGGAAGCCTAAAGCGCCGTCTCGGCCCGGTGGACCTTTTTAACCATGTAGCGCGGTCGGTCCCGGACTTCCTGGTAGATGCGACCGATGTACTCCCCCAGCAGGCCAAAGGCGACGAACTGGCAGCCCACGAAGAAGAACAGGATGGCGAACAGGGTGAACACGCCCTGGGCCGTGCCTTCCGGGTGCAGGAAGCGGTAGATCACCAGGCCCAGGAACAACAGGAACCCGAAGACGGCGGTCAGCACCCCAAAGACGCTGAGCATCTGGAGGGGCAGGAGGCTGAAGCTGGTGAGGAGGTCGAACTGGAGGTTGATGAGCTTCCAGACACCGTACTTGCTGGTTCCGGCGGACCGCTCAGCGTGGGCCACGGGTACCTCGGTGATGCGCTTGGCGAAGCTGTTGGCCAGGGCGGGGATGAAGCTGGACCGCTCCTTGCACAGGAGCATGGCGTCCACCACCTCCCGGGTGTAGGCCCGCAGCATGCAGCCGTAGTCGTGCAGCACCACCCCGGTGGTCTTGCGGGTGACGGCATTGACGATCTTGCTGGGCATGGTGCGGAAGAAGCTGTCGTTGTCCGTGCGGCCCTGGCGCCACCCGCCCACCACGTCGTAGCCCTCCTCCACCTTGGCCACCAGCTTGGGGATCTCCTCTGGTGGGTTCTGGAGGTCGGCGTCCAGGGTGACAATGACCCGGCCCCGGGCCTCGGCGAAGGCACCGAAGATGGCACTGTGCTGGCCATAGTTCCGGTTGAACTCCACCACCTGGATCCGGGGTTCGTTCGCCGCAAGAGCAATGAGCATCTGCAGGCTGCGGTCCCGGCTGCCGTCGTCCGTGAAGACGACCTCCCAGCTCCGCTCGGGGGTGGCGAAGTGCTCCGCGAGCACCCGGTCCAGCCGCGCCCAGAGGGTCGGGATGTTCTCCTCCTCGTTGTAGATGGGGATGATGATGCTGAGGAAAGGACTGCTTTGGGGGACCATGGCTGCTCCGAGGCCTCATTCTAGTAGGATCGGAGCAGGTCGCGGCAGTTCACAGCGCTGCCGCGCCCGTCCCGCCCCCGGAGTCCCCCATGCCCGAACCCAAGATCCTGCTGGTGGAAGATGAGCTCAGTCTGGCTGAGGGCATCAAGCTCAACCTCGAGCTGGAGGGCCTCGGCTGCACCTGGATTCCCCGCGGAGACCAGGCCCTGCGCCAGATCCTGGCCGAGACCTACGACCTGGTGATCCTCGATGTCATGCTGCCCGGCATGGACGGCTACACCATCTGCCAGAAGGTGCGGGAGGCCAAGAACCACACGCCGATCCTGTTCCTCACCGCCAAAAACACGGACGATGACCGGGTCCACGGCTTCGAGACCGGGGGTGATGACTACCTCGGCAAGCCCTTCCAGGTGAAGGAACTGCTCCTCCGGATCCGGGCCATCCTGCGCCGGGAGTCCTGGTACCGCAACCGCGACACCAACCGCCGCCAGACCTTCGGCGAACACTGGGTGGACTTCGACAACTTCTGCGGGGAGGGTCCTGGGGGGCCGTTCCAGCTGGGCGTGAAGGAATCCATGATCCTCAAGCTGCTCATGGAGCGGCCGGGCCAGGTGGTGAGCCGGACGGACATCCTGGACAAGGTCTGGGGCGAGGATGCCTACCCTACGAGCCGCACCGTGGACAACTTCATCGTGCGCATCCGCCGGGTCATGGAGCTTGATCCCCATCACCCGCGCTGGGTCCACACCCTGCGAAGCGTGGGTTACCAGTTTGATCCTGAAGGCCGGCAGCGGAAGGGCGAGGAGTAGCGCCCGTCACCCCTTGGCTGAGGCCGCCAGGAGCTGTTCCAGGCTCAGCCTGAGCTGCTTCAGGTCGAAGGGCTTGCCCAGGACGGGCAGGCGGTTCGCTTCCAGGAACGTGCGGGTGTCCGCATCGAAGGCGTCCCCGGTGGTGAAGAGGATGCGTCCGGCCATGCCCGGCTGCTGCTCCTTCAGCCAGGCGTAGAACTCGAATCCAGACAGCCCCGGCATGCGGATATCCGACACGATGAGGTCGAACTCCCGGGACCCCAGGCTGGCGATGGCTTCCTGGCCGCCGGGGCAGGCCACGACCTCCATCCCCCAGAGGCCCAGAGCATCCGTCAGGCACTCCAGCAGGATGGGCTCGTCATCCACCACCAGGGCCCGGTAGCCCACCAGGCTGGGCGCCGCCGGAGCGGGGGCCGAGACCGAGAGGGGCACCTCCAGCAGGACGGCATTGCCCATGCCCTCCTGGCTGCGCACCGTGAGCCGACCGCCGTGCTGCTGGAGGATGATGTCGGCGATGGGCATCCCCAGGGTGTCGGTCGAGGTGGCGGCATTGGGATCCAGGAGACCCCGCTGGCCCGCTTCGGACATCGGGAAGCCGGTGTCCTGGATGGCGACCTGCAGGGTGCCGTCGGCCATCCGGGTGCCCACCCGTAAGCGCTTGGAGGCGCTGCTGGCCATGGCCTGCACCCCGTTCAGCATCACGTTGACCAAGGCCTGCACCATCAGCCCCGGATCCAAGCTGGTCTCGGGGAGGGAGGGCTCGAGGTTCATCTCGATGGACACTCCCAGGCGCTCGGCTCCGGGCCCCACGAGCGTGGCGGCCTCCTCCACCAGCCGGTTCAGCTGGGTGGGAACCCCCCGGGGCACCGGCGGGCTGAGGACGGTCTGGATGGGGCGAAGGAGGGTCTGAACCCCCTCGGCTGCTGCGGTGAGGCGGACAATCTGGGCGGCCAGGCGGGGTTCCAATGGGGCATCGGAGAGCAGGCGCGACTCGAGCAGCACCGGGGTCAGGCGATTGGCCACCTCATGGAACAAGGCTGGGACCAAGCGGCCCAGGGACTCCTGTTTCTGGGAACGCACCAGGCGCTCCTCCAAGTCCCGCTGCTCGGTCAGGTCCCGCACCAGGGCAGAGAAGGCCAGGATCCGGTCATCGTTGGCCCGCACCGGCGCGTACGTGATGCTGGCAGGAAAGGCCACGCCCCCCTTCCGGAGGCGGGTGGTCGCGACGCTGCGCAGAACCTGACCCTTCACCAGCTGCTGCGCCACCTGGTCCATCTCCTTCAGCAGGTTGTCCGGGGTCAGCTGAGACATGTTCCGGCCCACGATCTCTGGCCGCGAGTAGCCGAAGATCCGCTCCGCGGCCACGTTCCAGGTGAGGATCTTGCCATCGGCGGAGTAGCTGATGAGGGCCTCGCCGATGTTCTGGACCAGCCCTTCCATGTAGCGCCGCGTCTTGAGGTTGTCCTGGTTGGCCCGCTCCAGCTGCGCCGCCAGCAGGCTGAGTTCCTGGTTCTTCTTCTCCAGGGCTTCCTTGGTCTGCTTCAGCTCGGAGTAGAGACGGGCGGTCTCCATGCTGGACTTGAGGGCATCCTCCAGCAGCTCCTCGGGGTCCGCGGGCTTGCCTGGCACCAGGTCGGCGGTGCTGACGTGGCTGTGCCTGATAACGGTGGTGTCGGCCCGGGGACCCTCCGTGTTTTCCTCTGCAAGGGGTCCCTGCATGCTGGTCCGAACATTGGACTCGATGAGGTTCAGCATCTCGTCGAAGTCCTTGATTTTCTTGTCCAGGTGGTACTTGCGGAAGGTGTGTCCCACCGTCTCCCGGGTGATCGCCAGGAAGGTCTCCAGGACCCCTGTACCCTCACAGGCCACGGACTCGAAATAAGGGACGCTCCGGAAGTTGAGCCTCCGGTTCATGACCCCCACGGCCATGGCGTCTTCCAGGTCCCGCTTGTTGTACTGGAGGACAAAGGGGATCTGTTTGATGTTCAGGCGGTTGGCGTTCAGGTTGTGGTAGAGGTTCGACAGCGAGTCCACATTTTCCTGCATCTTGGACTCGCTGGAGTCCGCCACAAAGACGACCCCGTCCGCCCCCCCCAGGACCACCCGTCGACTGGCGTCGTACTGGACCTGGCCGGGCACGGTGTAGACCTGCAGGTGGATGGCGTTGCCGTAGATGTAACCCAGGTTGATGGGCAGCAGGTCGAAAAAGAGGGTCCGGTCCTCCTGGGTATTGACGGAAAACATCTCCCCCCGCTGGGTGTCTCGGCACCGGGCGTGGAGGGACTGCAGGTTGGTGGTCTTACCCGAGAGACCCGGTCCGTAGTAGACCAGTTTCAGTAGGATCTCGTTGGCTCGGGTGTTGAACTGGACCATTGGATATGCCGAATTTTCCTTAGGGATGAGCCTAGCATGGCAGGCCCCACCGGGGCCCGCCTCACCCATCTCTACGGCAGGCCCCGTGTTAGCATGACCTTTCTCCTGAATAGAGGTTTCTGCTGCAATGAGCATCCCAATCCATGTCGCCATAATAATGGACGGCAACGGCCGTTGGGCTGCGCAGCGGGGCTGGCCCCGGATCAAGGGGCACAAGGCCGGCGTGGTGGCGGTGGAGCGGATCTTGGAGGCGGCCTCGGACCAGGGTGTCCGGCACCTGAGCCTCTACGCCTTCTCCACTGAGAACTGGAAGCGCCCCCCCCAGGAAGTGGCTGCCCTCATGGCCCTCCTGCGGATGTACCTCCGGATGTTTGTCCACCAACTGGCTCGCAAGGGCATTCGCTTCCAGCACCTGGGCGATCTCTCGGGGATGCCGGCGGGGATCCAGGCCGACATGCACACCCTGGAGGCGGCCACGGCGGCCAACACCGGCATGACCTTCCATTTGGCCGTGAACTACGGCTCCCGCCTGGAGCTGACCGTGGCCGCCCGGCGGTGCGTGGAGGACGGCCTCCGCCCTGAGCAGGTGGACGAGGCCGCTCTGGGCGCCCGTCTTTGGACCGCCGGGGTGCCGGACGTGGACCTCCTCATCCGCACCAGCGGTGAGCACCGCATCTCGAACTTCCTGCTCTGGCAGTCCGCCTACGCCGAGCTCTACATGACCGACCTGCTCTGGCCTGATTTTGGTCCCGCAGAGCTGAGGGAGGCTCTCGAGGACTTTGCCCAACGTGAACGGCGCTTCGGGGGACTCTGATGGAACAGGCCGCACCCAAGATGGACCGCCAGAACCTCACCCTCCGTGTGGGTTCGGCCCTGGTCTTCGGGGTCTTCTTCTTCAGCCTCCTCTGGCTGGGTGACCGCCCCTGGGCGCCCTGGGTCTACCTGGGCGCCATGGCCCTCGCCGCCGCCATGGGGGTCCGGGAGCTGACCCTCATGGCCCGGGTCCGGGGCTTCAACCCCTCCCTGGTCACCGGGGTCCTGGCCACCTGGGGCTTCCTGGCCCACTTCACCCTGGCCACCCACAACCAGGATCCCCTGCCGCTCTGGCTGGTGATCACCGGGGCGGGCCTCCTGATCCACTTCGGAGCCCTCTTCTTTGACGAGAAGCTGGACGAGGCCCTTCCCAGCCAGGCCATCACCTGGCTCGGTGCCCTCTACCTGGGCTTCGGCCTGGGCTTCCAGCAGAAGCTCTTCATGCTGGAAGGCACCCTGCCCAAGACCGGCAGCCGTCTCATCCTGGCCCTCTTCATCATCACGTGGTTCGGTGACACGCTTGCCTACTTCGTCGGCAGCACCTTTGGGCGCCACAAGCTGGCCCGCCGGGTCAGCCCCAAGAAGAGCTGGGAGGGCGCCGCCGGCAACCTGGCGGGCAACCTCCTGGGAGCCTTCCTCATGAAAGCCACGGTGTGCCCCGAGTGGTCCGGCGTGGACGTGGTGGCCCTGGGCCTGCTCCTGGGCACCGTGGGTCAGCTGGGCGACCTGGTGGAGAGCACCTGGAAGCGCAGTGCCGGCGTGAAGGACTCCCATGTGGGGGTCGGCATCCCGGGTCACGGCGGCATCCTCGACCGCCTGGACAGCCTCGTCTTCGCCGCCCCCGTCCTCTACGCCTACGTGCACTTCGTCCACGGCTTCAACTGATCTCCACGAAGGACACGAAGGAGACGAATGGACACGAAGGAACTGCGCTTCAAGGACGAGGTCTTTGCCATCGTTGGCGCAGCCATGGAAGTCCATCGGGCCTTGGGCCCTGGATTCCTCGAGGGTGTCTACGCAGAGGCGCTGGCCCTGGAACTCGGTCGAGCGAACGTTCCTTTCGATCGCGAAGTTCCTTTGAAAATCCTCTACAAAGGGGAGCCCCTCACCAAAACCTATCGAGCAGACTTCATTGCCTATGGGGTCATCCTGATCGAGGTGAAGGCCTCGAGCGGGTTGGGAGAAGCAGACCGCGCCCAATTGCTCAACTACCTGAAGGCCACCGGAAGCCCCGTCGGAGTGTTGCTGAATTTTGGTCACCACCCCAAGCTCGAGTGGCTTCGGATGGTTAACTGATCTCCCGACCCAGCCCTTTCGTGTCCTTTCTGTTTTCCCTTCGTGCCCTTAGTGGAGATCCTTTTTTCTGATGCGGAAACTTGCGATTCTCGGGAGCACGGGCTCCATTGGCACTGCCACGCTGGGGGTGGTGGCGGCCCATCCCGAGCGGCTGTCCGTGGTGGCCCTGGCGGCGGGGCGCAACCGGGACCTGCTGAAGGCCCAGTGCGAGACCTTCCGGCCCCACTGCGTGTCCGTAAGCTCCCAGGCGGATGCGGACTGGCTGCGCTCGGAGCTCTCCTACCACCCTGAGCTGCACTGGGGGCCCGAGGGGCTCCTGGCCTGCGCCCTCCACCCTGACGCTGACACCGTGGTGGCGGCCATCGTGGGCAGCGCCGGCCTGGCCAGCACCGAGGCCGCCCTCCGGGGGGGCCGGCGGGTCTGCCTCGCCAACAAGGAGTCCCTGGTGGTGGGCGGGGCCCTCATGCATGAGGCCGCCCGGGCCGGGGGCGGTGAGCTCCTGCCCGTGGACAGTGAGCACGCGGCCCTCCATCAACTGCTGGCGGACCGCGACCCCACCACGATCCGCGAGGTCCGCATCACCGCCAGCGGTGGCCCCTTCCGGGACTGGCCCCTCGCCCGCATCCAGGCCGCCACCGTGGCCGAAGCCCTCAACCACCCCACCTGGAAGATGGGACCCAAGATCACCATCGACAGCGCCACCCTCATGAACAAGGGCCTGGAGGTCATCGAGGCCTCGGTGCTGTTTGGCCTGACCCCAGATCAGGTGGCCGTCACCGTCCACCCCCAGAGCCAGATCCACGCCATGGTGGGCTTCCATGACGGCAGCTACCACCTGCAGGCCTGCGCCAACGACATGAAGCTGCCCATCCAGTACTGCCTGCTCTACCCAGAGAAGCTGCCCGGACCCGTCTCGCCCTACCCCTGGGACCAGCCCGCCACCTGGACCTTCGAGGCCCCGGACCTGCTGCGCTTCCCCTGCCTGGGCCTGGCCTTTGCAGCCCTCCGCGCCGGGGGCACGGCCCCCGCCATCCTCAATGCCGCCAACGAAGTGGCCGTGGCGGCCTTCCTCGAAGGCCGCCTCGGGTTCTGGGACATCCAGGCCTGCAACAGTGAGGCCCTCGACCACCTGCCCGTCGCCCCCCTGGGCTCCCTCCTCCAAGTGCTGGATGCAGATCGAGCCGCAAGGCGTCATGCTGAACGGTGGGTCCAAACCCGGACCTGACCTTTTCGGATGTCCATGAAGCGCCTCCCGTTCGTCCTCTCCCTCGCCCTGGTCTTCGTGGTGGCCCTCAAGATGCCCGGCGTCGGCTTCTGGGGTCCCATCCTGATGCTCGGTGGGCTCATCTTTCTGCACGAGGGTGGCCACTTCCTGGCGGCCAAGCGCATGGGCATGCCCGTGGAGTCGTTCTCGCTGGGCTTCGGGCCCCGCCTTCTGGGTTTCCAGTGGCGAGAGACCGATGTCTGCCTGCGCCTCCTGCCCCTGGGGGGCTATGTGAAGCTGGCGGGCTTCAACCCCGAGGAACCCGGGGCCGAAGATCCCCACGGCTTCCTGAAGCAGCCCTACGGGAAGCGGATGCTCTTCTACAGCGGGGGCATCCTGGCCAACCTGCTCACCACCCTCGTTCTGTTCACCCTTGTGGGCGCCGATCAGGCCCGGGTGGTCAAGGTCCAGGAGTCCTGGACCGTCGTCGAGGTGGTCCCTGGGGGCGCCGCCGAACAGGGTGGCCTCAAGGCCGGCGACGAGCTGCGCGGCATCGGCAGCCTCCGGTTTCCTGGCTCCCTGTGGGAAGAGGCCGTGAGCTACATCCAGGCCCATCCCGGCGAGTCCGTGCTGTTCTCCATCACCCGCGAGGGTAAGCCCCTGGAGCTGCCCCTCACCCCGCGCCTGGATGGCGGCAAGGGTCGCCTGGGCTTCATGCCCGTCCCTGTACCCCTCGCTCTGGAGCGCCGGGCCTACCGCCCGGGGGACTTCCTGGAGGGCGGCCGTTATGCCGTGCTCAAGTCCTACCAGCTGAGTGGCCAGGTCTTCGGCTTCCTCCGCAAGCTCGTCACCTTCCAGGCCCGCAGCGCCGAGGTGTCCGGACCCATCGGCATCATCCGCCAGGGCAGCCGCGCCGCCAAGACCGGCTGGGATGTCTTCCTGTTCATGTGTGGTGCCATTAGTCTCCAGCTGGCCATCCTCAATGCCCTGCCCATCCCGGCCCTGGATGGCGGCCACATGGCCATGCTGACCTTCGAGAAGCTGCGCCGCAAAGACCTCACCATCGAGCTGAAGGAAAAGATCCTCACGGCGGGCTTCCTGCTGCTGGCGTCCCTCATGCTCCTCGTCATCGTCATGGACCTGCTCAAGCTGCGCAGGTAGTCCGGAGCAACGGAACGGCAGGGCTGTGGGTGGCACCCAATGCAACAGCCTGGAGCCCTCGTGCGTCCGATTATTGCCCTCGCCATCCTGTCCGCCACCCTGCTGTTGCCCGCCCAGGAAAGGAAGGTCCCCGTGTCCCTCCATGAGCTCACCCTCAACACCCTGGACGGCCGCCCCCAGGCCCTGTCCGCCTACAAGGGCAAAGTGGTCCTGGCTGTGAATGTGGCCAGCGAGTGCGGCTACACGCCCCAGTACGAGGGCCTGCAGAAGCTCGCCGCCGACTATGCAGACCGGGGCCTGGTGGTGCTGGGCTTCCCCTGCAACCAGTTCGGCGCACAGGAACCTGGAACCCCGGCCCAGATCGGCGCCTTCTGCCAAAAAAACTACGGCGTGACCTTCCCCCTCTTCGAGAAGGTGAATGTCAAAGGCCCCGCCCAGGCCCAGGTTTACCAGTTCCTCACCGCCCACCACGGCGAGCCCGCCTGGAACTTCCACAAGTACCTGGTGGGTCGGGATGGACAGGTCATCAAGGCCTTCCCCAGCAAGGTCACCCCGGGTGGCGCCGAGCTTCGGGCTGCCATCGAGGCCGCGCTCCGGTAGGTCCGGCGGTGGCGGGGACGCTACCATGACGCCATGCGGGATCCCCTGGCCCTGAGAGAGCAGCACCAGCGCCGACTGGCCTGGATGCCCTGGCTCTATTTCGTCCTCAAACCCCGGAACCGCGCCTGGGCCGAGGCCTGGCAGGCCGAGGTACAGGCCCGCCTCCTGGCCATGGAGACCGTCGAGCTGGGCACCGGGTGCTTCATCGCCCCGGATGCGGCCATCTTCGGCGAGCCGGGCCGACCCGTCCGCCTGGGAGACCGCTGTGCCGTGGCGGCCCAAGCCTTCCTGCATGGCCCCCTGACCCTGGGCAGTGATGTGAGCATCAACGCCGGGGCCCGCCTGGACGGTGGCCGCAAGGGCATCACCATCGGGGACGGCACCCGCATCGCCAGCGGGGCCGTTCTCTACGCCTTCGACCATGGCCTGGCGCCGGACCGGGCCATCCGGGACCAGCCGGTCCGCTCCCGGGGGATCACCCTGGGCCAGGATGTGTGGGTTGGCGCCAACGCCGGCGTAACCGACGGGGTGACCATCGGGGACCACGCCGTGGTGGCCATGGGCGCCGTGGTCACCCGGGACGTCCCCGCCTGGACCATCGTGGCCGGGGTCCCGGCCCAGTTCGTGGGCGACCGCCGGGACCGGGGCTGACCGACCCGGGCAGGGGTGGCCCCGGGCCACCCGATTGGACACCAGATGTCACGCCGTATTCCCCAAACTGGGGGAATCCCGCCTGCAAAAAAAGAATGAGGGGGGGGCCTTGACAGACACGAAAAAAAGACGAATATAGAATTCTCAGACCAACGGAGACCCCATGCCGACCTCCCCTCGCAGCTATGGCTACAAGTTCAGCGGCTACTTCATGGAGTACGGCCCCATCCAGGCCGACAACCTGGAGGCCGCCCGGGCCCTGGTCCGCCAGCGGCTCGGCGTCGGCCGCCTGCCC
>CAIRQL010000083.1 GCA_903880675.1 uncultured Holophagaceae bacterium | reverse complement strand
GATAGCCTAGATGGTTCCGGCCCCGTGGGCCGGCGCAGGATTTATCCGTCCGATGTTCCCCGCGGAACCTCTCGGGCCCAGGCCCGGATCCACCGGTGCCTTCCTAGGAGGATGGTGTGCCTACCATCAATCAGCTAATCCGCATTGGGCGGAAGACCTTCCAGAACAAGACGAAGAGCCCCGCGCTCGACGCCTGCCCGCAGAAGCGTGGCGTCTGCACCCGCGTGTTCACCACCACCCCGAAGAAGCCGAACTCGGCCCTCCGGAAGGTGGCCCGCGTGCGCCTGACCAACGGCATCGAGTGCACCACCTACATCCCGGGCGTTGGCCACAACCTGCAGGAGCACAGCATTGTGCTCATCCGCGGCGGCCGCGTGAAGGACCTGCCGGGTGTGCGCTACCACGTGGTGCGCGGCACCCTTGATGCCACTGGCGTCGCCGGTCGCAACCAGTCCCGTTCCAAGTACGGTGCGAAGCGGCCCAAGGCCGGTGCCGCTCCGGCCAAGAAGAAGTAGGAGGTGAACCATGGCCCGTCGCTCAGCCCCCGCCAAGCGTGAGATCCTCCCGGATCCCGTCTACAACAGCCTCGTCGTCTCCAAGTTCGTGAACATCCTCATGGAGCGCGGCAAGAAGGCCACTGCCGAGCGCATCCTCTACGGTGCACTCGAGATCGTCGTCAAGAAGTCCGGCGAGGAGGCCCTCGAGGCCTTCCAGAAGGCCCTGAACAACATCAAGCCCAGCGTGGAGGTCAAGTCCCGCCGCGTGGGTGGTGCCACCTACCAGGTCCCCGTGGAGGTTCCCCAGAACCGCCGCCAGTCCCTGGCCATGCGCTGGCTCAAGACCTACTCTGCCTCCCGCGGCGAGCGCACCATGCGCGACAAGCTGGCTGGCGAGATCCTGGATGCCATGAACTTCCGCGGCGCCGCCGTGAAGAAGAAGGACGACGTCCACAAGATGGCCGAGGCCAACAAGGCGTTTGCCCATTTCCGGTGGTAGTAACTTGCTCTAAAAATGGGGCGCCACAGGCGCCCCATTTTTAGAGTTGTTGAACTGCTTGTTGAATCCCCAATACCCCCTAGGAGGCCGCAGTGGCCCGTCACACCCCCCTCGAGCGCTACCGGAACATCGGCATCATGGCGCATATCGATGCCGGCAAGACCACCACCACGGAGCGCATCCTCTACTACACCGGGAAGATCCACAAGATCGGTGAGGTGCACGAAGGTGCCGCCACCACCGACTGGATGGTCCAGGAGCAGGAGCGGGGCATCACCATCACCTCTGCTGCCATCACGGCGGCCTGGACTCCCCAGACCGGCCAGCTGAAGGGCATCGAGCACCGCATCAACATCATCGACACCCCCGGCCACGTGGACTTCACGGCCGAGGTGGAGCGCTCCCTGCGCGTACTGGACGGCGCTTGCGCCGTCTTCTGCGCCGTGGGCGGCGTCGAGCCCCAGTCCGAGACCGTGTGGCGCCAGGCCGACAAGTACGGCGTGCCCCGCATGGCCTTCGTGAACAAGATGGACCGCCCCGGTGCTGACTTCTTCCGCGTGGTGGAGATGATGCGCACCCGCCTGAAGGCTCGGCCCATGCCCATCCAGATCCCCATCGGTGCCGAAGAGAACTTCAAGGGCATCGTTGATCTCGTGATCATGAAGGCCCTCACCTTCGATGAGGCCGACAAGGGCTTCAAGGTTCTCTACAGCGACATCCCCGAGGAGCTCCTGGCCACCGCCAACGAGTGGCGCGAGAAGCTTATCGAGATGGTTGCCGAGACGGACGAGGTCCTGATGGACAAGTACCTGGGCGGCGAAGAGCTGACTGAGGTCGAGATCCGGGCCGGCATCCGCAAGGGCTGCATCGACCTCGTGTTCACGCCGATGATGTGTGGCAGCGCCTTCAAGAACAAGGGTGTCCAGCCCATGCTGGATGCCGTCGTCAGCTACATGCCTTCGCCCCTCGACATCGCTGCCATCACCGGCAAGGATGCCGACGGCAACGATGTCAAGCGCGAAGCCAAGGACAGCGAGCCCTTCAGCGCCCTGATCTTCAAGATCATGGCCGATCCCTTTGTGGGCTCCCTCGCCTTCCTGCGCGTCTACTCCGGTGTTCTGGCCGCGGGTTCCGGCGTCTACAACCCTGCCAAGGGCCGCCGCGAGCGCATTGGTCGCCTGCTGCAGATGCACGCCAACAAGCGCGAGGACATCGACGAAGTCCGCACGGGCGACATCGGTGCCGCCGTGGGCCTCAAGGACGTTCTTACCGGGCAGACCATCTGCGACGAGGACCGCCCCGTGATCCTGGAGTCCATGGACTTCCCGGACCCCGTGATCCAGGTGGCCATCGAGCCCAAGACCAAGGCCGACCAGGAGAAGATGGGCATCGCTCTGAGCCGCCTGGCCCAGGAAGACCCCACCTTCAAGGTCAAGACCGACCCCGAGACCAATCAGACCATCATCGCCGGCATGGGTGAGCTCCACCTGGAGATCATCGTCGACCGCATGATGCGAGAGTTCAAGGTCGAAGCCAACGTGGGCAAGCCCATGGTGGCCTACCGCGAAACCATCCGGAAGCGGGTGGAGTGCGAGGGCAAGTTCGTGCGCCAGTCCGGTGGTCGCGGCCAGTACGGCCATGTCCGCCTCATCGTCGAG
>CAIRQL010000082.1 GCA_903880675.1 uncultured Holophagaceae bacterium | reverse complement strand
GCCGTTGGCATTGACCCGGAACTTCGGCACCACGAAGAGGCTGAGCCCCTTCGGACCGGCGGGGGCGTCGGCGACGCGGGCCAGCACGGCGTGGATGATGTTGGGCGTGAGCTCGTGGTCACCGCTGGTGATGAAGATCTTTTCGCCGGTGATGAGGTAGGAGCCATCCTCCTGCTTGGTGGCCTTGGTGGTGAGGGCACCCAGATCGCTGCCGGCGCCAGCCTCGGTGAGGCACATGGTGCCGCACCACTCGCCGCTGTACATCTTCTCGACGTAGGTGGCCTTCAGGTCATCGCTGCCGAAGGTCTCGATGAGGTGGGCCGAGCCGCGGGTGAGCATGGTCTTGAGGGCCAGGGCCGTGTTGGCGCCCATGAGGTGCTCGCTGATGCCCGTGCCCACGACTTCCGGCAGACCCATGCCGCCGAACTCGGGGTTCATGGTGGCGCTGATCCAGCCGCCCGAGGCCAGGTCGTCGAAGGCGCCGGCAAAGCCCTCCGGCAGCTCCACCTTGCCGCTGGCGAACTTGGCGCCCACGCGGTCGCCCACCTCGTTGCAGGCGGCGACGCTGCCCTTGGCAACCTTCAGGGCCTCGTCCAGCACCATGCCCAGCTGCTCCCGGTCCACGTCCTCGTAGGCGGCGCCTTTCAGCACCGCATCCAGGTCCAGCCACTCGAAGAGGTTGAAGTGAATGTCGCGTTGATCGTCGAGGTAGCGCATAGGACCTCCGGCTGGGGGTGAATGAAGTGAACGGGACTGGGTGGGGGCGAGACTACTTCAGCTCAGGGAACTGGTCCTCGCGCCACTCGGTGGCAGAGGCACCCTGGTCTGCAGCCCGCTTGCGGAGCTCCACGCGGCGGATCTTCCCGGAGATGGTCTTGGGGAGCTCACTGAACTCGATGATGCGGATGCGCTTGTAGGCGCTGAGGCGCTCACGGATGAAGCGGAACAGGACCAGGGCCGTCTCGCGACTGGGCTCCACGCCCGCCCGGAGGATGACGTAGGCCTTGGGCACCGCCAGCTTCACAGGATCGGGGCTCGGGACGACAGCGGCCTCGGCCACGAAGTCGTGCTCGATGAGGAAGGACTCCAGCTCGAAGGGGCTGATGCGGTAGTCGCTGCTCTTGAAGACATCATCCGCGCGGCCCACAAAGAAGAGGTAGCCTTCGGCGTCACGGGTGGCCACGTCGCCGGTGCGGTAGTAGCCCTCCTTCAGGGCCTTCTCCATCTTGGAGGGATCGTCCTTGTAGCCTTCCATGAGGCCCAGGGGGCGGGGATTGAGCCGCAGGGCGATCTCGCCCTCGTCCGTCTCCTTGCCGTCCAGGTCCAGCAGGACCACGTCGTAGCCCGGCATGGGCAGACCCATGGAGCCCGGCTTCACCGGCACGCCGGGGGAGTTGCCCACCACGCAGGTGGTCTCGGTCTGGCCGAAGCCGTCGCGGATGGTGAGGCCCCAGGCCTTCTCCACCTGGCTGATGACCTCGGGGTTGAGGGGCTCGCCGGCGCCGATGACGCCGCGCAGCTTCACCTTGTAGGCGGCCAGGTCCTCCTGGATGAACAGGCGCCACACCGTGGGCGGGGCGCACAGGTTGGTGACGCCCTTGTCGGCGATCACCTGGAGGGCGGCCGCGGCGCTGAACCGGGTGGACCGGTAGATGAAGATGCAGGCACCGGCGATCCAGGGGGCGAAGAAGTTGCTCCAGGCGTGCTTGGCCCAGCCCGGGGAGCTGATGTTGAAGTGGATGTCGCCTTCGCGCAGGCCGATCCAGTACACGGTGGACAGGTGGCCCACGGGGTAGGACTGGTGGGTGTGGAGCACCAGCTTGGGCTTGGCGGTGGTGCCGCTGGTGAAGTAGAGCAGCAGGGGGTCCGTGGCCTTGGTGATGGCATCCGGCACGTAGGTGGTGGAGCCGCTGTACAGGGTGGCCACGTCATGCCAGCCCGGCACGGCGTCGCCCACGCAGATGCGCGTGAGGGAGGCGTCCATGCCGTCGAACTTGGCGGTCTGAGCAGAGTCCACCACCAGGTGGCGGATGCCGCCCCGCTCGAGGCGGTCGGTCAGGTCCGCCGGGCTCAGGAGCAGCGTGGAGGGCACCATCACGGCGCCGAGCTTGATGCAGGCCAGCAGCACTTCCCAAAGGGGGCGCACGTTGTCGAGCATGATGAGCACGCCGTCGCCGCGCTTGACGCCCAGGTCACGCAGCGCATTGGCCACCTGGTTGCTGCGCTGGCTCATCTCCTGGAAGGAGACCTTGGTCTCGCTGCCGCCTTCCTCCACGATCCAGAGGGCGGGCTTCTCATTGCCGGCCGCCATCACATCGAAGTGATCCAGCGCCCAGTTGAAGTGCTCGAGCACGGGCCATTGGAATCCCTGGCAGGCGGCCACGCGATCGCCGCTGTGGTCGAACATGAACTGTCGGGCATCAAGGAAGGCCTTTCGTTCGTTCATGGGGGTCTCCAATTTGGCAGGTGCTATAACCAATTTAGGGCGGCGTTCAGTCCCCGTCTAGAATGAAAGATGATGTAAAGGGCAAGAAAGGTTTCCAGTTCCGAACAGTCCACTGGCAGCCATGCTAGGGTGATCGCATTGCGACCGATTTCGTGGGGCATCCCGTGTTCAGCATTATTCCAGACGGCGCAGAGTACCAAGAGTTCGTCCTCCTGAAGGACGGCCAGGGGGTCTCCCTCCGCATGGCCACCCCGGAGGACACGGATCGGGTGGACGCCTTCATCCAGGGCCTCTCCCGGGAAGCCCTGTCCATGCGCTTCATGGGGGGTGTGTCCCGCATCGCCCGCCGCTTCGCCGAGGAGCTCTGCGCCCCGGAGCCCCGCCTGCGGGCCTGCCTCCTGGCCGTGGAGGGCGAGGGCGCCACCCAGTGCGTGCTGGGCCTGGGCAACTACGTGGGCCAGGGCGGCGCCAATGCCGAGGTCAGCTTCATGGTCGCCGACGAGCACCAGGGCCGGGGCATCAGCAGCCTCATCCTCGAGCGCATCGCGGGCCTGGCGGCCGGCGCCGGCTACCTGGGCTTCGAAGCGGACGTGCTCTACGAGAACGACAAGATGAACAACGTCTTCCGGGACTCGGGCTTCGAGACCCGCCGGGCCATGGAGGGCGGCATCATCCATGTGCACTTCCCGCTCAACGCCCCCCAGGCCCACCGGGAGCGAGCCGAGATCCGAGAGCGGGTCGCCGCCGCCAACTCGCTGGTGCCCCTCCTGCGCCCGGAGACGGTGGCCGTGGTGGGTGCCTCCCGGGACCCCAGCTCCATTGGCAACGCCATCTTCCGCCACATCCTGCAGAGCCGCTTCAAGGGTGTGGTCTATCCCGTCAACCCCAACGCCCGGGCCATCGAGGGCGTGCGGGCCTACCCCTCCCTGGACTCCCTGCCGGAGGCGCCGGACCTGGTGGTCCTGGCGGTCCCCGCTGCGAAGGTGGTCCCTATGGCCAAGGCGGCCCTGAAGAAGGGCGCCCGGGGCCTGCTCGCCCTGGCCGCTGGCTTCGCCGAGGCCGGCCCGGAGGGGGCCCGGCGCCAGGAGCGCCTGGTGCAGCTGGCCCGCAGCCAGGGGGCGCGCCTGGTGGGCCCCAACTGCCTGGGCCTGCTGAACACCAACCCGGCGGTGCAGCTCAACGCCAGCCTGGCCTCCACCATGCCGCCCCGAGGGCGCGTGGGCTTCTTCAGCCACTCCGCCGCCCTGGGGGTGGTGATCCTGAAGTACGCCGCCGAGCGGGGCTTGGGCTTCTCCACCTTCGTCTCCGCCGGCAACCGCGCCGATGTCTCCGGCAACGACCTGCTTCAGTACTGGGAGGAGGACCCGGACACCGACGTGGCCCTGCTCTACCTGGAGACCTTCGGCAATCCCCGGCGCTTCGCCCGCCTGGCCCGCCGCATCTCCCACCGCAAGCCCATCCTCTGCGTGAAGAGCGCCCGCAGCCACGCCGGCCGCCGCATGGCCCAGGCCCACATCGGCGCCAGCCCCCGGGACGATGCGGAAGTGGACGCTCTGTTCCACCAGGCCGGGGTCATCCGGGCCGACACCCTGGAAGAGCTGTTCGACATCGCCCTGCTGCTGTCCCACCAGCCCCTGCCCCGAGGCAACCGGGTGGCCGTGGTGAGCAACTCCGGCGGCGTCGCCACCATCTGTGCGGACGCCTGTGAG
Source organism: uncultured Holophagaceae bacterium (assembly GCA_903880675.1). Classification (GTDB taxonomy): domain Bacteria; phylum Acidobacteriota; class Holophagae; order Holophagales; family Holophagaceae; genus Geothrix. The sequence continues at coordinate 6,482 of CAIRQL010000082.1, read as the reverse complement.
GCCAACGGCATGCTGCTCTCCGGCCCCGGCGTGGTGGACCTCCACACCATGGCCACCGCCGAGCACTACGAGCGGGCCTGCCTGGCCGCCCTGGAGCACCCGGAGGTGGACGCTCTCATCGCCACCTTCGCCTGCGTGGGGGACTGCGACCCCACCCTGGTGGCCCGCGCCATCCGACGAGCGGCCGTGCGCGCCGAGCGGGCCACGGGCATCGCCAAGCCCACCCTGCTCTCCCTCATGGGGGTCAGCGGTGCGGTGGCCGTGGGTGCCAGCACCCTGGGTGACAGCGGCGGCATCCACCGCACCTTCCCCTCCTACCGCTTCCCGGAATCAGCGGCCCTGGCCCTCTCCAAGGTGGTGGACTACGCCCAGTTCCGCATGCAGCCCCCGGGCCGCATCCTGAGCTACGAGGCCCTGGACGGCGGCGAGGCGCGGCGCCGGGTGGAGACCCTGCTCGCCGGGACCGCCGAAGGGGACGCACCCCGGACCTTCACCCTGCCCCAGTCCCGAGAGCTCCTGGCCTGCTTCGGCCTCAGCCTTGCCGAGGCCCGGAGCGGCGGCGCCCAGCCCACAGGGGCCCGCATCAGCCTGAGCCTCTCTGCCGATCCGGACTTCGGCCCCACCTGGCGCTTCCGCCGCACCGGCGTGGGCACGGTCCTGCGCATCACGCCGCTCACCGACCTCGACATCACCGACGTGCTGGAGCGCCTCCGCCTGAGCCCCACCTGCGGCCTGGCCGAGACCCTCGGGCGCCTCACCCAGCTGGTGGAGGATCTGCCCTGGATCAGCAGCCTGGAGGCCCAGGTCCGCATCCCGCCCGGCGCCCTCGACTCGGCGGGGCCCCTGCCCCTCCAGCCCGCTCTGCGCATGGCTTTCACCCAGGTCAGCTTCCGCACCCAGTGATCCCAGGAGGACCCTTGCTCGTCAAAGACAAGATGCACAGTCCCGTGACCGTGCTCCCCCTCACGGCCACCCTCGGCGAGGCCTTTGCCATCTTTGAAGCCCAGGGCTTCCGCCACCTCCCTGTGGTGGACCAGGGCCGCGTGGTGGGCATCCTCTCGGACCGGGATCTCCACTTCGCCACCAGCGCCCTCTGCGCCAGCCCCCAGGGGGCCGAGGCCCCCGTCACCCTGGCCATGAGCCCCCATGTCCTCACCGCTGATCCCCTGGATCCCGTGGAGGACGCCGCCCGCATCATGCGCGAGCACAAGATCGGCTGCCTGCCGGTGATGGACGGCTCGGAGCTGGTGGGGATCCTCACGGGCATGGACCTGCTGGATGCCCTGGTGAGCCTCACGGGCGTCACCAAGCCCTCCTCCCGCATGGAGGTCGCCCTGGCGGACCAGCCAGGCGAGCTGGCCCGGCTAACGGCCTTCCTGGCCGACCGCCACGTGAACATCCACTCCATCCTCACGTCGCCGGATCCCAACGGCTCCGTGCGCACGGTGCTGCGGCTTGACTCCAACCAGATCCGACCGCTGGCCGATGCCATGCGGGCCGCCAACTTCGAGATCCTCTGGCCCGTGCCCAAGCCATGGCCGCACTGATCCACCGCCCGGAATACGCCCGGTACGACTTCGGGCCCGAGCACCCCTTCACGCCCGCCCGGCTGGAGATGGTGCTGGACCTGCTGCGCAGCCTGGGCCATGCCGTGGCACCCGTGCCTGCCCCCGCAGCCACCCGGGAGGAGATCCTCACCGTCCACGCCGAGGCCTACGTGGCCATGATGGAGGCCCTGGACCGGGGCGGTCCCCGGGAGGCGGGCGTCAGCCACGGCCTCGGCACCCCGGACAACCCGCTTTTCCCGGACATGGACCAGGCCACCCGCTGGCTGGTGGGCGGCACGCTCCACGGCGCCCGGCTGCTCCTGCAAGGCACCGAGCGGCGGGTGCTGCAGCTGGGCGGCGGCCTGCACCACGCCCAGCGGGACCGGGCCGAGGGCTTCTGCCTGTACAACGACCTGGCCGTGGGGATTAAGGCCCTGGTGGACGGGGGCCTGCGCGTGGCCTACCTGGATGTGGACCTGCACCACGGGGACGGCGTCCAGAACCTCTTCTACAGCGATCCCCGCGTGCTCACCATCAGCCTCCACGAGTCCGGCCACTACCTCTACCCGGGTACCGGCCACATCCAGGAGATGGGGTCTGGCGCGGCCATGGGGACCTCGGTGAACATCCCCCTGGAGCCCTTCACCGGCGCGGCGGACTACCTTGAGGCCTTCGAGATGGTGGTGCCCAAGGCCCTGGCCTGGTTCCGGCCCCAGGCGCTGGTGGTGCAGGCGGGGGCGGATGCCCACTTCTCGGACCCCCTGGGCGATCTGGCCCTCACCACCCAGGCCTTCGAGGGCCTCTTCCGTCGGATCCTCAGCCTGGCCGAGACTCATGCGGAGAACCGCCTGCTGGTGACCCTGGGCGGAGGCTACGAGGCCCAGGTGGTGGCCCGAGTGTGGACTCTCCTCTACCTGGTCATGCGGGACCTGCCCCTGCCCACCGAGCTGCCTCAGGCGTGGCTGGACCGCTGGCAGCACCTGCTTGGCCCCGATCTGGCCCCCGCCCTCCACGACCCCAACCCGGCCTTCCCCGAGCCCCAGGGCCAGGAGGCCCGCACTCGCCGCAACCGGGACATCGTGGCCCGCCTCCTGGACAGCATCGAGCCCCACTGGTCCAGCCGGTCCTGAGTGCGGTCAGGCTGGGACCAGCAGACGAATCAGCAGGGGTGCAAGAAGGGTGGTGGTGATGCCCGCCAGGGTGAGGGCCAGGCCCGCCATGGTGCCCTGGTCCGGACCCTCGGCGAAGGCCATGGCCGTGCCCTGACCGTGGGCCGCGGTCCCCAGGGCGAGGCCCCGGGCCACGGGATCCCGGACCCCGGTCCAGGTGAGCAGGGTGGCCCCAAGCACCGACCCCAGCGTGCCCGTTGCCACCACGAAGGCCGAGGCCAGGGCCTGGCTGCCACCGTGCAGCTTCACGATCTCCACGGCGAAGGGGATGGTCACGCTCCGGGGCAGGAGAGACAGCACGATGTCGTGGGGGAGCCCCACGAGGGCCGCCAGCCACCCGGCGCTCAGCACCGAGGTGAGCGTACCCAGGCCGATTCCCGCCAGGATGGCCGGCGCATGGCGGCGCACCAGCTCCCGGTTGCGGAACAGGGGCACCGCCAGGCCCACTGTGGCCGGACCGAGGAGGGCGGTCATGAGGCTGCGGGCTGGCGCGTAGGCCTGGTAGGGGAGCCCCAGGGCCAGCAAGGCCGCGATCACAAAGGTGGCGCCCAGGAGGACGACGTTGAGCAGGGGATGCCGGTACTTCAGGTTGAGGGTCTTGGCCAGGTGGTATGCGCCCAGGGTCAAAACCATGCAGAAGGCCGTGGTCAGGAGCTGCATGGCTGCCTCCGCCGCTGCAGCCACTGGCTCGCATGGCCGGTGACCAGGAAGGTGAGCACCGAGCCTACGCCAATCACGAGGGCCAGGCGGAAGCCATATTGGCGGAACACCCCGCCCCAGTTCATCAGATCCACCGCCACGGGGATGAAGAAGAACACCAGGTTCCGGAGCAGGAAGTCGGCCCCCTCCTGGATGTGCTTGAGCTGCACCAAACCAGCCTGCAGTGCCAGGTACAGCAGGAGCAAACCGAGGACGTTGCCCGGGATGGGCAGATGGGTCACGGCGGCGAGGCGCAGGCCCAGCAGCTGGAACAAGGCCAGGACCCCGATCTGAGCGATAACCCGGACCGCCTTCCCCATGAGCCCCCTGCCTGACCCTGGCATGGCAGGGCCTAAAGACATCCTACCCACCCCCCATCCTGGGATCGGGGCTTAAACCCTGTCCCCATGAGGAGTAATCTGGAGGTTCATCAAGGAGTCCGTCATGGCCCAGATCACCCTCAAAGGCAACCCCATCCACACCAGCGGCGACCTGCCGGGCGTGGGCACGGCAGCGCCGGCCTACACCCTGGTGCGCACTGACCTGGCGGAGATCACAGGCAAGGACTACGCCGGCCAGCGCGTGGTGCTCAACATCTTTCCCAGCCTGGACACGCCCACCTGCGCCGCCAGCGTGCGGAAGTTCAACGCCCGGGCCAACGAGAAGCCCAACACGGCGATCCTCTGTGTGAGCGCCGACCTGCCCTTCGCCCAGAAGCGCTTCTGCGGCGCCGAGGGCCTGGACAACGTGGTGCCCGTCTCCAACTTCCGCTCCCCCGAATTCGGCCAGGCCTTCGGCGTGACCGTGGTGGACGGCCCCCTCAAGGGCCTCCTCGCCCGCGCCGTGGTGGTGGTGGACGCCTCAGGCAAAGTCATCCACGCCGAGCTCGTCCCCGAGATCACCCAAGAGCCCGACTACAACGCAGCGCTGGAAGTGCTTTAGGGGGCTGTTGGCTATCAGCTATCAGCTCAGCTATTCAATCCGATCCATCTTGCGCAGCTCCGGGACTTTCCAGGCGGTGCCGGCCACCACCAGGAGGGTCATGCAGCCGCCGAAGACAACGGAGGGGATGAGGCCTAGGAGGCGCGCTGCCAGGCCGCTCTCGAAGGCGCCGATCTCGTTGCTGGAGCCGATGAAGACCTGATTCACCGAGGACACCCGGCCCAGCATGTGCTCCGGGGTCACCATCTGCAGGAGGGTGGAGCGCAGCACCACGCTCACGTTATCCACGGCCCCGCTGGCGGCCAACAGCAGCAGGCTCAAGGTGAAGCTGCGGCTGAGGGCGAAGGCGATCATGCAGGCGCCGAAGAGGGCCACGCAGGTCAGCAGCGTGCGACCAGCTTGGCGCATGGGTGGCAGGTGGGCCATGGTGAAGCCCATGAGCACCGAGCCCACCGCGGGTGCGGCGCGGAGGGCGCCAAGCCCCTGGGGGCCGGTGAGAAGGACTTCCTTGGCGAAGACGGGCAGCACCGCCACGGCCCCACCGAACAGCACCGCAAAAAGGTCGAGGCTGATGGCCCCCAGCAGCAGCCGCTGGGAGAACACGAAGCGCAGTCCCTCCCCCAGGCTGGTGAAGATGGAGCCGACCCGCGGCTTTGGGGGCCGGGGCGTGTAGCGGATGAAGAGCAGGCCCAGGAAGCCGCTTGTGATGAGGGACAGCACCAGGAAGTGGGCCACCACGGGACCGCGCCAGGCGTAGACCAGGCCGCCCAGGGCGGGGCCCAGGACCATGCCCACATGGAAGACCGCCACTCGCCAGGTGGAGCCATTGGCGTAGAGGGCCTTGGGTAGCAGGTCCGTGGCCAGGGCCGTGTTGGCGGGTCGGTAGTAGGCTCGCACCACGCCGGTGAGGAAGATGACCCCGTAGATGGGCCAGACCGCCGCGGCTAGCGGCCCGGACTGGAAGCGCCAGCTGAAGGCCCAGAGCAGCGCCGAGCAGAGGGCGAGGCTGAGGGTGGTGGTCATGCAGATGTGCAGGCGGTTCACCCGGTCTGCGGTGTAGCCACCGAAGAGGGCCAGCGAGAGAAAAGGCAGTGCCTCGGAGAGCCCCACCAGCCCCAGGGCCAGCGGATCGCCCGTGCGGTTGTAGACCTGCCAGCCCACCACCACGCCCTGCATCTGCATGCCCAGCGTGGCCAGCCCCAGGGAGGTGATGAACCAGCGGTAGTCGCGGCTTCTCAACGAAGCATAGGGATCGTGGGGGCCGATGGCTGCATCCACCGAAGGCTACTCGTACCTCAGGGCATCAATGACGTTCAGCTTGGCTGCCTTCAGGGCCGGGAGGAAACCAGCGGCCACGCCCACCAGGCCCGAGAAGCCCAGGCCCAGGCCCACGGCCCAGGACTCGGTGACGGCGGGCACTGCGAACTTCTGCAGGATGAAGACCGCGCTGTAGGCGAAGCCCACACCGATGACGCCGCCCAGCAGGGACAGCACGATGGCCTCAATGAGGAACTGCCACAGGATGCTGTGCTGGGTGGCGCCCAAGGCGCGGCGGATGCCGATCTCCCGGGTGCGCTCGGTGACGCTCACCAGCATGATGTTGGAGATACCGATGCCGCCCACCACCAGGGAGATGCTGGCGGCCACTGCCAGCAGGGCGGTGAGGATGCCCGCCTGGGCGCTCTGCATCTGAACGATGTCGTCCTGCTTGCGGATCTGGAAAGGGTTGTCGTCCTTGGGCGCGGTCTTCATGCGCTGGCGCAGCAGGGCCGTGATCTCGGCTTCCGCCATTTCAGCCTTACCCTCCTGGGCGCTCACCATGATCTGCTGGATCTTGTCGCGGCCCATGATCTTGCGCATCACGGTGGTGTAGGGGGCGACGATGAGGTCGTCCTGATCACCCATGAGGCCAGCGCCCTTCTTCTCCAGCACGCCGATGACCACAAAGGGCAGTGCCCCCACCCGCACCGTCACCCCCACGGGGTCTTCCCCGTTGGGAAAGAGGTTGTCCTTCACGGTCTGGCCCAGGACGCAGACCTTGGCCATGCCCCGCACCTCGCCTTCGGTGAAGAAGCGGCCGGACTCCACATCCCAGCCCCGGATCTGCAGGAAGTTGGGGTTGGAG
>CAIRQL010000081.1 GCA_903880675.1 uncultured Holophagaceae bacterium | reverse complement strand
TCTTCAGCAGGCTGGGGTCATGGCGCTTGGGAATGGAGCACCCGATCCCCAGGACCAGCAGGACGATGGGCAGCATTTTCCTCATGGAGCACCTCCTGCTCCTAGGAGGGCGAGGATGATGCCAAACCGTCAGGAGAGGGCAACCAGGATCCGGTCGTGACCCGCAAGATCTTGATGAATCATGGCTTTGCTCCATCCAGCGCCCATGGCCCGCCGGCACAACTCGCCGCCCTGGCCCGCCCCAATCTCCAGGAGGCAGGCCGCCGCTCCCCGGGCTCGGGCCTGGACCAGCAGGGCGCTGGTGAGGGCCAGACCCCCCTCCGGGGCAAACAGGGCGGTGGCTGGTTCAAAGCCCAGCTCTCGCTGCAGGCCGGGGGCATCCGCCGGATCCACATAGGGCAGGTTGGCCACCACCAGGCCCAGGGGCTCGGGGACCGGGTCCAGGAGGCTGCCTTCGTGGAAGGTGAGGGGTGCCCCCAAGGTGGTGGCATTGGCCCGGGCAACCGCCAGGGCCGCCGGGCTCAGGTCCGTGGCGGACACCTGCCAGGTCGACTCCAGGGCCAGGCTAACCGCCACGATGCCACTGCCCGTGCCCACGTCCACGCAGCGGTCCACCCCCAGGCGGGCGCCCACATCCAAAGCCGCCTCCACCAGCAGCTCCGTCTCGGGCCGGGGAATCAGAGTGTCCGGGGTCACCCTGAAGCGGCGGTCCCGGAACAAGGCCCAGCCCAGGAGGTAGGCCCAGGGCTCCCCTGCCCGGCGGCGCTCCAGCCAGGCCTGGACCTGGATTGAGGAGGCCTCGGGGACCGGCTCCTGGCCATGGGCCGCCAGCCAAGCCCGGCCCAGACCAAGGCCCTCCTCCAGCCAGAGGAAGCTCTCGGCCATAGCCTCCTCAGGTTCCAGGAAGGCAGACAGAGCCTCGGCCAAGTCATGGCGAAACTGCCGGTAGGAGGGACCCATCCGTTCAGACTAGCGGGCGGAAGGGTTCGGCTCCAGGTCTCAGGAGGTCAGGGCCTTGGCCCGGTCCTGGCTGGTCTGGGCGACGATCTCGTGGAGGCTGCCGCCGTGGCTGTCCATGGTGACCACCAGGGGGAAGTCCTCCACCTCGATGATCCAGAAGGCCTCGGGGCTGCCGAACTCTTCGAGCATCTTCACGTCCACGACGCGCTTGACGCGCTCCGCCAGCAGGCTGCCGGCGCCGCCGGTGGCGTGGAGGTAGACCGCCCCGGTCTTCTGCAGGCCCTCACTGGTCTTCTTGCCCATGCCGCCCTTGCCGATGACGCCGCGCACCTTGTAGGTCTCGATGACGTCGGCCTGGTAGGGCTCTTCCCGGATAGAGGTGGTGGGACCGGCGGCCACGAAGGACCAGGTGCCGTCGGCGTTCTTCTTCACCACCGGGCCGCAGTGGTAGATGACCATGTTCTCGAGGATGGGCTTCAGCCACTCAGGCTTCTGCTCCTTCATGAACTTGTGGCCCATGTCCCGGCTGAGGACGACGGTGCCGTTGAGCAGCACTTCGTCACCGACCTTGAGGGTGCGGACCTGATCTTCGGTGATGGGGGTGGTGAGTCGGATCATGGGAGCCTCACAGATCGTAGGAAGGCTGGCCATCGGCCGCCAGGGTGAGGGTGCCGCGGCGACTGCTCCAGCACATGTAGGCGATGGACACGTAGAAGCTGGCGGGATGGCGGTACATCTC
>CAIRQL010000080.1 GCA_903880675.1 uncultured Holophagaceae bacterium | reverse complement strand
GCCTTCGGCGGGCCCATGCACGGTGGGTCGGCGCGCCTCTGCGCTCTCTGCGTTCTCTGTGGTTGGCAGTTCTTTTTCCCGGAATTCCCGGATGAACCAATTTTTGGGGTTTTGCAGTTATCCGCCTTCTATTTGCTTCTACCCTCGTTCGAACCAGTTGCCTCTTCAGGCTGAGGTTGGCCGAGAGCCAGAACGGCTTTTTGGGGCCGCAGCCAGCCGCCGCCCCCTTGGGGATGTCCGGGGAAGGGCAGGGTGCATTCGTGTGCTTCCTGCGCCCGCAGGGCGTCTTCGTGGAGCGCCTTTTCAGCGTGTGCTGACCGAAAACCAGGTGGTTGCTAGAAGCGCACCGTCGCCGCCACCATCAAGCCGGTGGCGGTGAGGGTGGCGTCCACGGGGCTCCAGAAGATCCGGGCCTCGACCCCGAGGCGCAGGCTGAACTGGAACCCCAGGCCGCCGCTGGCGCCGATGCGGGTGGCACTGCGGTTGGAAGGGGAGGCGCCGGTGGCGCTGACCCGCCACTGCTGACCACCGACGGCGCCCAGCAGGTAGACGCCACGGTCCGGTTCCTCGTCGGGGAACCAGAGGGCTTCGACCATCAGGTCGGCGGAAGTGGCCGAGGACTTGGTTCCAGGCAGGCCCGCCGTGTCGCCCTTGGGCAACAGCTGGATGCCCACCAGGGGGCGCAGCACCAGGCCCCGGCTCAGGGGAATGGTCACGAAGGCTGCGGCTCCCAGGCCCGGCGTTCCGCCGGTGACGTCCCGCAGGTCTCCCGAGGGTGCCAGCAGGTGGACCCGGACGCCGGGGCCTGCCTGAGCAGAAAGGGGCAGGACTGCCGCAGCGGCCAGGAGGACGGCAAGTACCTTCATGTCACACCTCGTACTTGCCCACCGTATCGCGCCAACGGCCCTGAGCCTTGAGGATCCGCTCTGCCACCGCCCGCAGGAGTCCCTGGCCGCCGGGGATGTCTGTGACCCAGTGGCAGGCTGCCTTCACCTCCGGCGCCGCATCCGAGGGACAGGCGGCCAAACCCACGCGGCGCAGCAGGGGTAAGTCCGGCAGGTCATCCCCCAGGTGAGCCACCTGGTCAGGCTCGAGGCCGTACTTGGCGCACAGCTGCTCCAGCACCGGCAGCTTGTCCAGGTGCCCGGCGAAGCAGTCCTCCACGCCCAGGTCCTGGGCCCGGTTCCGGGTGGCGGCGGCCTCCAGGCCTGAGATGAATGCCACAGGGATGCCGGCGCGCTGGAGCCACTTGATGGCCGCCCCGTCCCGGACATGAAAGGTCTTGGTGTGGCCCGGTTCCAGGCCGTAGGTGAGGCCCCCCGGCGTGAGCACCCCATCCACGTCGGTGCAGAGCAGGCGGATCTTGGCGGCGCGCAGGTCCAGGTCGTCCACGGGAGTCTCCGGTTCCAGCCTAGGGCCCTGTCCCCATCCTGGGAATCCCCGAGGGGGTGATTTCTGTTTCCTGCCTTTCGGCCATGCACCGCCTATTTGGCCCTCAAGGATCTCCACGAAGTTCACGAAGAACTGCTGAAAAGGGACACGAAGGGGCCGCCCCCTTGGGGATGCCCGGGGTAGGCCAAGGTGAATTCGTGAGCTTCCTTCGCCCGCAGGGCGTCTTCGTGTCCTTCGCGGAGCGTCTTTTTTTTGGGTCATCCGGGAATCCCGGGGAAGCAGAACCGCCAACCGCAGAGAACGCAGAGAGCGCAGAGGCGCGCCGACCCCCCCTGCCTGGGCCCGCCGAAGGCGGCTTCCGGCGTCGCCGGAAGTCATCCCGGGGTGCCACGGCCGCGCCCCCCAAGAGGCGCAGCAGCGGCGCCCCGGGATGGAGCCCATGCGCGTTGCCGAACGAACCCACCACCCCGCCAATCGGTGTTCATCAGCCTTTATCGGTGTTCATCGGTGTTCCATTCTTTCCCCGTATTCTTCTGCGCTCTCTGTGTTCTATGCGGTGAGATTTCTTTCCCGAAAATCCCGGAAGACCCTTTTTTTGCGGACTCTGGCCGATAACCAGTTTCAGTTTTCTCTTTACTCCTCCTGGTGGATCAACGGCACCGAACACCCCCTTCTGGTGGCTTGACAGCAGAATGGAAACCTTTGTCTCTGAATGATCCGATGGGTATACAGTTTGTTTGGGAAGCTCAAGAAAAAAGGGCTTGACTGGATCTGAAACTAGATGATCATAGTCGCATGGAGTTGATCCAATGAATCACCAGCTGAGCAACCCGATGATCGACGAAGTGAGTGGCCTCTTCAGTGCGCTGGGGGATCCCTCTCGCTTGAAGATTCTCCGGTCCCTCCTGGACGCCCACGCCCCCCTCATCCAGGGTGAGGTGGCCGAGGCTGCGGGCCTCTCCCAGGCCAACGCCTCCAAGCACCTGGCCTGCCTGGTCCGGGTGGGCCTGGTGAGCCGAGAGCCCGAAGGCAACGCCGTCTTCTTTACGCCGATCATGCCCCTGGTGGGGGATCTCTGCGACCTGGTCTGCGGCCACGTGAGCGACCGCGCCCGACTGATCTACAAAGCCCTGAAGTGAATAGGTGCCCTATGGGCTCCCTATTTTTGTCCTGGAGTATTCCTTTATGAGCATTAAAACGATTTGGACTCTGGCGTTTTTCTTGGCTGCCGGTGCCCCCCTGGGGGCGGCTTCCGAGCCGCTTTCCGTGGCTCAGGCCATCCGCAGGGCCTGGACGGACCAGGCGGGCCTGAAGGCGGGCCAAGCCATGGTCGAGAGCCGCCAGGCCGAAGCCGATGGCTACCGGGACCTGCGGTTGCCCACGCTGACCCTGGGTGCCCACGGCATGCGAACCAATGAGCCGATGATGGCCTTCGGCATCAAGCTGAACCAGTCCCGCATCGGGGCGATGGACTTCAACCCCCTGAGCCTGAACCACCCAGATGCCATCACGGCCTACGGTGGCTCGGCTGTCCTCCAGCAGCCCCTTTATACGGGGGGGCGCCTCACCGCAGCCAGGCGGGCCGGGGAGTACATGGCTCAGGCTGAGAAGGCCAGCCAGGAACGCCGCAAGCAGGAGGTGGCCCAGATGGTGGTGGAGGCCTACTTCGGAACCCAGGTGGCCGAGCAGGCCCTGCGGTGGGTGGACGACACTCGGCTGTGGATCCAGGGCATGGAGGACTTCGTCGGAGCGCGGGTGAACCAGGGCCTCATGCTCGAGTCCGAGCTGCAGCGCCTCAAGTCCTTCCACGCCCAGGCGGACGCTCAGAAGGCTGATGTCATCAAGCAGGTTCGGTCCGCCCGATCGGGCCTGGGCCTGCTCACGGGAGCCGGTCCCGTTGAGGGCCCGCTGGCCACGCCGCTGGTGCCCGAACAGCCCGCAATCGCCCAGGGAGCCTCCTACCGAGGTGATCTGGTGGCAGCGGACTTCCAGGCCAAGGCTGCTGGGGAAGGCGCCAAAGCCGCCCAGGGCAGTCTGCGTCCCGAAGTAGGCCTGGAGGTGGGTGCCGGCACGCTGCACCACTCCTGGTCCGAGAAGGGCAGCTGGACCTGGGCCGCCGTGGGGGTGAAGTGGAAGGTCTTCTCCGCACCTGATGTGGCCAAGGCCAATGTGGCCAGGGCTCAGGAGCGGGCTGCGATCCAGATGCGCACCTTCCGGCAGCAGCAGGCTGAGCACGAAGTTCGCGTGGCTCGGGAAGCTGTTCTTGCCGCAGAGGCCAAGTACTCGGCTGCCCAGCAATCGCTTGTGGCAGCGCAGGAATCCAAGCGGCTACGGGAGGCCCGCCACAGAGAGGGCCTCGCCCCCCTGATCGAGGTGCTCGATGCGGAAGCAGCCATTCAGGGCGCCCGCACCCTCATCCTCCAAAGTCTGTTTGACCTTCGCGTCAGTCGCGCCGGCCTTGATCTGGCCACCGGTAACCCCATTGAAGGAGTGACTCCATGAAGACTGTTCTGTTCTCCCTGACCCTGGCCGGAACGCTCCTCGGAACCCTGGCCTGTGGCCACAAGGAAGCCCGTCCCGAGACGAAGACACTGCCCAAGGTGGCCGTCACCCTGGTGGCTCAGGGCGCGCCCGATGGGGGTGCCTGGGTGGCTGCCACGCTCCAGTCCACCCGGACCGCCATGATCGGGACCCGCATGGCGGCCCAGGTCCGGCGCGTCCCCGTGCAGGAGGGGCAGCGGGTGGCCGCTGGTGCCCTGCTTATTTCCCTGGGCGACGAGGATCTGCAGGGCCAACTGAAGGCCGCCGAGACGGGGCTGGCCACCATCCAGGCCCATCACCGCCGCATCCAGGCCCTCCAGGCCCAGAAGGCCAGCACCCTCGCTGAGCTGGAGCAGGTCACGGCCCAGGTGGCCCAGGCCCAGGCCGGGGTGGATGCCTTGAAGGCCAACATCGGCTACACGCAGCTCCGCGCCCCGTTCTCCGGTGTGGTGCAGTCGCGCAAGGTGAACGAGGGTGACTTTGTCGGGCCCGGAATGCCCCTGCTGGAGCTCATCGGCGACGGCGAGCAGGAGCTGGTGGCCACGCTCTCCGACCAGGAGGCCAAGGGCCTGAAGGCCGGTGCCAAGGTGAAGTTCGAAGCCGAGGGCGTCCAGGGCGAAGCCCAGATCACGGGCCTGGCTCCCGGTGGGGATCCCTACAGCCACAAGGGCACCCTGCGCGCCAAGGTGCTCAAGCCCAAGGGCCTCCGGCAGGGCTCCTTTGCCCGGATCCTGGTGGCTGGCGTGGCGGTGGAGGGACTCTCGGTCCCGCGCAGTGCGCTGGTCCAGCGGGGTGAGCTCACGGGCGTGTTTATCGCCAAGGAAGGTCGTGCGGAGCTGCGCTGGCTCTCGCTGGGCGAGGGGGCAGGGAGCTACCTGCCCGTGCGGTCCGGCCTGAAGTCGGGCGAGAGCATCATCGATCATCCCGGTTCCCTCCAGGATGGCCAGCCCATCGAGCTGTCCAGCGGGGTGAACCATGGCAAGTGAGCCAAAACTGGGCTTGGCCGGGAAGCTCGCCAAAGGCTTCCTGCGCAGCAAGCTGACCCCCCTCATCGTCGGTGCCTCGCTGCTGCTGGGCCTCCTCGCCGTGGTCATTACGCCCCGGGAGGAAGAGCCCCAGATCATCGTGCCGATGGTGGACCTCTACATTCCCTATCCTGGCGCCAGTCCCAAGGAGATCGAGAGCCAGGTCACCAACCCCATGGAGCGCCGCCTCTGGGGCATCCCCGGAGTGGAATACCTCTACAGCATGAGCCGTCCTGGCATGGCCCTCATCACCGTGCGCTTCAAGGTGAACGAGCCCCAGGAGCCCAGCCTGGTGAAGATCTACCAGGAGCTGGCCGCCAATCCCCAGATGCTGCCGCCCGGGGCCATGAAG
>CAIRQL010000079.1 GCA_903880675.1 uncultured Holophagaceae bacterium | reverse complement strand
GGGAGCTCCCCCTCGGCGACCCAGACATCTGCTACCCGGCCCTGCTGGCCCAGCTTCGACTGCTGGAGGTCCGGGCCAAGGGGGACGAGGCCCACCTGATCCGCCTCAACCTGGCCGTCGCCCTCATGAAGTTCCGGCGCTTCGATCGGGCCGTGGACCTGCTGCGGGACACCCGCCTCAGCACCACCCGCGGCATCAGTCAGGGCAGCATCGACTTCCACACGGGCGTATGCTTCCTCCACCTGGGTCCGGCCTATCGGGCCGAAGCCACCCAGGCTTTCCGCCAGGCCTTGAAGTATCCCCAGTCCACCCTGCTCGGCCCAGATGGGCCCCTGGTTGCCCCTCTGGCCAGGCAGGCCCTCGAAGACCCGAAATGATCCCGGAGGCATCCATGAAGCGGCAGCGCGGTGAAGGCAAGGTGGGGTGCCTGGTGTCCCTCCTACTCCTGAGCGCCCTGGGCGCAGCAGCCTTCAAGGCTGTGCCCGTCTACTACGGCAACAGCGAGCTGGTGGACGCCTGCGAGTTCATCGCCAGCGGCGCCAGCCGCAAGCCGGTGGAGGTCCTGGAGCGGGAGGTCAAGGAAAAGGCCCGGTCCCTCGGTGTCGCCGAGGTGCTGGCCGACAAGAGCGCCCTGCGCATCACCAAGTCGGGCAATGGCGAGGTGGGCACCTGCACCATCACCCTGCGCTATGTGCAGGTCATCGACTTCTACGGGATCTACCAGTTTCCCCTGACGACCGAGAAGCGGATCACCAAGCCCATCTACGAAAACATCAGCTGACCTCCTGGTGGTCCAGGCTTTAGCCCTTGCGGCGAGGGCCGCCTCACGGCAACCTGCCCCCATGCCCTTGTCACTTCCTCAAGACAGCCAACTCGGACCCGGCGGGGCCCTGCACCCCGTGCGGATTCCCGGGTCCAAGTCCGTGACCAACCGGGCCCTGCTCCTGGCAGCCCTGGCCCCGGGCCAGAGTCGCCTGGGCGGTGGCCTCGAGGCCGAGGACACCCGGTGGATGCGCCAGGCCTTGCGCAGCCTGGGGTTCCCACTGGAGGAAGCGGCTGGAATTTGGCAGATCCAGGGTGGGCAGCGCCCCCGGGCTGAGGGGCCCCTCTGGCTGGGTGCCTCCGGGACCACGCTGCGCTTTCTCCTCCCCTGGCTGGCCCTCTGCGCCCAAGACCCCGTGCGACTGGAGGGCGATCCCCGCCTGTTTGAGCGGCCCCTCGGTCCCCTGCTCGACCCCCTCCAGGCCCTCGGCGCCCGCTGGATCCCGGATGCCACCGGGGCCTGGCTCCACCCCGTGGCCGAGCCGCCCCAGTCCCTGGACCTGCGGGTGGACGCCCGGCTCAGCAGCCAGTTCCTGTCGGGCCTGGCCCTGGGTGCCGCCGCCCTGCCCGGTGATAGCCGGCTCACCTGGACCTCTGCGGCCAGCGCCAGCTACCTGGAGCTGACCACCCAGTGGCTGCGGCGCTTCGGCTGCGCGGCCCGCCTGGACGCTGGCCAGTGGCTCATTCCAGGCGGTGCCTTGGCCGGTCGGGACCTGGAGCTGCCGGGGGACTGGAGCGGTGCCGCCGCCTTCCTGGCCGCCGCCGCCGCCACCGGCCGGACCCTGCGGGCCGGCCCCCTGGACCCCGAGGACGCCCAGGGCGACCGGGCCATGGCCGATATCCTGGTCGCCGTCGGCTGCCAGGTAGCCTGGGTGGCGCCCCAGACCCTCGAAGTCTCAGGCTCCCTCCACCGGGGCCTGGATGCAGACCTCACGGACTGCCCGGATCTGGGTCCCGTCCTGGCGGCCCTGGCGGCCCTGGCCCCCGGCCCCTCGGAGCTCCGGGGCCTCCACACCCTGCCCCTCAAGGAGTGCGACCGGCTGGACGCTTCCGCCGAGCTGGTGCGCTGGCTGGGTGGACAGGCCGAGGTCATCGGGGATCACACCCTGCGCATCACACCGGGAGCCCCCTCGGCCCCCCGGCCGCCCTTCAGCCCCCGCAACGACCACCGCATGGCCTTTGCTGCCGCCGTCGGCGCCCTCCGCTGGGGCGGCGAGCTCCAGGACCCCCACTGCGTGGCCAAGACCTTCCCTGATTTCTGGGAGGTCTGGCGGGGCATGTTGGGATGATCCGGGCCGCCTGGCTGGGTCACTGGAAGCCACCCTGGGGGGTGGATCGGGGCCGACGCTGGGGTGACCCTGTCTGGGCGCTGGCGGCCATCTCCCAAGCCTGGCTGCTGGGGGGCCGGGAGGGCCGCTGGCCACGGCTGAACCAGGAGGCCCGGCGGCCCCTGGGCCCCCGGGTGCTGCAGCCTCCGGGAGTCTGGGAACCCCGCCCCGACCCCGCCTGGGTGGCCCGCCTGCGACACGGCAGCGCCGCCACACCCCCGGCTCGCCGGGGCCCCCGAGAGAGTGAGCTCCTGGCCTGGGCCTGGGAGGCCCTGCTGCAGGGCGACGGCGCCCCCTGGATGGCGGCGGGCACGGTTCTCCTGGACCGACCGGCCCGGCTGGCCTGGGTGGCCCGCCTGGGGGCCGTGGACGCAGCGGGTTGCCTGCTCCTGCCACCCTGGCTGGACCTCGTTCCGGAGCCCTGGCGGTCCCTGCCCCCCGGGTGGTGGGAGACCCTCCTGAGGGCCCAGGACACGGAGGGCCGCCTGCTGCCGGAAGGCGCCCTGGACCCGACCCTCTCCTGGGCCCGCCTCCAGCCCTGGACCGGACCCCTGGTGCTGGACACCCTGCCCCCAGAGCTGACCGCCGACCAGGGCTCGCCTAGACTGCAGGGCCTCCCGGATGGGACCTGGATGCTGGACCCCGCCCTCCGGGCCTGGGGTCGGGGCTGGGGTGCCTCGCCCGGTGGGCTGGCCCCTCACTTGCCACAGGATCTGGGCGGGGGGTGCCCGCCCGAGCCCGCCCTGGCGGCAGTGCTGGCCCTGCGGCTGCCCGCCGACGGTCCTGCCGGCTGGGGACCAGCCCTGGCGGCGGACCTGGGGGAGGACCGACTGCGACCCCCGCTGCCACCGGCCTGTGGCCACCCCACCTGGGACCGCCTCCGCATGCGCTGGGGCGGCGAAGCGGCGGCACCCACCCTGGGCTACCCGGCCTGGGGTACACCTGCTCACCCCTGTGCGGACCCCTTTCACTGGATGGCCGAGGGGCGGCGGGCGCTCCAGGGCTATGACCCGGAGGCGGCCCTGCGGGCCTTCACCCTGGCCCACGCGCACTTCACCCGCCTGCGGGCCCCGGCCTGGGGCGAGCGGGCCGCCTCCAACGCAGCGGTGGCGGCCCTCCAGTGGGCGGACCTGCCGGCCCATGGTCGCTGGGCGGCCTTGCGGGGGGCCCTGCCCCAGCCCTGGCGAGCCATGGAGGCCGCTCAACTGGCGGAGGTCCACTTGGAACCCGAGGCTGCTCTGGTGCAGATCCGGGCCCTGGTGGTCGCCCACCCGACCTTCCCCGAGGGCTGGGGCCTCCTGGCCAGCCATGGGGCGGACGAGGCCCAGTGGGACCTGGTGCGGGAGGGCCTGGAGGGTGCCGGAGCGCACCCCTACACCCGCTTCCTGAGCGCCGCCCTGGGAGCCCTGACCGAGCCCCCACCAGCGAATGCGGACCCGGAGACCCGCCTCAGCTGGGAGGCCCACCGCCTGTTCCGGGGGGCGGAAACCCCCGAGGCTTTCTGGGCCGCCTGGCGAGCCTGCCCCACCCAGATCATGCGCCTGGAGCTGGGGGTTCAAGTGCTGGAGCGGGTCCCTGGCGAGCGGCGGCCTCGGGAGCTCCTCGCTCTCCAGGCCATCGCCGACCGGGCTGACTCGCCCCGCCACCAGCGCCGCCTCGCCGCCCTTTGGCCCCGCCCGGACCTGGCCCCGGAGGCCGCTCCCCGCCAGGTCCTGGAGGAGGCCCTCGCCGCCCGCACCGAACCTGCCTGGATCGCCTGGGAGGAGGGCGGCACCCTGCAGACCCTGGGGGCCGGGGCGCTCCCGCCACCGGGCGCCCTCAGCCGCCTGGCCCGGGAGGGGGCCCTGCCGCCCTTCGCCCATGGCGCCTGGGTCTGGCAGAGCCAGCCCCTGCGCTGGGAGGGGCTGACCGTGGGGGGTCTGCTGCTGGCCCATCTCCCCGAGGCCCTCCCGGGCCAGGCCCTGGAAGCCCTGCTGCTGGCCCCCTGGGTGGCCCGCCTCCGGGAGCGCCTCCCCGAGCAGGTCGACCTGGACCCGGGGCTCCTGCTGACGGACGGCAGCGAGCCCATGGCCACCTTGCTCCGGGAGCTGGAGCGGGTGGCGCCCACGACCCTGCCGGTGCTCATCCTCGGCCCCACGGGCAGCGGCAAGGAGCTGGCGGCCCGGCAGCTGCACCAGCTCTCGGGGCGCAAGGGAGATCTGCAGGCCATTAACTGCTCAGCGTTTTCGGAGGGTCTGCTGGAGTCCGAGCTGTTCGGTCATGTGAAGGGCGCCTTTACGGGGGCTGACCGGGATCGGCGGGGGGCCATCGAAGCGGCCCGGGGCGGCACCCTGTTCCTGGATGAGATCGCAGACCTGTCGCCACGCCTGCAATCGCTCCTGCTGCGGGTGATCCAGGAGCAGGAGGTCCGCCGGGTAGGTTCGGATCACACCGTGAAGGTGGATGTGCGCTTCGTGGCCGCCACCCACCTTCCCGTGGAGGAGTTGGCGGCGGCCGGCACCTTCCGCCGGGACCTGCTGTTCCGCCTCCAGGGGGCGGTGCTGCGCCTGCCCGCCCTGGCCGCCCGTCGCCACGAGTTCCCCTTCCTCCTGCCCAAGCTGACAGCCCGCGCCGCTCAGAGCCTGCAGCGCCCGGCGCCGGCCCTGGCCCCCGGTCTGGCGCAGGCCCTGGGGCGGTTGCCCTGGACCGGCAATGTGCGAGAGCTCCTTCACGCCCTGGAGCGGGCCATCCTGCGCTGCGGCGAGGGCACCCTCCGCCTCGCCCACTTCCCGGAGCTGGCCGCCCCGGAGACCCAGGCCCACACCTGGGAGGAGTCCACCCGGGCCTTCCAGCGACGCCTGCTGCTGGACACCCTGCAGGCCTGCGGATACCGCGTTGCGGAAGCCGCCGAAACCCTCGGCCTCGCCCGCCCCGCCTTCTACGCCACTGCCAAACGCCTGGGCGTGGACCTCATCGCCGAGCGCCTCCAGCGGCCGGAGTGAGGCCACGGACCAAGACCAACACCAGGTTTTTTCTTTCTCGGAAGCGGCGCAGCCGATTCCGAGCAGGCCCCCTCAGACTCGCCGCCCGAAGCTCCGCTCCAGGTCCGCCAGGCTGAGCTTCTTCAGGATGGGGCGGCCGTGGGGGCAGGTGTTGGGGACCTCGCAGGCCAGCAGGTCCTGGATGAGGCGCAGGGCCAGCTCCGGGGGCAGGGCGTGGTGCTTCTTGATGGCGGCGCGACAGGCCAGCTCGGCGTTGAGGTCCCGGCGGAAGGTATCCAGGTCCACCCGCCCTTCCCGCTCCAGACGAATGAGCAGGTCGTCCAGCAGGGTCTGCGGATCTCGGTCCACCAGAAAGTCCGGCAGGCCGCGCACCACCAGGGCATCGGCGCCGAAGGCCTCGGCCTCGACGCCCGCCACTGCCAGCTCCGGCAGGAAGGGCTGGAGCCGGGCCAGGTCCGCGGGTCCCACCCGCACCACCTGTGGCGGCATGAGGGGCTGGACGGCTGGGGCGTGGCGGCGCAGGAAGAGCCGCTCGAAGAGCACCCGCTCGTGGGCCACATGCTGGTCGATGATCCAGAGCTCTGGGCCCGCCTCGCCCATGACTTCGGCCAGCAGATAGGTCCGCTGGAAGGACCCAAGGTAGCGAATGGCCGGGGCGTCTGCCTCACCTTCCGCCGCCTGCTGGGCCGGGGCCGCCGTGGGATAGGTCCGGTCCAGGGCCCGGGGTTCGAAGGCCCCGGACAAGGCCTCGTAGGTGGCCAGCCCGCCGCCGGAGTGATCGGACCACAAGCGCGGGTGCTGGGCTGCGCTGCGGCGGGAGGGATCCAGGTCGAACTCGGCCTCCACGGGCTTGGGTGGCATCTCGAGCACCGAGGCCAGGCCGCCCCGGAGCTGGGACCAGGCTTCCTCGGTGGCGCTACGCACCCAGGCAAAGATGCGCTGGGGTTCGCGGAAGCGCACCTCGGCCTTGGTGGGATGCACGTTCACATCCACGGCCTCGGGGGGCAGCTCCAGGAAGAGCACCGCCGCCGGGTAGCTGCCCTTGGCAAAAGTGCCGGACCAGCCTTCCGAAAGCGCCGCCAGCAGCAGGCGGTCCCGCACAGCCCGGCCGTTGACGAAGAGGTAGAGGTGGTTGCGGTCCCGGAAGCTCAGGTCCGGCGGCGACAGGAAGCCCCGGAGCTGCCAGGGGCGCTCGCCGTTCACGAAGGGAACCAGGCGACCCAGCTTCTCCCCCAGGAGGGGGCCCAGGCGCTGACCCGCATCCGCCACGGGCGGCAGGATCAGCGGTGCGCCCCGGTCCGGCCGGAGGGTCCAGTGGACGCCCGGCGAGCTCAGTGCCAGGCGGGCCACCACGCCCCAGAGCTGGGCGTGCTCGGTGTCCGTGGACTTGAGGAAGCGGCGCCGCGCCGGTAGCTGGGCGAAGATGTCCCGGACAGCCACCGTGGTGCCCCGGCTGCGGGGCGTGGGAGTGACCTCCTTGATGATGCCGAACTCGCAGCGCAGGCGCTGCCCAGCGCCCTCGGCCTCGGCGCTGGTGAGGTCGAAGCGGCTGACGCTGGCGATGCTGGGCAGGGCCTCGCCTCGGAACCCGAAGGTGGCCAGCTGGCCCAGGTCCTCGGCGGTGCGCACCTTGCTGGTGGCGTGGCGCTCCAGGGCCAGGTAGAGGTCGTCCCGGGCCATGCCGGAGCCGTCGTCGGCCACCTCCAGCAGGCGCTTCCCACCCTCTTCCCAGCGCACCTCGATGCGCTGCGCCCCAGCGTCCAGGGCGTTCTCCACCAGTTCCTTCAGGACCGAGGCCGGCCGCTCCACCACCTCCCCAGCTGCGATCTGGTTCGCCACCTGGTCGCTGAGGATTCGGATCTTGGACATGGGGTAAAAGCTATCAGCTATCGGCTATCGGCTGTCAGCTATCGGCTGTCAGCTGTTGGCTATCAGCTGTTGGCGGTCAGGTGGCCGAGGTAGGCCAGCAGAAAGACGCCCGACGCAAGGCCATGGGCCCAGGCGAAGCCAGTCCGCCAGACCGGGCTGGTGACCACCTGGATGGCGCCGCCGCTGAGCACCATGGGGGCGATGAGGAGGGCCGCCCCCAGGCCGGTGCGACGGCCCTCGGCGCCGCCCTGCAGCCGCGACCAGAGGTGGCCGCGCACCAGCATCCCCAGGGTGAAGACCAGCACCGGACCTACCAGCACGTGCAGGTGTTGGGCCGTCCCCAGCCAGGGGTGGGCCTCCGGTCCGAAGGGGCCCGGCCGCTCGCCATACCCGCGCAGCAGGCCGTCCACCAAACCGGTGCCCGCCGTGGCCAGGGCGGCGAGGTGCAGGCTCCAGCGCTCCAGTGGAGTCATTTCGCCTCCCGGTAGAGCACCTGGTGGAGGGCCAGGCAGCGGCGAGCCGCATCGGTCATGGCGTGAGCCGTGAGGGTGGCGCCGGACAGCGGATGGATGGCCCCCTTCAGGCTGAGCTGAGGGTCCAGGCCCTTGCCTTCGAACTGTCGGACCCAGGCCTCCTTGGCCAGGTACTCGGCGGGCTCACGGAACACCACGGCCTCCACTCGCAGGATGCGGCCCTCGGCGGAGATGGCCACCAGGAGGGTCTCGTTCAGGGTCCGCACCCGGTGGGTGTCGAAGAGACCGACCCCCACCAGCACACCATTCCGGCGCGCCTCGTAGGCCACGATCCAGGTCCCCGCCAGGTCCACCTGGGCCAGGGCTTTCACTCGCCCCACCTGGGCCTCGCTGAGGGTGTACTCCTTGCGCAGCAGCTGGGCCCCGGGGAAGGCCAGGGCCAGGGCCTCCTGGGGGTTGGGCAGGGACGCACAAAGCGGCAGGGCCAGCAGAAGGAGGGCGAGCAGACGGAGCATGGGAGGCCTCAGAAGGTGTAGCCCAGGGCGAGGCTGAACTGGTTGCGGCCGGTGCGGGCGTGGTTCTCGTCGCGGGTCCAGTCGGCCTTCACCGCCACCTGGGGGATGGGCTTGAAGGCCAGGCCTGCGGTCAGCAGGGTGCGGTCCTCGCCGAGGTCCCGGGTCACGCCCGGAATCACCGCCTGCTGGGTGTCGAGCCGCTCGTAGCGGACATAGGGGACCAGCGCCATGCGGGAGCCCTTCAGGACGTCGTAGCCCAGCTCCAGGTAGCCACCCCACTGCTGCGTGCCCACGGTGCGGGCCGGGTCCGTCGGGTCCAGGGCGGCAACCCCGGCGGCCCGGTTGGTGGTGGCAGCGTAGAGCCCCCGCACCTGCAAACCCTGGCCCCGGTACTCGGCATGGACATCCCAGAGGGTGGTGGTGAGGGCCGCCCCTGTCCCCGTCTGGTTGCTGTTGCCGGTGTAGAAGCTGCCCCCCAGGAGCACCCCATTCCGGGGGGTCCAGTCCAGCCGACCGGTCCAGGCGAGGCTCTGGGCCTGCGCCTTGTTGCCATCCTGGCGGCCGTCGGCGATGCCGCGGGCGGAGAAGCGGGTGCCATTGAGTCCGTTCATGAGGTAGACCCGGTAGCTCAGGCCACTGGCCAGGTCCCCGTGCACGCCCACACCGACCTCGTGCCACGTGCTCGGGATGATGGTCTGCTCCACCTGGGGACGGCGGGCACCCAGGAAGGCCGGCGGCTCGTGCAGCTCATTGACGAAGCCCATGGGGACGAGCAGCTGACCGGCCCGGAGGTTGAGGGCTTTGTGCAGCAGGAAGTCCAGGTAGTAGAACTCGACGATGGCCTCGCCCTCGGGGTGCTCATCGCTGAAGCCCCCATGCTCAAACTCAATCTCGGCGTTGAACACGATGCGCTCGCTGAACTTGTAGCCGGTGTAGAGCACCATGCGCAGGGCGTCCGCCGTCTTCTCGCTGCCGACGTGCGTACCGCTCTGCAGGGTGCTGGCCTTCCCCTGGTAGAGCAGCTCGCCGTAGCCCCCCACGCTCAGGCCCGGCGCTGCCCCATAGACCTTGCTGGCACTGGCCCCCAGGCCGAAGCGGCCTTCCTCCGTCAGAGCTGGAGCGGCACTGCCTGTCTTGAGCGACTCCAGTTCTCTGGACAGGGCCTCCAGGCGGCGCTCCAGGTCGGCCATGCGCTGGTCCGGGTCCGGCTTCTCCTGGGCCCAGGCAGCGCTGGCCAGCAGGGCGCAGAGGAGGGGGCGAACAAGCAGCTTCATCGGGACTCCCGGGTGAGCAGGGTGGGTTGCAGGGACCGGAAGGACCGGGTCATCCGGACCTCGCCATCGTTGAGCAGGAAGGCGGCGGCAACCCCCTGCCGCTCGGCCCAGACCAGGCCGGCCTCGGGCCCCAGGACGTAGAGGGCCGTGGACAGCACGTCGGCGCTGAGGGCATCGCTGGCCACCACGGCGGTGCTGCCCCAGGCCGCACAGGGCTGGCCGCTGCGGGGGTCCAGGAGGTGTCGCCCGCGCTCGGAGGTGCCGCTGCAGGACAGCGAGGCGCCCTTCAGTAGCAGGCTGCAGCGGGGCAGGCGCCGGTCCAGGGGGTCGGCGATGTCGACCCTCAGGGCCCGCCCCCAGGCCAGCACCTGGCCGCCGAAGTCCAGCCACCCGGAGGCCACCCCCGCCACCTTGCGCATGGCATCGAGGGCGTAGCCCTTGAGAAAGCCGCCCTCCTCCACCCCGGCGCCTGGGTGGGCCAGCCGGGCCGAGCCGCTGCTCGGGTCCAACACCAGCAGAGCCGAGCCGGAGGCGCGCCGGGCTTCCGCCAGGACTGCTGCACTCGGCGTCCGCCCCCCCTGGCGGGTGCCCCAGGCCTGGAGCAGGGCCATGAGCACGGGATCGAAAGCCCCCTCGGTCCGCCGCTGCCAGGCCTGGACCTGCGCCAGCAGCTCCAGCCACTCAGGCGCCAGGGGTACTGCGCGACCTTCGGCGGCGTTGAGGCGGCTCCAGGCCGAAGCGGGGTTCCAGGTGGAGCAAGCGGCCTCGATGCGGGCCGTTTCCGCCAGGGCCCCTTCCGAGGCCTGACCCAGATCCCCACCCCCCTCCAGGTGGAGCCGCAGCTGGGTCCCCATGGTCAGGACGGTGCGGTCCAAGACCGGACTGGGGCTGCTCCCGAAGCGCTCGGCCACCGGGATCGCCAGCACAGGAAGGGGGAGGGCAAGCACAATCATGAGACCGAGTCTCATCTTGTGATCTCCTCACCTCAAGGCTTATTTGAGAAACCGTCTCAAATAGTGATTGCGGTCACTCCCTGGTCAAACTGGAGGCATGCGCCGCCCAACCCTCCTCTCCAGCCTTCTTCTGCTGCCCGCCCTGGTGCAGGCCGGCCCGCGCGCCCAGGCGCCGGACGCGGCCTGGATCACGTTCACCACGCCCCACTACCGCATCCACTGCCCGGCGGCCTTCGAGGCCTTCGGCCGCGAGGTGGCAGGCCGGGTGGAGGGCGTCCACGCCCAGTACTTGGATCTGGTGGGCTATGTGTGGGAAAAGCCCATCGACATCGTCATCCAGGACCCGGTGATGGAGGCCAATGGCAGCGCCTGGCCCTTCCCCCAGCGGCCCATGGTGATCCTCTGGAAGACCGAGCCGGAGCCGGACTCCGCCATCGGCCACCACCACGGGTGGGCGGAGCTGCTGGTGACCCATGAGCTGGCCCACATGCACCACCTGCTGCGGCCCCAGCGGAAGCCCACCTTCTGGCAGCGCTGGACCGACGTGGTGGGCCCCCTGGTGGGCAAGACCCCGCGCTGGGTCACGGAGGGCTACGCCACCCTCATCGAAGGCAAGCTCACGGGCAGCGGCCGCCCCCACAGCGCCATCCGCGCGGCAGTGCTGCGCCAGTGGGCCCTGGAGGGGAAGCTGCCCGGCTATTGGACCCTCAGTGGCATGGACGGCTTCCTGGGGGGCAGCATGGCCTACCTGGGCGGCAGCGCCTACCTGGCGTGGCTGGAGGAGCGCTCTGGAGATCCCAAGGCCCTGCAGACCCTCTGGACCCGACTGGCGGGCAAGCGAGAGTTCGAGGAGGCCTTTACGGCCACCTTTGGCTTCGCCCCCCAGGACGGCTACCAGCGCTTCTGTGCCGAGCTGACCCACACGGCCCTGGAGCTGGAGCGCCGCACCAAGGTCCAGGGCCTGCGGGAGGGCGAGGTCTTCACCCAGCTGAGTGGCTGGGCCTCGGACCTGACCTTCAGCCCCGACGGCACCAAGCTGCTGGCCCGGGTGATGGATCCCAAGAAGCCCGGCCTGTACGTCTGGGACCTGAAGGCCCCGGCGGCCCCCAAGAAGCCCAAGCCTGTGGACCCGGACGAGCCCGCTGACCGCAAGCCCCTGG